>OZ251549.1:0-325000 GCA_965243415.1 Candidatus Marinacidobacterium sp. | reverse complement strand
GGCACGCCGCCAGCGTTGATTCTGAGCCAGGATCAAACTCTCCAGTTGAAACATCCGGAGTCTCGAAAGACCCCGGAAAAACGAGATGCGACACCGCGTCGGAGCGGGAGGGAGGACCGGAAAAGGCGCACTCCGGGACCGGCCCCGCCCCCCGGAGGGGATGGAGGTCCGGCGGTGTGAAGGTCCGTCGGTCCGGCCCGAAGGCCCGACCGGAGATTCCGGCCCGGAGTTCTCCGGCGAGAGCCGGAGGTCCGGGTCCGCTGCCCGCGTCCGCTGCGTCGCGCCGGAAGGCGCTCCGCTGGCGTCGCCGAGTTCGACCTGTTGATGTTCGAATAGATTTGAGTTCGCTCGCTCGACTGAGCTCGCTCTGCCTCGTTGAAAAAGAACCGAGATGCCCCGTAAGGCGAACGGTCAGTTTACCGATGGCTTGCTCCTCGTGTCAAGTGGGAAAAAATCGGGCGGGCGCCGGAGGGGCGGTCCCGGCCGGGCGCCGAGGCCGGGGGGGGCGCGGGGGAGGCGGGCGGGCGCCCGGTCGCCGAGCCCCGTCGTCGCAGGGCCGCCGGACGGGTTCTCTCGAGTCGGTCGGGCGTCGGGGGAGCAGTCTCTCGGAGCGGCCGGCTCTCGCGGCGGCGAGCCGGCGGAGGACGGGAACGGCGGCGGCGGCGCGGGGAGAGAACGGGGCCGACGGGAGCCGAGCCGGCCGGCAGTCGCGGCCGCTCCGGCCGCGCGGACGGCGGCCTTCCGGCGGCGTCCGGGGCGGCCCGCCCGTGGCTATACTCCCGGCGTCTGTTGCGGAGGGCGGGTTCGCGGAAAGTCGTTGTCCCGTCGCCGGGTTCGGTTCGGCTGGTTCATCTCGGCCGGTTCGGCTCGGCTGGTTCGACTCGCCGGTGGCGCTCGCCGGCGGGACTCGCCATTGGAAGTCGCCATATGGAAGTCCGTTGGTTCGGCTCGCCTGCGGACGCGCCGTCCTCGTGGCCTGCGGGGTGCGGGGGGCGGGGCGTCGCCGTCGTGTTGGACGGGCCGTTTCGCCCGAAGCACCCCGCGAAGCCTCCGGGGCCGGTCCGTTGCCGGCTGATCGCTCTCGTTCCCTCCGCGTCCCCTGAAGTCCCCCGGCCCGCGCCCGGACGCCGCCGGCGGCTCTCCCCGCGGGGCGCCCACCCGGGCAGCCGCGCCCGTTCCCCCCGTGCCGTCTCCCTATCACTCCACGACCGTCCTCGCTGTCCGCCGCGACGGGAGCACGACCCTGGCCGCCGACGGGCAGGTCACTTTCGGGGACATCGTGGTGAAGCACGGCGCCCGGAAACTCCGGCGGCTGTACGAGGGGACGATCCTCGCGGGCTTCGCCGGCGCCACCGCCGACGCCCAGGCGCTGTTCGCCAAGTTCGAGAACAAATTGGAGAGCCATCGGGGGAACCTGGAGCGGGCCGCCGTCGAGTTGGCCCAGGACTGGAGGACCGACCGGGTGCTCCGCCACCTCGACGCCTCCCTGCTCGTGGCCGACGCGGAGCAGGTCTTCCTCCTGTCCGGGGACGGCGACCTCATGGAGCCCGACGACGGGATCATGGCGATCGGCGCCGGCGCCCCCTTCGCCATGGCGGCCGCCCGGGTCCTGGCCGCCCGCACCGAACTCTCCGCCCGCGCCATCGCCGAGGGGGCGATGGAGGTCGCCGCCGGCATCTGCATCTTCACGAACGGCGAAGTCGTCTTCGAAGACCTCTGACCCGTGATCCAGTACCAGCCGGCCCTCGGAAAGCCCCCGGCGGCGCGGTTCGACGACCCCACCCCGCGCCAGATCGTCGAACATCTCGACCGGTTCGTCATCGGGCAGGAGGCCGCCAAGCGCGCCGTGGCGGTAGCGCTCCGCAACCGGGCCCGGCGGTTGCAGGTCGAGCCGGAGATGGCCGAGGAGATCGCCCCGAAGAACATCGTCATGATCGGGCCCACCGGGGTAGGCAAGACCGAGGTGGCGCGGCGGCTGGCGGGGCTGGCGCGCTCCCCGTTCGTCAAGGTCGAGGCCTCCAAATTCACCGAGGTCGGCTATGTGGGCCGGGATGTGGAGTCCATGGTCCGCGACCTGGTGGAGGCGTCCGTCTCCATGGTTCGGGAGGAACTGCTGGAGGAGGTCCGGGAGTCCGCCGAGCGGAACGCCGAGAACCGGCTGCTGGCGCTGCTGTTCCCGGAAGATTTCGGTACCGGCGCCGGGGAGGGCGGGCCGCGGGCCCGGGCGGTCAGGATGGACGAGGCGGACTTCCCGAGCCTGCCGCAGTTCCGCCGGCGCCTCCGGGGCGGCGAATTCGACGAGCGGCGGGTCGAAGTGGAGGTCCGGGAGCCGCCCCCGCCGTTCCTCGAGGCTTTCTCCGGCCACGCCGACGAGGTCGATGTGAACCTCGGCGAGATGCTTCGCGGCATGCTCGGGCCGCGCTACCGGCGCACGGAGATGTCGGTGGTGCACGCCTACGACTACCTCCTCCAGGAAGAAGAGGAGAACCTGGTGGACAGCCGGTACCTCTCCCGGCAGGCGCTCGAGCGGGCCGAAGACCACGGGATCGTCTTCATCGACGAGTTCGACAAGGTCGCCAGTCCCCGGGAGTCGGCCGGGCCCGACATCTCCCGGGAGGGCGTACAGCGCGACCTGCTGCCCCTGCTCGACGGCTGCGCCATCTCCACCCGCTACGGCTCGGTGCGGACCGACCACATCCTCTATATCGCCGCCGGCGCCTTCCAGGACAACCGGCCGGCCGACCTGATCCCGGAGATCCAGGGCCGCTTCCCGATCCGCGTGGAACTGGAGTCCCTCTCGGTGGAGGATTTCCAGCGGATCCTGGTGGAACCGGAGTCGGCGCTGCTGCGGCAGTACGAGGCGTTGCTGCTCACCGAGGGCGTGGAGGTGTCCTTCGCGGAGGACGCGATCCGGGAGATCGCCGAGACCGCGGCCCGGGTGAACGAGGCGATGGAGGACATCGGCGCCCGCCGCCTCCACACGGTCCTCGAGAAGGTGCTCGAGGAGTTGCTGTTCGAGGCGCCCGATCTCGACCGGAAGCAGTGGGCGATCGACGCCGCGTATGTGGGCCGGAAACTCGAGGGAATCGTCGAGGACGAGGACCTCTCCCGGTTCATCCTCTGAGGAGCGACGGGGAGTGCGCCGCCGTTTCCGACCTCGGCCGGGGAAGGCCGGAACGGCGCGGGGCACGGGTCGGCGCGGCGCGGCCGGCGTCCGCCGGCGGCGGTTCGTTCCCGGCCCGGGGGGCCTGCTCCTGCTGCTGGCGGCGTTCGGCGCCGGCGTCTCCTGCGGCCGGCGGGGACCGCCCCAGCCTCCGCTGCGGATCTCGCCGGAGGCGCCGGAACTGCTGCCCCTGCGGCAGGAGAACGGCGAGATCGTGATCCGCTGGGTGGCGCCCCGCGGCGCTTCCGGGCGGAGCGGCGAGGAAGTGCGGTTGCGCCGGGCGGTGGTGCTGCACCGGGTGGTGGACCTGCAGCAACGGATCCGGGACACCCGCGCCTCGAACCGGTCCCCGGCGCCGTCGACCGCGGACGAAGCCGCCGAGGCCCCGGCCGAAGCGGGCGACGGGGGGCCGAACGACGAGGCGGCCCCGGATCCCCCGGCCGCTCCCGGAGTGGAAGGCGCGGTACCGGTGGAAACAGCGGAACCCGGGGTCCCGGGCTCCGAAGCGCCGCCCCCCGACGCGTCGGAAGCCCCGGCCGTCACCCCGGGAGCGCCCGTCGCTCCGGAGGCGGCCCCCCCGGACTCCGGCGCTTCCGCTGTGGAGGTCGAGGGGGAGGCGACCGAGGAGCCGGACTCCGGCGCGGCCCCGGAGGTGTCGGTCGGCGGCGCGGAGCCGGGACCGGAGCAGGGAGCCGACGATCCGGCGGTGGCCGAGGTTCGGGCGGGAGCGGCGTCTCCGGAGCAGCCTCCGGACCGCCCGCCGGCGGTCGAAGAGATCGAAACGGTCGGAGGGGGGGCTCCGGTCGACCCGGAGGCGGCGGAAGGCCCGCCGGCCCCCGCCGGCGAAGCCGCATCGCCACCCGGAGGAGCGCCCGGCCCCTCGACGGAGGCCGCCCCGGAGATGGCGGAGACCCCCGAGTCCCCCCCGGCCCGGCCGGAGGCGTCGGCGGCGGTGACCGAGGCGGAGCCCTCGTCGCCGACCGAAGCGGCGCGCGGCGGCGAGACCGCGGCGCCGCCACCCGAAGGAACGCCCGGGTCGTCGGTGGAGGCCGCTCCCGAGATGGCGGAGACCCCCGGGTCCCCGCCGGAACCGGAGGCGACCGGGCCGGCGCCCGTGACGGGGGGGACGCCCTCGGCGCCGACCGAGGCGGAACCCGGCGGCGAGACCGCGGCGCCGCTCCCCGAAGGAACGCCCGGGCCCTCGGGGGAGGCTGCTCCCCAGATGGCGGAGACCCCCGGGTCCCCGCCGGAACCGGAGGCGACCGCGCCGGCGCCCGTGACGGAGGTGGAGCCCTCGGCGCCGACCGAGGCGGAACCCGGCGGCGAGACCGCGGCGCCGCTCCCCGAAGGAACGCCCGGGCCCTCGGTGGGAGCGGCCCCGGAGATTCCGGAGGCCCCCGAGGCGCCGCCGGAACCGGAGGCGTCCGGGCCGTTTGCGGCGACGGAGGCGGAGGCTCCGCTGCCGACCGCGGCGGCTCCCGAGGCGGCGCCGCCGCCTGGCGAAGGGCCGGCGTCCGCGGAGCCGTCGCGGGAGCGAGAAGCGGTGGAGCCGGGCCCGTCGGAGTCCGACCCGGAACGCGAGCTCCCGCCGGCGCCGGATCCCCCGCCCGGACCGGGAGAGACGCCGGCCCCCGACTCGACGCCTCCGGACGAACCGGCTCCCGACGAACAGGTCCCCGACGAAGAGTTCCCCGACGAAGAGGTTCCCGAACGACAGACCGAGGAACAGGCCACGGGCGGACAGGCCTCTGCGGAACCGTCCCCGGCCGAACCGGCTGCCGAGGAAACCGTCCCGGACTGGGAGGTCCCGGACGAGGATTCCGCCGAGGAGACGGCGGACCCGGAGGTTCCCGAGGAGGGGACTCCGGACGGGGAGGCCCCGGACGAAGGGACGCCGGAAGCGCCCGAGGGCATCCCGGTCGACCTCGGGGAAGGGGAACTGGAAGTGCTCGCCGAGGTCGAATCGGAGATCCTGGGCGAGGAGAAGACCCTGCGGCTCCCGGTGGAGCCGGAGTGGGTAGGCCGGCGCCTCCTGGTGGCCGTGCGCTACGAATCCCGCAGCGAGCCCAGCGAAGACAGCGACCTCCGGGAACTCGATGTCACCGCGCCGCTGCCGACGGTGACCGCCCTCGAGACCGAGGTCAGCGACGGCCAGGTCGCGCTCCGGTGGGAGGACCTGCGGCCGGCCGCTGCCGCCGCGGCGCCCCTCTCGCGCCCCCTCTTCGAGGTGTACCGCCGGCGGGGCGCCGAGACCCGCCGCACCGCGCTGGTGCCGACGCCGGCCTGGTCGGACGGCTCGGTGGTCTGGGGCGCCGAAGTCTGCTACGCGGTGCAGTTGGTGGCTGTCGGCGACGACGAGCCGCGCCTGCTGGAAGATCCCGGCCCCGAGCCGGACGCCGATCCCGACGCGAGCGCCGCCGGCGGGGAGGCCTCTCCGCCGGGGGAACCGGGACCGGACGGCTCGCCCTCGGGAAACTTCGAGGGAACGCCGCCGGCAGGGGACTCGTCGCTCCCCGGGAGCCCGGGCGCGACGGACGAGCCCGCCCCCGCCCCGGGGGACCTCCCGACGACCGGCCGGTCCGGCGAACCGCCGCCGGACGACCGCCCGGCGACGCCGGCGGAGTCCGTGCCTCCGGTACCGGGCGAGAGGGGCGGTCCGGCGGCCCCCGTGACGAGCGGGTCGGCGGGAACCACCGACACCGGCCCGGCCGGCGAGCCTCCGCCGGAAGCCGCCGCCGAGGGGGAGCCGGCGTCCGGGACCGTGGCGGCCGAGCCGGCGGGGAATCCGGTGGTGACGGGGGAACCCGCCGATCCCGGGCCGGCCGCGGCCGCTCCGGCAGCGGGCGGGAGCGGCGTTCCGGCGGCGCCCGTAACGAGCGGGTCGGCGGGAACCACCGACACCGGCCCGGCCGGCGAGCCTCCGCCGGAAGCCGCCGCCGAGGGGCAGCCGGCGTCCGAGACCCCGGCGGCCGAGCCGGGAGCGGACGCGCCGGCGCCGGGCCCCTCGGGCGGGACCGGGGAATCCGCCTCTTCCGGGCTGTCGCCGGCGGTCGGGGGGCCGGACGGGAGCGAGGCGGCTGCCGAAGCGCCGGACGCTCCCGCGGACCCCGGCTGGACTCCGGTGATCGTTCAGGTGCCGCCGACGGGCGCGGAGGCGGTCAGCGCCGGGCCCCGTTCCCCGGAGGTCTGCCTGGTCCCGGAGGATCTCTACCCTCCGGCGCCGCCGACCGATCTCCGGGCGTTCTGGCAGACGGAGGGGACCGATCTGAACTGGGAGGCGTCCCCGGCCCCCGATGTGGCGGGGTACCGGGTGTACCGGTCGGCGACGGACGACTCCGGGTACGAACTGCTCGCCGAAACGCCGGCGGACCTCCTGGCGGTCACCGACCGGGACCGCGATCCGGGGACCGAGTACACCTACACCGTGACCGCGGTCGACGCGGCCGGGACTCCGAACGAGAGCCCGCGCTCGGCGCCGGTGCGGGTCCGCCCGCGGCGCCCCTGAACCCGCCGGCGGCGCCGCTCACCCCGCCGCCGCCCCGGAGCCCGCCGGCGGCACTACAATTCCGTCCCGACGATCCCGCCGGGGCGCTCCCGGAACGCGGAGTCCGCCCCTCTTGCAGATCTTCCTCGACACCGCCAGCGTCGCCGAGATCTCCCGCGCGGCGGAGATGGGGCTCCTGGACGGGGTCACCACGAACCCGTCGCTGATGGCCCGGGAGAGCGGCGAACCCCGCGAGATCCTCGCCCGCATCTGCGAGTTGGTCCCCGGCGAGGTGTCCGCCGAGGTGGTGGCCACCGACGCCGCCGGCATGGTCGCCGAAGGGCGGGAACTGGCGGCGATCGCGCCCAACATCGTGGTCAAGTGCCCGCTCACCGCGGACGGACTGCGGGCCGTGCAGAAACTGCGGGAGCACGACATCCGGGTGAACGTGACCCTCTGCTTCAGCGTGCCGCAGGCGCTCTTCGCGGCGAAGGCCGGCGCCTCCATCGTGAGCCCGTTCGTGGGCCGTCTCGACGACATCGCCGCTCCCGGCATGCAACTCATCGCCGACATCCGGGAAGTCTTCGAGAACTACGCCTTCGACACCCGGATCCTGGTGGCGAGCATCCGGAACCCGCTGCATGTGGTGGAAGCGGCCCGGCTGGGCGCCGACATCGCGACGATGCCGGCCGCGGTGCTCGATCTCCTGATCCGCCACCCCCTGACCGACCTCGGCCTGGAGCGTTTCCTGAAGGACTGGGAAGCGGCGACGGCTTCGGGCTGACCGACCGGAGCCTCTCCGTCGGCGCGTTCCCGGAGCCTCACCCCCCCGAGCCGTTTCCCGTGCCCGGCGACGACCCGCCGGCTTCGCCGGCCTTCGAAGCGCTCGCCGAGCGGAACCGCCGCGCCGAGGCCGGCGGCGGTCCGGAGCGCGTCGCGCGGCAGCGCCGCGCCGGCCGGCTCACCGCCCGGGAGCGGATCTCGGCGCTGGTGGACCCCGGCACCTTCGAGGAGACCGGGCGGCTGGTCGAGCACCGCTCCACCGACTTCGGCCTCGCCGGACACCGCTATCCGGGCGACGGCGTCGTGACCGGCTACGCCCGGATCGACGGGCGGCCGATCTACCTCTTCGCCCAGGACTTCACCGTCCTCGGAGGCTCCCTGAGCGAGGCCTGCGCCGGGAAGATCTGCCGGATCATGGACCTGGCGATGCGCCAGGGCGCCCCGATCATCGGCCTGAACGACTCCGGCGGCGCCCGCATCCAGGAAGGGGTCGTGTCGCTCGCGGGGTACGCCGACATCTTCCTGCGCAACACCCTCGCCTCCGGGGTGGTCCCGCAGATCTCGGCGATCCTGGGGCCCTGCGCCGGCGGCGCCGTCTATTCCCCGGCGATCACCGACTTCACCGTCATGTCGCGGGGCGGCAGTTACATGTTCGTCACCGGGCCGGAAGTCATCCGGGCGGTGACCCACGAGGAGGTGACGAAGGAGCGGCTCGGCGGAGCGGAGACCCACAACACCGTCTCCGGGAACGCCCACTTCCTCGGGGAGGACGACGCCGACTGCCTGGCCGTCGTGCGCCGACTGCTGTCGTTCCTGCCGCCGAACAACCTGGAGGATCCCCCGCGCGGCCCGGCGACCGACCCGGCGGATCGGGAGAGCCCGGCGCTCGACCGGATCGTCCCCGAGGAGCCGGACCGGCCCTACGAGGTGAAGGACCTCCTTCGGGAGATCGTGGACGACGGCGAGTTCTTCGAGGTCCAGGAACTCCACGCCGGGAACCTGGTCGTGGGGTTCGCCCGGCTGGGCGGCCGCCCGGTGGGGCTGGTGGCGAACCAGCCGGCGGTGCTCGCCGGGGTGCTGGACATCCGGGCCTCGGTGAAGGGGGCCCGGTTCGTCCGTTTCTGCGACGCCTTCAACATTCCGCTGGTGGTCTTCGAGGATGTCCCCGGTTTCCTGCCCGGCACCGAGCAGGAGTGGGGCGGCATCATCCGCCACGGCGCCAAGTTGCTCTACGCGTTCGCCGAGGCGACGGTCCCGAAGGTCACGGTGATCGTCCGGAAGGCCTACGGGGGCGCCTACTGCGTCATGGCGAGCAAGCACCTCCGCACCGATCTGAACTACGCCTGGCCGGGCGCGGAGATCGCGGTCATGGGGCCGGAAGCGGCGGTGGAGGTCCTCTACCGCCGCGAACTGGCGGAAGCCGAGGACCCGGAACGCCTCCGGGCGGAACGGGTGGCTGCGTACCGCGAGCGGTTCGCGAGCCCCTATGTGGCTGCCGAACGGGGCTATGTGGACGAAGTCATCCGGCCGCGGCACACCCGGCGGAAACTGGTCGCCGCGCTCGCCTCGCTGGCGACGAAGCGCGACCGGAACCCCCCGAAGAAACACGGGAACATCCCCCTCTGATGGCCGCCCGCAGGGCCGTTCCCGGGGGATCGCCGGCGGCGCCCGGCCGCGCCCGGTGTTCCGCCGGGTCCTGATCGCGAACCGCGGCGAGATCGCGGTTCGGGTCATCCGCGCCTGCCGGGATCTCGGCGTCTCCCCGCTCGCGGTCCACTCCGAAGCCGACCGGGACGCGCTCCATGTGCGCCTGGCCGACGCCTCCGTCTGTCTGGGGCCGGCGCCGGCCGCCGCGAGTTACCTGGACGGGGAGCGCGTGCTCGAGGCCGCGAAGGAACTCGACGCGGACGCGGTCCACCCCGGCTACGGGTTCCTGGCCGAGAACGCCGACTTCGCCGCCGCCTGCGCCGCGCGCGGCCTGGTGTTCGTGGGACCGTCGCCGGAGGCGATGCATCTCATGGGCGACAAGGCGGCGGCCCGGGCGGCGGCGCTCCGTTCGGGGGTCCCGGTGGCGCCCGGCTCCCCGGTGCTCGGGAACGGGGACGGCGACGCGGACGAGGCGCGCGCGGCGGCCGCGGCGATCGGGTTCCCGCTGCTCATCAAGGCGGCGGCCGGCGGCGGCGGCATGGGGATGCGGGCGGTGCGCGAACCGGGCGCCTTCGACCGGGCCCTGGCCGACGCCCGCTCGGAGGCCCGGGCCGCGTTCGGGGACGGCCGGGTCTTCCTGGAGCGCCTGGTCGAACGTCCGCGGCATGTGGAGGTCCAGGTGTTCGGCGACGACAGCGGCGCTGTCGTGCACTTGGGCGAGCGGGAGTGTTCGGTCCAGCGCCGCAACCAGAAGTTGATCGAGGAGAGCCCCTCCCCCGCCGTGGACGCGGCGCTCCGCTCCGAGTTGGGCGCGGCGGCGGTGCGCCTGGCCGAGCAGGCCGGCTACGCCGGCGCGGGCACGGTGGAGTTCCTGCTCGACCCGGAGGGGCGCTGGTACTTCCTGGAGATGAACGCCCGGCTGCAGGTGGAGCATCCGGTGACCGAGGCGCTCACCGGGCTCGACCTGGTGCAGATGCAACTCGAGGTGGCCGCCGGCGGCGCCCTCGGGTTCTCGCAGGAAGAGGTGCGCCTCCGGGGAGCGGCCATCGAACTGCGGATCACCGCCGAGGATCCCTTCGCCGGGTTCCTGCCGGCTTCGGGCCGCATCCGGGAGTTCCGGGCGCCGGCCGGGCCGGGTGTCCGCTGCGATGCCGGCATCGTCGGCGGCAGCGAGGTCCCGCCCGACTACGACTCGCTGCTCGCCAAGGTGATCGCCTTCGGGCCCGACCGGGAGAGCGCCCGCCGCCGCGCCCTGCGGGCGGTGCGCGAGACCCGCCTGGTCGGGGTGCCCACCACGCTCCCGTTCTTCGAGCGGGTGCTGGAGTCGGAACCGTTCCGCCGGGGAGATCTGGACACCTCCTTCGTCGCCGACCACTGGCCCGGGCTCGCCGCCGCCGCGGCGGACTCCGGGGACGAGTGGCTCCCCTTCGCCCTCGCTGCGGCCGCCGCCGAACTCGCCGGCGCCGGACCGTCGTCCGCCTCGCTTTCGTCCGCTCCGCCCGCCTCGCCGTGGCGCTACGCCGACCGCCCGGGCGTCGGTCTCCCCCGATGACCCGGCGGGCCCGCTGACCGGTGCGCCGGGTCCTCTCCGTCACCGGCCGCGACTTCCGGGTGGAGGTGGTCCCCGCCGACCCGGAGCGGACTTCCGCGGCGGGCGCGGTCGTCGTCCGCATCGAAGGCCTCCCCGGCGAAGCGCTGGCGCGGCCCGTCCCCGGCGGCTACGCGGTGACCCGCGGGCGCGTGACCCGGGAGGCGGGCGTCGTGGAGACCCCCTCCGGGGTGGGCGTCTCGGTGGAGGGTCTCCGCATCCGGGTCGATCGGTCGTCGCTGCGGCCGGCCGGCGGCGCCGCGGCGGCGGCCGGCGCCGGCGCGGAGGTGCGCGCCCCGATGCCGGGGAAGGTGGTCCGGGTACTGCGCGGGGAAGGCGATCCGGTTCGGGCGCGCGAAGGGGTGCTCGTCCTCGAAGCGATGAAGATGCAGAACGAGATCCGATCTCCGGCGGACGGGGTGGTGGCTACCATGAGGGTCGCCCCGGGCGCGTCCCTCGCCGGAGGGGAATCGCTCTTCACGGTCGCGCCCGCCGAATCCGGGTCCGGTTCCGAACCCGAATCCCGCTCCGACTCCCGTTGAGGATGCCGTCGCCCGCTCCTTCCCTCCCGCGCCCTTCCCTGCTGCGGCGCCTCGGCGTGGCGGTGGTCCTGGTCCTGGCGGTGGCGGCGATGGCGGTCTCCACCCTCCTCGGGGCGGCCTGGCTCTCCGCCCGGCTGACTCCGGAGTGGGTGCGGGAAGGGCTCACCACGCGCCTCTCCGCCGCCTTCGGCCGCCCGGTGGTCTTCTCCGATCTGGAGTTGTCGTTCCTCGAAGGCTCCTTCCGCATCGGCGGGCTCCAGGTCGGTCGGGCGACCGGCGGCGCCGGACCCGAGCCCCCGGCCCTCGCAGTCGAGGAGATCCGGGGAACACTGAGTTGGAGGTCGCTCGCGCCCCCGCACCTCCACCTGGCGAACCTGGAGGTGGCGGGCGTCGCCGTGCGCGGGCTCGACGACGGCGGCAAGCCGGCCCCCGAGTCCCCGCCGCTCGCGCCCTGGCTCACCGACCTGGCGTCCCGCATCGCCTTCTCCACCGATCGGATGACGATCTCCGGCAGCACCATCGGGTACCGGAACCGCCCCACTCCCTGGGAGATCCGCGCCGACGAAGTGCGCCTCTCGGTCCGGGCCGGCGAGGACGGCGGCGTGGACGGTCGGATCTCGTACGGCCGGGGCGTGATGCGGCTCTGGGAGCAGCCCGACCTGCCGATGGCCCTCGAAGCGGAGTTGCGCCTGCGCGGGGGCGTCCTCCACCTCGACCGGGTGGAGCTGCGCGCCGACCTCCTCGCGGTGGATCTCGACGGCAGCCTCGACCTGGCGAACGACCTGGCCGGCCCGATGGGGATGCGCGGCGTCGGCGACGCCGGCGGGCTGGGGCGGTTCCTGTTCGACTTCGACGGGCTCGACACCGACGGGGAGGGGCGGTTCGCGTTCGACGGCCAGGCCGCCTTCCAGGACAACGGCCTCGCCGTGGACGGGGACTTCGTCCTGCCCGGCGGGCGGTTCTACGGCGTGCCCTTCCGGGACTGGGGCGGGGTCCTGCACTGGGATCCGGAACGCATCGAGATCGTGGATTCCGCGGGCGTCGCCTTCGGCGGAGCCGGGAAACTGCGCCTGCGGCAGGTGCAGCCGCGGGAGGAGAACCCGGCGGACCTCGTTTTCGAGGTCCGGGGCGGCGACCTGGCCGCGGCGGTGGACGGTCTCTACGGGGTCGAGACCGCGCTGCGTTCGCGGCTCGACCTCGCGGCGGATCTCCGGCTGCCGCTGGCCGACCCGCTGCGGATGACCGGAACCATCGAGGCCCGGGGCGCGGCGCCGGAAGTGGCCGGGCCCGAGGGATCGCTCCCGTTCGGGCTCGAAGCCTCGCTGGCCCTCGACGACGAAGGAGTGACCGTGGGGCGGCTGGCCTTCATCGGGCCGGCCTACCGCGCTTCCGCGGAAGGGCGGTACCCGCAGCAGGGTGCGGCGGACTTCACCGCGGAGGCGGTCGCCGGCGAATCCGCGCAGGTGGACGCCATGCAGCAGGAACTGCGGCGCGTCCTGTTCGCGGAAACCCCGGAGACCACTCTCTGGGATGTGGCCGGCGGCGGCCGTTTCGACGGGACGATCACCGGCCGCTGGCCGGACCTGGTGATCGCCGGAGAGATCGAGGGGAGGGGGATGCGGTTCTCGACGATCCACACGGAGACCCTCCTCGCCGTCGGCCGCATCGGGCGCGAGACGATCTGGCTGGACCGGCTGGGCGCCCGTTTCGGGGAGAGCCGGCTCGCCGCCTCCGGCGTGTTCGACCGCGGCGAAGAGCTGTATCCGGATATGGAATTCGACGCGGAATGGGAGGACTGGGACATCCCCGAGATCGTGGACTTCCTGGAGTGGGACCTGGTGGCTTCGGGGACCGCCACCGGCCACAGCGAGACGGTGCGGCGGAGCGAGCGCTACACCGGGCGCGGGGCGGTCACCGGCCGGAACGGCGACTTCCTGGAACAGCCCTTCGACGAGGCGCGGGTGTCCTGGACCCTCGACGGCGAGCGAGCCCGGCTGGATCCCGTGGCCGGCGAGTTCCGGGGCGGCGCCGCCGAGGGTTCCCTCGACATCGGACTCGTCGAATGGGAGATGGACGGGCGGCTCACCGGCGCGGATTTCCCGCTGACGCCGGGCCTGGCGCCGGAGTGGATCTCGATCCGTTCCGACTTCACCCTCGACATCGGCGGCGACCTGCTCGTCCCGGCGCTCGACCTCGACGCCCGGGTGCCGGCGGCGGCCGTCCTCGGCCTGCCCCTCGGCCCGGGTTCGATCACCGGCGCCGTGCGCGGCGAGACTTTCGTCGGCAGCGGCGCCCTCGACTCCGGAGCGGCTTCCTTCCGGATGGAAGGGGTGGTGCCGCTCGGAACCGAAGGCGGCGGAACGGTCACCGTCCGCGGCGTCGAAGTCGCCCCCCTGATCTCCGCCGCCGCCGCCGAACAGGGCTTCTCGGTGATCGCCAGCGGGGAGGGTGACTTCCATATCGAGAATCCCCACGACGAGTGGATGACCGGCAGCGCCACGATCACCGGCCTCGACCTCACCGCCCCGGACTTCTCCGCCTCCCTCACCGGGCCGGCAGCAGTGCGCCTGGCGAATGCGCGGGTGGAACTCGACCCGCTGGAACTGCGCCGGGACGAGGCGCGGCTCCTCCTGGCCGGCGCGGTGGACCTCGACGGGGAGCGGCTCGACCTCTCGCTCTCCGGGCAGACCTCGCTCGCCGCCGCCGAACCGCTCGTCGAAGGTCTGGACGCGGAAGGGGAACTGAGTCTCGATGTGGATGTCCGGGGGCCCTGGACCTCCCCGGGGATCGTCGGCGCCGGCCGCCTCCGCGACGGGAGTTTCCGGTTCGCCGGCTTCCCCCACGCGCTCCGGGAAGTGGCCGGCGAGATCACTTTCGACCGGAACACGGTGCGCGCCGCGGAGGTCGCCGGGCGGCTCGGTTCCGGGACCGCGGTGGTCTCCGGTTCGATCTCCTTCGCCGACGCGGAGGCGGACGCGACCGACCTGCGGATGCGGATCACGGACGCCCGCCTGCGCTATCCCGCGGATCTCTCCGCCCTGGTGAGCGCCGACCTCCGGGTGCTCGGCGACCGCGACCTGCGCCTGTTGACCGGAACGGTGACCCTGGAGGACGCCGTCTGGAGCCGCGAGTACGAACTGTTCTCCAGCATCCTCTCGGACCTGAACGCCGTGACCGAGTCGTCCGCTCCGGAAGCGGGGACCCTGGACGGGTTCCGCCTGGATGTGCAGGTGGGGACCGCTTCCCCTTTCACCGTGCGGAACTCCATCTTCGAATTGGCCGCCGCCGCCGACCTCGGTCTGCGCGGGACCGCCGGTGCCCCGGCGCTCCTCGGCCGCGCCGACCTGGTCGGCGGCGAAGTGTTCTTCGGCGCCCACCGGTTCCAGATCGTCTCCGGCCGCGCCGACTTCATCGATCCCGAAGGCATCGAGCCGGTCTTCGACCTCGAGGCCGAGACCACCGTTCGCAGTTACCGGGTGCGTCTGCGCGCCGCCGGGACCACGGAACAGATCCAGGCGAACCTCAGTTCGGAGCCGCCCCTGCGCGAGCCGGACATCCTGCGGCTCCTGTCGGGCGCCCCCGAACAGGACCTGCTGCGCGCCGGGGGGGACGACGAAGTGGCGGCCGCCACTGCCGCCACCCTGCTCAGCCAGCAGTTGAGCAACCTGATCGGGCGCCGCGCCGGCCGGGTCTTCGGGATCGACCGGTTCAGCATCGATCCGTTCCTGATCGGCCACTTCAGCAATCCGACGGCGCGCGTCACGCTCGGGAAGCAACTCTCGCCGGACCTGAGCGTCCGTTACTCGTCCAGTCTGTCCACCACGGAAGAATCCATCATCGTCGTCGAGTACACCCCCCGCGGGCCGGTCTCCTGGATCTTTTCGCGGGATCGCGACGGCTCGCTGGGGGTGGATGTCCGGTTCCATCGCAGTTTCTGAGGAGGCCGGCGCCGGCCGGCGTCCGCGCCCGGTTCCCGCGCTCGTCGGGGCCTTCCTCGCGCTGCTGCTTCCCGTCGTCCTCCGCCCTGCACCGGCGGCGGCTACGGCTCGCCAGGAGAGCGCCGCTTCCCTTCCCGCCGCCGGACAGCCGGTCCGGTCGGTCACCGCCGAGTGGGCCGACGGGAGCGCCGACCCGGTGCCGGAGGCGGTGCTCCGGCTCCTCTCGGTGCGCCCCGGTGACGGCTACCGACCGCTGGCGGTGCGCCAGTCGGTGAAACAGATCTTCTCCCTGGGGCGGTTCCGGGAGGTGCGGGTGGAGGCGGTCCCCGGTCCCGAAGGCGGCCTGGCGCTGGTGTTCCGGCTCGAACCGCTGCCGCGGATCGTCTCCGTCGAGGTTCGGGGAGCGCCCCGGGGCTCGGCCGCGTCGGTCGCCGAGGCCGCCGGCTTCGTGGTCGGGGAGATCTTCGGCGACCCGGCGCCGGGGCGGGCGGCGGCGGCCGGCCGGCTCCGGGACCTCGGCTACCTGGACGCCGAGGCGGAGGTGCGGGCGACGCCCCGGGGACGCGACACCGCGGTCGAGATCGTGGTCGAGCCGGGTCTGCGGGCGCGGGTCGGTTCTTTCCGGGTGGAGACCGCGCCCCCGGACCTGGCTGCCGAATTCGAAACCGAACTCGGCGTTTCCCCGGGCGGCTTCTGGTCCGAGGCCGATTTCCGGGAGCGGCTCCCCCGGGTGCGGGAGGCGCTGCGCGAGCGCGGGTTCCTGCTCGCCGCGCTGGACTTCGCGTTCACCCGCGAGGAGCCGGGGCTGGTCCATCCGGTGCTCCTGGTGGACACCGGCCCGGAAGTGGTGCTCGAGGTCCTCGGGTTCCCCGGGCTCGGCGAGGGGGCGCGGCTGGCGCTCTGGGAACTCGCGGAACGCGGCCTGACCGACGACGCCTTCGAGGGGTTGCGGCAGCGGCAGGTGGCGACGCTGGTCGCGGACGGCTACCGGGACGCCGAGGTGGTCGTGGAGAGATTCGCCTCCGAGGAGCGGAACCACCTGACGGTGCGGCTGACCGCCACCCCGGGACCCCGCTACCTCATCGGCGGGGCGACCGCCGCCGGCCTGCCGCCGGCGCTCGAGTCGGCGGCCGCGGCGACGCTCGGCGGGTTGCGTCCGGGGCGGGTGTTCCGCAAGGAGGAGTGGGCCGCGGCGATCGGCGCCCTCCGCCGGCAGTTGCTGCAGGCGGGGTACTTCCGGGGCGAAGTCACCCCGGTGGTCACTCCCCGCCCCGAGGACCCCACCGTTCTGGACCTGACCGCCGCCGCGCGGCCGGGGGCCGCCGCGACCATCGGGACGATCCGGTTCGAAGGCGCCACCCGGTTGACCGACGCCGAGTTGGCGGCAGCCACGCCCCTCTCCCCGGGATCTCCCTTCGTCGCCGAAGAGGTGGTCGGCGCGCGCGAGAGTCTGGAAGCCCACTTCCACAACCGCGGTTTCCTCGCGGCCGTCGTCGAGGTGCGGGCGCCGGTGGACCCCGGGACGCACCGCGCCGAAGTCGTCTTCCGCATCCGGCCCGGGGACTACCTCACCGTGGGGGAGGTCATCATCGCCGGCCTCGAAGCGACCCGCGAGTCCTTCCTCCGCGGCCGCCTGCCCTTCCGCCCGGGCGACCCGCTGTCGAACGAGGCCCTGCTCGAAGTCCGGCAACGACTGGTGTCCATGGGGATCTTCCGCACGGTGGAGGTGACCCTGCTGGAGCCCGAAGAAGCCGTCGGCGAGCGCAACGTGCTGATCCGCCTCGAGGAGGCGACCCGGACCAGCGTCGGCTTCGGCGCCGGCTACAGCGAGCGGGAACAGGTGCGGGGGGAGGTGGAGTGGTCGCGCCGCAATCTCTTCGGGCGCAACCACACGCTCAGCCTGTTCGCGCGGCTCTCGGTGCGCGGCAACCGGATGATCGCCACCTACCGCGGCGCCGAGAGCGAAGCCGGAAGCGTCCCCCTGTTCTTCAGCGCCTACCGCGAGGCCCAGGACCGGGAGGGTTTCGACTTCGTCCGCACCGGCGTAGGGGTGCAGCTCTCCCGCCGGGTGTTCGGGAGGAACCTGTTCCTGCGGTACGACTTCACCACCAACGAATTGTCCAATCTCAAGATCCATCCCAACCAGTTGGACCGCAACTTCGCCGAGAGTCTGTGGCTCTCGGCGCTGTCGGCCTCCTTCGTCGAGGACACCCGCGACGACCCGGTGAACCCCCGCAGCGGCCGCTTCGGGATCGTGGACTTCAAGTGGTCGTCGGCCCAACTGGGCTCCCGGGCGCCGTTCGTGAAAGCCCTGGGGCAGCAGTTCCTCTACTTCCCGGTGGGAGGGCGGGTGGTCGTGGCCGCCGCCTGGCGGCTCGGCGCCGGCTGGACCCTCGGCGCCGACCAGCCGGAACAGTTGCCGATCATCGAGAGATTCTTCGCCGGGGGGGCGACCACGCTCCGCGGGTTCCGCCTCGACCGCGCCGGGCCGCTGGACCGGAGCGGCTATCCGCTCGGCGGCAACATGCTCGCGCTGGGCAACCTGGAGGTCCGGTTCCCGATCTTCGGCGGCTTCGGGGGAGCGGTCTTCTCGGATCACGGGGGCGTGTACGCCGTCGCGACGCCGCTCGGGGAACTCGACCTGAACCACAACGCCGGGATCGGGCTGCGCTGGGCCACCCCGCTGGGGCCGGTCCGCTTCGACTACGGCATCCGTCTCGGCGACCTCGGCGGGGCCGGGCGCCGCCAGTGGCACTTCACCATCGGCCACGCTTTCTGAGGATGGCGCCCCCCGGCCGGCCGCGCGGCCGGTTGCCTTAGGGTTCGGAGCCGAGCCACCATGCGGACGGAGTCCCGGTCAGCGGACCGCCGGCGGACGCTCCCGGCGGCGATGGTCCTCGGGGGTCCGCTCGCCCTCTCGCTGGCGGCGCCGCCGGCCCTCCCCGGCCGGGCGGCGGCGCAGGTGGAACTGGTGGACCGGGTCGTCGCCATCGTGAACGGGGAGCCCATCACGCTCTCGGAAGCGCGCGAAGTGATCTCCCTGGCCCCGGGGAGCGCACCGGCGCCGACACTGGGGGAGGCGGTGGAGCGCCTCATCGCGGCCCGGCTCATGGAACGGGAGGCGCGCCGCTATCCGGCCGAGCCTCCCGCGCCGGAGGAAGCGGAAGCGACCTTCCGCGCCCTCCAGGAGCGCTTCGACGACCCCGACCACTACCGGGCCACCCTGTTGCGGCTCGGCATCCGGGAGGACTACCTGCGCCGCCGCATCGAGCGCGAACTCCGGGTGGACCGCTACCTGGATCGGCGTTTCGGTCCGCTGGTCCAGGTGAACCGGCGGGAGGTGGAGCAGTACTACCGGGAAGTGCTGCTCCCGGACCTGCCGCCGGGCGCCCAGCCGCCGCTGGAACAGGTCGAGGGTTCCATCCGCCGGATCCTGGCGGAGCGCGACCGCAACCGGCGGATCGCGGCCTGGGTCGAGGAACTGGAAGAAGCGGCGGAGATCGTCCGCCTGCCGCTGCCCCCCGACTCGTCGTTCTGCTGAGGGCGCCCGCCGCCCCGGCGACAGCCGAGGGAACCTGGGAGCGCTGTCGGGCGTTCTCCGAGGTGTCCGTTCGTGTTCGGCCGCCGCGCGGGAGCCCCGCGGGCTGGGGCCCGGCCGGCGAGGGGGACGCGGGGGGATACAGGGGAGGAGAGAGGGGGGTAGACAGAATTTGGCATATTCTGTGCATAAATTTGCACCGAATAGCTGACCGGCGCGGCGCCCGCGCCACCGACCCGGAGGGTTCCATGGACACCAACACCGACTACGAACCGATCGAATTCGTCGAGGGCTCCTTCGAAGAGGAAGAGGAAGAGGAAGAGTCCGGAGAAGACGAAGTCGAAACCCGGAACGAGGAACTCGGCCTCGCCCCCGATACCCACCAGACGGGCGACCTGGATTCGATGGGGCTGTACCTGCGGGACACCCACCGGCATCGCCTGCTGACCAAGGACGACGAGCAGCGCTACAGCCGGGCCATGCGGAAGGCTCTCGAGGGGATCGGGGAGTCCGGTCAACCCGGCGCCGAACGCCTCGACGAGTTCTACGACAACCGCCGCAAGATGATCGAGGGGAACCTGCGCCTGGTGATCTCCATCGCCAAGCAGTCCCGGGGCAAGGGTCTGCCGCTCGGGGACCTCATCCAGGAGGGGAACATCGGGCTGATGCAGGCCGTGCGCAAGTTCGAGCCCGAGCGGAACCTCAAGTTCTCCACCTATGCCACCTGGTGGATCCGCCAGGCGATCTGGAGGGCGCTGTCCCAGAAGTCCCGGACGATCAAGGTCCCGATCAACAAACTCGACCTCCACCGGAAGGCGGCGAAGGTGCGCGCCGAGTTGGAGCAGCGCTACCGGAACGATCCGAAGCGCCGCGGCCGGCGCCAGTTCCCGACGACCGACGATGTCGCCCGGGAGATCGGCGTCAGCCCGGAGATCCTGCGGGACACGCTGCGTTCGGTTCCCCAGATCGACTCGCTCGACGCGCCGCTCGTTCCGAACGGCACGCCCCGGATCGCGCTCACGCCGGACCCGAAGCAGTTGGACCCGATCGAGGGGGTCACCGACTCCGAGCAGCGCCGGCATGTCCGCGACGCCATCGCGGCGCTGCCGAAGCGCCTGCAGCGCGTCGTGACCCGGCGCTTCGGGATCGGCGGCGAGACCGAAGCGAACCTCGAAGACATCGGGAACGAACTCCAACTCACCCGGGAACGGGTGCGCCAGTTGGAGAACGAGGCGCTGCGGATGCTGCAGAACGACCCCCGTCTCAACGAGGAGTTCCGCCGCAGCCTGTCCTCGAACTGAACCTTCGGGATCAGCCGGACCGGCCGGACCCGACCGGCCTCCCTCGTTCGGCCTCCCTCGTTCGGCCGGCCCCGGCCGGCCCGACACCGTCGGCCTGACCCTTCCGCCCGCCCGGCGGGCAGGGGGCCGGGTCGGCGGGCGTCACCCGGGAGGGACGACCGGCGCGGGGGCCCTGAAGTTCGGGGCCCGGCGACGCCCGTCCGTCGTCGGTCACGCCGTCCGTCGTCGGTCGCGGCATCCGTCGTCGGTCACGCTGTCCGTCGTCGGTCGCGCTGTTCGATGTCCGTCGAGCATCCGAGGTCCAACGAGCGGTCCGAGGTCGGTCGCGGCCTTCGCAGTCGGTCGCGTCGGCCGCACCGGGCCGTGACGCACGGGCCCCGCCGGGCCAGGCGCGACCGGTCGCCTGGTCGGGCGCCGTTCGGGCCCGGCCGCGGCGGCCGGGGTCCGCTCGCTCCGCGTACGATTCGGCGCCATGCGTCGTTCTTCCCTCCTTCGCGCTCGCCGGAAGCGGTCGCTGCGGCTCTTCTTCCTGGCCGGGTTCGCCGTCGGGCCGGTCGCCTCGGCGGTTCCGGCCCAGGAGCGGGCGCCCTCGGCGGTCCCGGCGCCGCTCGACCTGACCACGGCCACCATCCGGGAGATCGGCGCCGCCCTCGATTCCGGCCTCCTGACTTCGGAACGGTTGGTGGAACTGTGCCTGGCGCGGATCGAGGCCTACGACGACCGGGGCCCGCGGATCAACGCGGTCCTCACCCTGAATCCCGGGGCCCGTCGGCGGGCGCGGGAACTCGACGCCGAGCGGCGGGAGTCCGGCCCGCGGTCACCGCTCCACGGGATCCCGGTGGCGCTCAAGGACAACTTCGACACCCACGACCTGCCCACCACCGCCGGCTCCTTCCTCCTGCGGGACTCGATACCCCCGGACGACGCTTTCGTGGTGCGGCGCCTGCGCGAGGCCGGGGCCATCGTCCTGGCCAAGGTGAACCTGAGCGAGTTCGCCTCCGGCGGCGCGATGAGTTCCCTCGGCGGCATCACCCGGAACCCGCACGACCCGGCCCGCTCCCCTTCGGGCTCGTCGGGCGGCACCGGCGCGGCGATCGCCGCCGGCTACGCCTTCCTCGGGCTGGGGACGGACACCGGCGGCTCGGTTCGCGGCCCCTCCACCGCGAACGGCATCGTCGGGCTGAAACCGACCCTGGGTCTGCTGAGCCGCGACGGGATCGTGCCGCTGGCCCTCTCCTTCGACACCGGCGGGCCCATGGCGCGGAGCGTCGAGGATGTGGCGGTGTCGCTGGGAGTGATGACCGGGGTGGACGGCGCCGACCCGGCCAGCGTCCGCAGCGAAGGGAAGTTCCCCGAGGACTACACCGCCTTCCTCGACGCGGAGGCGCTCTC
The DNA here is from genome assembly GCA_965243415.1 of Candidatus Marinacidobacterium sp. Classification (GTDB taxonomy): domain Bacteria; phylum Acidobacteriota; class Vicinamibacteria; order Marinacidobacterales; family Marinacidobacteraceae. The sequence goes on along the minus strand of OZ251549.1, from coordinate 303,624 downwards.
CGGCGCGCGGCTCGGGATCGTCCGCGATTTCCTGGGTTTCGATTCCGAGGTGGACTGGGTCATCGAGGCGGCGCTCGGCGCCATGCGCGACGCCGGCGCGGAGGTCGTCGAGGTGCGCTTCCCCTCCTGGCTGCTCGAGATCGAGAGCGACCTCTACACCGCGGTGCGCTGGCCGGAGTTCCGCCGGCAGATCGCCGAGTACCTGGCCACCCTCGGCGAGGGGTACCCGGCGACGCTCGACGATCTGGTGGACCGGTCCATGCGGCTCCACGCGCGCGGGGAAGACCGGGTGCCGAATCCGGGCCGATGGAGTCTGTTCCTCAGGGAGAACGCCAGCGGCGAGACCGACGGTTTCCAGTACCGCGCGGTCCACGAGCACGGCCTGCCCCTGGTGCGGGCGGTCGTCGAGGGTCTGCTCGACGAGGAGCGGCTCGACGCCCTGGTGTACCCCACTTCGCCGACCCGTCCGCCGCGGCGGGACCGGGACCCCGGAACCGGCCGGCGCGCCGCCTCGCCGGTGCGCTTCGCCAATATGAGCGGCTTTCCCGACCTGATCGTGCCGGCCGGGTTCACCGGCGGCGGTCTCCCGGTGGGGATCTCCTTCCTGGGCCGGGCGTTCAGCGAGCCCCGGCTGCTCGCCCTGGGCTACGCCTTCGAACGGCGCGTCCGCGCCCATCGGGTTCCGGCGCACACGCCGCCGCTCCCGGGAGAACGGATCGGGCCGCAGCCGTAGGCCCCTCCGGCGCCCACCCCCGGCCGGCGGACTCCCCTTCGTCGTTCGCCCTCGGGAGGAGGGAACCTCCGGCCCCGGGACCGGCGCCGCCAGGGGGCACCCCCCGGAGCAAAAGGATGCCGGGCGGCGGCTCCTACGGGATCTGCAGCGAGCCTTCGGCCACTTCCACGGCCTGGCCTCCGACGCGCACCAGGGTGGGCGTCCCGGCTTCGTGTTCCACCTCGACCGAGATGGTGCTCGGCCGGCCCATCTCGTACCCCTGCTCGATGGTCAGCCGCACCGGCGCGCCGTCGTCGACCGGGACCTGGCGGTAGCGCACGAGCCAGGCGCCGAGCGCTCCGGCGGCGCTCCCGGTGGCCGGATCCTCTCCCACCCCGAGCCCCGGGGCGAACATCCGGGCGTGGGCGGCGCTCTCGCGGTTCACGCACTCCGTCGAGAAGACCATCAGGCAGTCGGATCCGATCTCCTCGCGGTTCAGCAGCGAGCGCGCCGCCGCCGGGTCGAGTTCGATGCGTTCCATGGTTCGGAGGGAGCGGACCGGCACCATGAGTTGCGGGAGCGCCGTGGAGACGACCTGCGCCGGGGCTTCCCCCGGCAGCACCTCGTCGGCGCCGGCGCCCAGACAGGCCGCGAGCGCCGCCCGGTCGGCGCACTCGCCGAAAAAACGCGGCGGCGCCTGGGTCATCACCACCTGCTCGACCTGTCCGCCGCGCACCCGGAGGTCCACCGGCAGCACCCCGGCGCCGCATTCCTGGTGGATCCGATGCACCCCGTCGCCGACCCGCTCCAGGGCCGTGTCGAGATCGAACTCGCCGCGCGCGGCGAGGACGAAGACGGTCCCCACCACCGGGTGGCCGGCGAGCGGCAGTTCCGTCGTCGGGGTGAAGATGCGGAGCCGCAGCAGGGCCCGGACATCGGTGGGAGGCAGCACGAAGGCCGTCTCCGAGAGGTTCATCTCCGCCGCGATCCGCTGCATCTCCTCGCCGGAGAGCCCCTCGGCCTCCGGGAAGATGGCGAGCGGGTTCCCGGTGAAGACCCGATCGGTGAAGACATCCGCCTGCAGGAAGCGGTAGCGGCGCACGGACAGGAACCGAGTCTATCCGCCGCCGGGCCCGACGCGCCGCCCGGGCGCGCGGGAGGCGGTCGCCGGCGCCCGCCGCCGGACCCTCGAGCGTCGTCCGGGGCGGAGCACCGCCGGAGCGGTCGGGAAAGCAGCGGAGGCGGACGGCGGCCGGTGGCCGGCCGGCGGGGGCGCTTCCCGTCGGCCGGCCTCCGGGGTCCGCTCCACGGCGGTCAGCCCCGGGGCCGGCGGCGGCCGGCGGCGGCGGTTCGGGTCCGGGCCGGTCCGGCGTCCGCCGCGGCGCCTCTCCCGGCCGGCGGCTCCCCGTCCGCGTCGCCGCGGCGGGCTTCCGCCTCCGCGAAAGCGGCGCCGTCGGCCTTCTCGTTGGCGAAATGACCGGAGTGGGCCGGCACCCACTGGAAGCTCACCCCCGGTTGGGCTTCGGCGGCCGCCTCCAGCCGCTGCCACAGATCCCGGTTCTTCACCGGTTTCCCGCCGGCGGTCTTCCACCCCCGGCGCTTCCAGGCGGGGAGCCAGGAGCGGAGCCCGCTCACCACATAGCGGCTGTCGCAGGCGACGATCCCCCGACTCTTCGGAGGCAGCGACGCCAGCGCCTCGATCGCCGCCGTCAACTCCATCCGGTTGTTGGTGGTGTGGTGTTCCCCGCCGCTGCGGATGGTCTCCTTGCCGGAAGGATCGGTGACGATGACCGCCCATCCGCCCGGGCCCGGATTCTCGAGACAGGAGCCGTCGCAGGCGACTTGGAACATCGGCGGCGTGGGTATCCTAGTGGCGCGGCGGCGGGGAGCGATGAAGGACCGGGGAGAACCACGGAGAACCGGGGAGGGCGCGCTCGGAAGATGACCCCCGAGAATGCCGGGAGGACAGCGGGCAAGACGGCCGGCAAGACGGTCGGGAAGACGGCCGGCCGGCCTGCCTGGATCGAGACCGTGGCGCCCGGTGCTCCGGAAGCCGGTTCCGGCCTCCTCGGGCGTCTCTACCGGCGCCACCGCCGGCCGGACGGGCTGGTGGACCACATCGTCGTCGCGGGAAGTCCGAACCCGGTGGCGCTGGAGCACCACCTCGCGCTGTACGAACACCTCATGCGCGGGGAGTCCGGGCTGAGCCGCGCCGAACGGGAGATGATCGCCGTCGCGGTGTCCGTCGCGAACGACTGCCACTATTGAATCGAGCACCACCGGAGGGGTCTCCTTCGGCTGACCCGGGATCCGCAGACGGTCGCGGCCCTCGTCCGCGACCCGGATACGGCGCCGCTGCCGGCCCGCCCGCGGGCGCTCGTCGACTACTCCCTCCGCCTCGCCCGCCGGCCGGCCTCGCTGACGGAGGACGCCCTGCTGCCGCTGCGCCGCGCCGGGCTCTCCGACCGTGACCTCCACGACGCCTGCGCGGTGGCGTCCTACTACTGCTTCGTGAACCGGTTGGCCAGCGGTCTGGGAGTGGCCCTCGAACCCTCCGCCGCCGGGGAATCGGGGGAGGGATCGAGTCCGCCGCCGGGGGAGACGCCCGACCCGGCGCCGGCGAGCGCGGCGCCGGCCCGGGCGAGTTCCTCGTAGAGCACCGGCAGCCGGAATCGCAGATCCCGAGGCGCCGCCGCGGCGCGGCCCGATCCTTACCGGTCGGGCCCTGAGGTCGGGAGCAGCGGTCGGCGCGAGGGGATGCTCCGCGACGACCCCCTGCGGCCGCGCCGGGCTCCCAGGTCTCGACCGCCGCCGGCGCGGCAGCCTCCGGCGCCTGCTGCTTCCGGAACCGGTTGGTCGCCGGTGCGGGAGCGGACCGCGAACCCTCCACCGCCGGGGCCTCTCGGGGCGGATCGAGCGCGGCGCCGGGAACGCCGCCGGCCCCCCGGGCCGGCGAGTGCGGCGTTGGCCCGAGCGAGATCTTCGCGGGGCGCCGGCAGCCGGGGCGGCAGATCCCGGTGCGTCACGGCGACGCGGACCCGATCCTTCCCCGATCCTCACCGGCCGGCCCGGAAGTCGGGAGCGGTCATCGGCCCGGTCATCCGCGCTCGGGAGCGCTCTTCGACGACTCTCGCCGTCGGGCCGCCGGGCGCTCCGTCCGGGACCTCCCCGCCGCCGGGCGCGGTGATGTCCGGCTACGGCTTCGGGAACCGGTCCGCCATCGGTCCGGGAGGGGAACTCGAACCCTCCGCCGCCGGGGGATCGGGGGTCGGATCGAGTCCGGCGGCGGGGCGCGCGCCGGCCCCGGCGCCGGCGAGGGCCGCGTCCGCCCGGGCGAGTTCCTCGTAGAGCGCCGGCAGCCGGGACTGGAGATCCCGGTGGGTGGCGGCGACGCGGTCCGACCCCTCGCGATCGGCCCAGAAGTCGGGAGCGGCCATCCGCGCCTCGAGACTCCCGATGGCCGCTTCGGCGTCCGCGATCTCGTCGAAGAGCGCCCGCCAGCGCCGCTCCAGGGCTCGCCTCCGGTTCTTGCCGCTGCGCCGGCTGCGGCGTTCCCCGTTCCCCGGCCGCGGAGGTCGGACGACGGCCGGCGCGGGCGGCGCCGTCCCGGGAGTCCGGCGGGAAGCCGGTCGGGGATCGGGCGCCGGCGGTTCTTCCGGGCGGGCGAGATGCTCCCGGCGGGCGAGCCAGTCGGAGTAGTTGCCCCAGTACACCGCGGCGCCGCCGTTCCCGATGACCGCCACCCGGGTGGCCACCGCGTCCATGAAGTGCCGGTCGTGCGCCACGAACACCACCGTTCCCCGGAACTCCTTCAGCGCTTCCAGGAGAGCCGCTTTGGCGTCGAGGTCGAGATGGTTGGTGGGCTCGTCGAGGAGCAGCAGGTTCGCCGGCCGGAGGAACATCCGGGCCAGCGCCAGCCGGCTGCGCTCCCCGCCGGAGAGGACCGCGGTCCGCTTCTCCACCGCGTCCCCGGAGAAGAGGAACGCGCCGAGGATGTTGCGGATCTCCGGCAGCAGGTCGAGGGGAGCGGCGTCGCTCATCGTCTGCCGGACGGTCCGCTCCGGATCCAGGTCGTGCCGGTCGGGGCCGTACCAGGCGATCCGGACGCCGTGCCCGGGTTCCCTCGCGCCGGCGTCCGGCGGTTCGGCGCCGGCGAGCAGGCGGATCAGGGTGGACTTGCCGGCGCCGTTCGGCCCGACGAGCGCCAGTCGTTCCCCCCGTTCCACCGTGAGGTCCAGGTTCTCGAAGACCCGGACCGCGCCGAACCGCTTGGCGATCCCGGAGAGCGTGAGCAGGACCCGGCCCGAGCGCGGCGGCCGGGGCAGGGAGAGCCGCACCCGCCGCGGCGCCGGCGGCGCCGGGACGCGTTCCATCCGCTCCAGCAACTTCACCCGGCTCTGCACCTGCCGGGCGCGGCTCGCCTGGTAGCGGAACCGGCTGATGAACCGCTCGTGGCGCTCGATCTCCGCCTCCTGTTCGGCGGCCCGTTTCCGCAGGTCGGCGATCTCCGCCGCGCGCCTCGTTTCGTAGGCGCTGTAGGTGCCCGGATACCGGCTCAGCCGGCCGGAGCCGACCTCGGTGATCCCGGTCACCACCGAGTCCAGGAAGAAGCGGTCGTGCGCCACCAGCACCAGCCCTCCCCGATGCTGCGCCAGGAATTCCAGCAGCCAGTTCCGGGCCTCGAGGTCGAGGTAGTTCGTCGGCTCGTCGAGCAGGATGAGGTCGTTGGCCTCGATGAGGAGCCGCGCCAGTCCGATCCGCATCTGCCAGCCCTGGGAGAACTCCTCGACCGGCCGGTCCCGGTCCTCCCGGGAGAACCCGAGCCCGGAGAGGACTTCCCCCACCCGGGCGTCGAGTTCGTAGCCGCCGCGGCGACGCCATTCCTCCTCGAGTTCGCCGTACCGCTCCAGGAGTCCCGGTTCCGCCGGCGTCTCCGCCAGCCGCTCGGCCAGGGCTTCCTGGGCGCGCCGCTGCGCCAGCAGGTCGGCGAACGCGGTCTTCACCTCTTCGGAGACGGTGCGGCCGGCGAGGCGGAGCCCGTCCTGGGGCAGGTAGCCGACCCGGCAGGAGCGCGCCCGGACCACTTCGCCCTCGTCCGGGCCGGTTTCCCCGGCGAGGATCCGCAGGACGGTGGTCTTGCCGGAGCCGTTGGGGCCGACCAGCCCGATCCGCTCGCCGGCGCCGATCCGCCAGCGCACCCGGTCGAGCAGCACCTGCTCCCCGTAGGCTTTCGAAGTCTCGACCAGTTGGATCATCGGCGGCGGGTATTGTCGGCCCGGCGGGGCCGGTCGGCGCGGGGTGCCGACCCCGGAACGACCGGGCGCCGCGGGTTCCGGAGGCGCCGCCCGGCCCTCCGACTCGACTTCCGGTCGCGCCCGGACCCCCGCCGGAGACCGGCCCCCGGTTCGTCATAATCACCGCCGCCATGGCCCTCGGAAGCGGCGGATCCCGGCGCCCCGCCCGGTTCTTCGCGGCTGCCCTCGGGGTTTCGGTCGCGGCGGCCGCCTTCGCCGGGCTCTCTTCCCCTTCGCCTCTCCTTCTCCCCGACGAGGCGGCCACCCGGATGAGCCGGGGAGTGGCGCTCCTCGAACAGTTCCGGTTCGCCGACGCCGCCGCGGAGTTCGAGCGGGTCGTGGAACTCCTGCCGGACTCGGTGGCCGGGCAGGTGAACCTCGGGATCGCCCGGTTCAACGAACGCCGATTCGACGAAGCCCGCGCCAGTTTCGAGCGGGCCCGGGCGCTCGATCCGGAGGGGCCCCACGCCTTCTACAACCTGGGCCTGATCGAGAAACTGGAAGGGGACACCGAAGCGGCGCTGGCGGCGTTCCGCCGGGTGGCGGAGATCGTCCCCGACGACTCCATGACCCAGTACTACCTGGGCGCCGCCTACGCCGCCGCCGGGCGGCTGGAGGAGGCCGAGTCCGCCCTGCGCCGCGCCCTCCGGCTGCAGCCGGAGCACGAGTCGGCGCGATTCAGCCTGGGGAATGTGCTCGTCCGCGCCGGGCGGCGGGAGGAGGGACGCCGGGAACTCGAGGAGTTCCAGCGTCTCCGGGAGAGTTTCTCCGGCGAAGGGGTGAGCGCCGGCCTGCAGTACACGGAACTCGGCCCCTACGCCGAAGCCCTCGAAGAGCGCCCGCCGCCGCTGCAGCCGGCCCCGGGGGAGCCGTCGCCCACCGGCGCGGTGACCTTCACCGACCGGACCGCAGCCTGGGGCCTCGCGCTTCCCCCGAGGGGACGGTCGCCGCTGCCGGAGACGGTCTCCCCCTCCGAGTACTCCCCCGAGTGGGCGGCGGCGCACCTGCTGCCGCGCCTCGGTTCCGGCGTCGCCTTCCGCGACCTCGACGGCGACGCCCGGCCCGACCTGGCCTTCGTCCGCGAGGGGCGGGTGCACCTGTTCCGCAACGCCGGCGGCGTCTTCGAGTCCTGGCCCGGGATCGAGGTTCCGGGCGCGGTCAGCCTCACCATCGGGGATGCGGACCGGGACGGCGACCCCGATCTCTATGTCGCCGCGAGCGGCCCGAACGCCCTCCTGCTGCAGGAGCGGGACGGGGCGGGGGGGGCGCCGGTCTTCGTCCGGGCGACCGACGCCGGGGTCGAAGGCGGGGTCGAAGGCGGGGCGGTCACGGTGGGCGCCACCTTCGCCGACTTCGACCACGACGGCGACCTCGACCTCTACGCGGCGAACTACGCGCCGGCCGCGCTCCCGCCCGGCGGCGGCGCGGCGGCGGTGCCCGAGGGGATCCCCGGGGCGCCGAACCGGCTCTACCGGAACGACGGCAACGGGAGTTTCACCGAGGTCGCCGCCGAGACCCGCACCGCCGGGGGCGCCCGCCGCAGCCTGGGCGCGCTCTTCTCGGACTGGGACGACGACCGGGATGTGGACTTCCTCGTCGTGAACGACGGCGACCCGGTGCAGGTCTTCTCGAACGACCGGGTGGGCACCTTCACCGAATCCGCCCGGGAGTGGGGGGTCGAGACCGCTTCCCGGATGCGGGGCGCCGCTTCCGGGGACTTCGACCGGGACGGCAGTTTCGACCTGGCCCTGACGGCGGAGGGAGGGGCGCTGAACCTCCTGTTCCGGGGGCCGGCCGGCTCCGGTTTCGCGCCGGACCTCGGCTCGCCCTTCCTGCTGCGCGCCGGCGTCCCCGGCGCCCGCTACGGCCTCTCCTTCCTCGACGCCGACCTCGACCGGGACCTCGACCTGCTCCTGGTGGTGAACGAACCGGGGGCGGCGCTGGCCCTCTACGAGAACACTCCGCAGGGTTTCGTCCGCGCTGCCGCCTTCGGGGCCGGGCTCGAGGAGGGCGAGGAGGCGCGGGCGCTGGCGCTCGCCGATGTGGACGGGGACGGCGACCTCGACGCGGTCGCCGGGACGACCGCCGGCCGCCTGCTCGCCTTCGAGAACGAAGGGCCGGGCGGCGCCGGCTGGATGGCGGTGCGCGCCCGGGGGCTCCGCAGCAACCTGGACGGGATCGGCGCCAAGGTCGAGGTGCGGGTCGGCCCGGTGTCCCAGCGCCGGGAGATCCGCTCCACCACCGGCTACCTCTCCCAGGACGACCTGCCGCTCCACTTCGGGTTGGGCGGGGCGGCCGCCGCCGACTATGTCCGCTTCCTCTGGCCGGGGGGCGTGAAGCAGATCGAACTCGACCTGCCGGCGGCCGAGTTGGCGTCCGTCGAGGAACTGAACCGCAAGGGGACTTCCTGCCCGGTCCTCTACGCCTGGGACGGGGAGCGCATCCGCTTCGCCACCGACTTCCTCGGCGGCAGCGCGCTCGGGAATCTGCTGGCGCCGGGAGTGTTCAACACCCCGGACACCACCGAAGTGGTGAAACTGGAGTCGTTCGCGCCGGTTCCCCGGGACGGCGCCTACGAGTTGCGCTGGCTCAACCAACTCGAAGAGGTCATCTTCTACGACCGGGCCGCCCTCTGGATCACCGACGCCCCCGAGGGAGTGGAGGTCTTCCCGGACGAGCGGCTGATGCCGGGGCCGCCGTACCCGGCTCCGGGCCTGATCCCGGTCCGCCACCGGAGGGCGCCGGTCCACGCCCGTTCCTCCGGTGAGAGCGGCGGTTCGCGCGAAGTGACCGACCGCCTGCGGCAGGTGGACCGGGAGACCGTGGACGACTTCGCCCTGCTGCCGTTCAAGGGCTACGCGGAGCCCCATCACCTGGAACTCCGCTTCGAGGGGATCCGGCCGGGGGTCCGGCACGCGCTGCTGCTCCACGGCTGGGTGGACTACGCCGATTCCAGTTCCAACCTGGCGGCCGCGCAGGCGGGGGTCTCGGTGACGCCGCCGGTGCTCGAGATCCGGGACGGGGACCGCTTCCGCGAACTGGTCGGCTCCATGGGTTTCCCCGCCGGGCTGCCGAAGACGATGGTGGTTCCCCTCGGGGAGGAGGAGATCCCGAGCGAGGCCACCCTGCGCCTGCGCACGAACATGCGGATCTACTGGGACCGGATCGAACTCGCCGAGATCGCGGAGGACGCCGACCTGCGCCGGTACGAGTTGGCGCCTTCGTCCGCCGACCTCCGCTTCGCCGGGTACCCCGAGCCGCACCGTCCCGGCGGCCGGCCCCCGACCGAGTACCGCTACGAGCGCCGGCAGTCGTCCGATGTCTGGGGCGCCCACGAAGGCGGGTACACCCGGTACGGGGAAGTCCTCCCGCTCCTGACCGAGACAGACGACCGCTATGTCATCACCCACCACGGCGACGAGATCCGACTGCGGTTCGACGCCGCCGCGGTTCCGCCGCCGGCCCGGGGCGCCCGGCGCGAGTTCTTCGTCTTCGCCGACGGGTTCGGCAAGGACATGGACCTGAATTCGGCCCGCCCGCACACCGTCGCCCCGCTCCCCTTCCACGGGATGAGCCGGTACCCCTACCCGGAGGAGGAGTACCCGGATTCCCCGGAACTGGCCGCCTGGCGGGCCGAGTACAACACCCGCCGGATCGGCCCGGAGGGACGGCACGGGTTCCTCGAAGGCCTGGGCGGGACGACGGCCACCGACGACGGGAACGCCGGCGGGGAGGCTCCTTCGCCGTCAGGGCCTTCTTCCCCTTCTTCGTCGGGGACCTCCCGGCGGCAGCGCTGAGCGGGCGGAGCGGACCGGCGCCATGCCTCGGCGGACGCTGCGCGCGGCGCTCCACCATCTGCTGCTCGACGACCGGGAGAGCGCGGCGGCGTTCCTCGCCCCCCGGATGCTCGGCGACCCGGAGTCGCTGACCCCGGAGGTCCGCTGGTGCCTCCTCTACCTGCTGCGCGGCGTGGGCGCGGTGGCCGCCGCCGAACGGCTGCTGGAGCCGGGGTCGCTGCTGCAGGTGGTGTCCTGCTCGGTGGAGAGCGCGCGCCGTTCCACCGCCCGGGCCGACCGGAGATGGTTCGAGGTGGCGAGCGGCCTTCCCGGCCACTGGCTCGGCCGCTACCGGAACGGGCGCGTGCGCTACTCGCTGGCGGAACTGCGGCATCTCAATGTGCTGCTCGCCCGCCTCTGGACGACGGAGCGGCAGCGGCTCCGTCTGCTGCGGTCACCGCTCCTGCCGCGCCACCTGCGCCCGGGCCGGCTGCTCCCCGGGGGGAACGCGCTCCCGTCCCGCGGCTGAACCCGCGGCTCGGGGGAACCCGCCGCTCCCCGGCCGGCCGCAGGACCGATGGCCCGGCCCGGCCGAGTCGAGGCAGCCGAGTGAGTCCCGGGAGCGCGCCCCGGCAGCCCCCCGGAGGTCGCCTCAGACGCCCGGTTCGCAGATCCCGTCTTCGAAATCGAGCAGGATGTCGTCCACCAGGGCGCCGTTCGGATCCCTCGGCGCCAGGCGGCGGAACCGGCGCAGGTAGCGCTGCGCGGTGTCGCACTGCGACCGGTTGAAGTAGATCATCCCCACCGAGTAGTTCACCGTCGCCGCCCGCTCGTCGTCGGGCGCCCGCTCGAGGAAGGCCCGGTAGTGGGTCAGCGCCAGACCGTTCTCGTTGTTGCGGATCGCGACCTCGCCGACCATCCAGTGGGCCTCGGTGGCGTACTCGCCGTCCGGCAGCCCGGCCAGGTACTTCGTGAGCGACGCGGTCGCGGCGTCGTACTCCTGCGCGTTGAAACTGTTGGCGCCCTGGCGGAACACCTCGCGGAAGAAGACTTCGGACACCTGCGCGTTGTCCGGCTCCAGGGCGATGGCCTCCTGGTAGGCGGCTTCCGCGCCGTCGAAGTCGCCGGCCTCCAGGAGGGCGAGCATGAGGTTCCGCCGGACCTCGGCGTTGCCCGGGTCACCGGCGGCCGCCTCCCGGAGCAGCGGGATCGCCGCCTCCGAGTCCCCGGTCGAGAGCAGGGCGTTCGCCAGACTGCTGCGCGCGAAGACCACCTGCGGGCCGAGTTGCGCCGCCATCTCCGGGTTCCCTTCGACGCCCGAGAGGAACGAGCGGAACTCGGTGATCGCGTTCTCCGCATCCTGGCTGGACTGGTGCGCCAGAGCCAGGTAGAGGTGGAACTGGAAGGCGTCCGGATACCGCTCGGAGGCCGGCCCGCAGTTCGCGATCGCGCCGCCCCAGTCCTGCGCCTGCGCCGCCGCCTCGCACTGGACCCGGTAGGCGTAGTCAACATTCTGCTTCGTGGTCTCCCAGCCCTCTTCACCCCAGTCTTCGTGGCCCTCCGGCCGGCTCTCCATGAGCGCCCCGCAGAGGTTGATGACCTCGGCCCAGTTCTCCGCCTCGCGGGCTTCCCGGCAGGGAGCGCCTTCTTCGTCGTCGTCCTGGACGACGCGCCGCTCGATGGTGAGTTGGGGGGTGAGTCCGTGGGTCGATTCGGCCGGCTCGGAGACCGGAGCGGGCAGGCTGAGCGCAGACAGGACGGGGGCAACGAGCCACAGCGACATGACGGGAATCTCCTTGGGCCGCGAGCGGCTCGGCGCCGGGCCCGACAACAGCCGGCCGCGCGCGACACGGCCGAGGCGGGCCGAAACCCGCGAATTCAGCCCGTCAGACTAGCACACTTACCCCGCACTCCCCCGTTGCCGCTCCCCGGCGCCCGGCACAGTCTCGATCGGGGTCGGCCGGGGATCCCGGGAGCCCGGGTCAGCGGTCGCCGCCGCCGCAGGCGCCTTCGGCGATGGATGCGAGGATGTCCTGGACCTGGGCGGCGTTCGCGTGGCCGGGGGCGGCCTCCATCAGTGTCTTGTAGTACTGCTCGGCGTTCGCGCAGTCGTCGGCGTTGTAGTAGATCGTGCCCAGGGCGAAGAGCGAGTCCGCGTACGCCGGGTGCTGGGCGGCGCCGGCGGACTCCACGAAGCCGCGGTAGTGCGTCGTCGCCAGCGCGGTGTCGGACTGCTGGCAGGTCTGGGCCACCAGGACATGGAGGTCGGCGTTCCGCGAGCCGTCGCCCTTCTCGATGTACTCGCTGAGCCGGGTCGACGCCTTCGCGCAGTCCCCCGCCTGCGCGTTGAGTTGTCCGGCCATGAGGAGGGCGTTCGTCCGGGCGCCGGAGTCGGGGCCTTCGGAGATGACCACCGAGAGGGCCTGCTCGGCGCCGGCGGTGTCCCCGGTCTGGGCGAGCGCCACGCCGAGGCGGAACTGCACCTCGATGTCCGACCGGTTCGCCGAGGCCGCCGCCCGGAGCAGGGGGATCGCGCGGTCCGGCGCCCCGGCGCGCGCCATGGCGATCCCGCCGCGCCTTCGGGCCTCCGCGATCTGCTCCGCCAGCTGCGCCCGGCCGGCGGCGTCGCCTTCGGCGGCGCTCACGAACATCTCGAAGTAGGGCCCGGCGTTCGACCAATCCTCCTTCGCCTGGTAGGCGAGGCCGATCGGGAAGTTCATCCGGTAGTCACCGGCGGCTGCCGGCACGCAGTAGTTGATGACCGCGTCCCAGTCCTCCTCCTCCGCCGCCGGCCAGCATTTCTGTCCCACGGCGTAGTTCAACGTCTCCGTCCAACTCGCGAAGTAGGGGTGATTCTCAGGAAGATCGGCGAGGACCGCCGGACACGCGCTGATCACCTGGTCCCAGTCCTGGCCGTCGACAGCCTGCTGGCATGCCACCGCGGCGGGGTCTTGGGCCGCCCCCGCACGGGCTGCGATCCCAGCGGCGCCAACCGTGACGAGCAGGATGAGGAGTCGGGTGGGCATGGCAAGTTCTCCTTAGGCGGTGGGGCCGGCGTCCGCTTCCGGCGCGCGGACAGGGGGGTGGAAGGCCCGCTTCGTCCGTCGGGCGGGGAAAACTACCATCCTTCCCCCCGGTCCGGGGGCGCCGCGGGCGGCGGTTCGCAGGAGGAGGCGGCCTCCCGGAGGTAGCGCCGGACTTCCTCCGCCTGCCCGTGTTCGGGCGCGAGTTCGAGGAAACGCCGGTAGTGGCGCTCCGCCCCCGCGCAGTCCGAACCGTCCGCGGCGAAGGCGCCGAGGAAGTAGTGGGCGGCGGCGGCGCGGTCGCCTTCGGCCTCCAACTCCAGGAATCGCCGGAACCGCTCCACCGCCCGGCCCCGGGCCGCCGACCCTTCTTCCGCCGGCCTCCCGGCCGCGGCTTCGCCGGCCCCTTCGTCCGCGGCGTCGTCCGTCCCTTCGCCCTCCTGCCGGCCCGGGGAGGACTCGCGCAGGGCGACCGAGCCGGCCATCCAGAGCGCGTCCGCCGCCAGCGGGCTCCCGGGGGCGATCTCGAGGAACCGCAGCAGATGCGCCTCCGCCGCCGGGTAGTCGCCGGCCTCGTAGCGGAACCTTCCGACGAAGAAGTGGGGCGGCGGCGTCCCGGGCGAGACCTCGATGACGCCCAGGAACGCCTCTTCCGCGGCGGCGGCGTCCCCCTGCTCCAGGAGCGCCATCCCCAGGAAGAAGGCGCTCTCGGCGTCGGCGGGGTCCGCCCCGGCGGCTTCGCGCAGGAGCGGGACGGCGGCGGCGTACTCCCCGGCGCGGTAGCGGGCGAGCGCCGCGCGGCGGGTGGCCAGCGCGATCTGCTCCCCGAAGCGGCTCCCGGCGTCCTCCCGCTCGCGGACCGCTTCCAGGAACGCGGCGAAGGCGTCCGCGGCCCGGCTCCAGGACTCCCGCGCCTCGTAGGCGAAACCGAGGAAGTACCGGATCCCGAACGACTCCGGGAAGGCCGCCCGCGCCGCCTCGCACTCGGTGACCGCCGCTTCCCAGTCCGCGGCCTGCGCCGCCCGCTCGCAGCGCGCGGCGGCGTTTCGCTCAGGGGCTTCCTGGCCGGCGCCGCCCGCCGCCGCGAACAGTCCCGCCGCCGGCACTCCCGCGGGGGTCAGGAACCAGGCGAGGAGGATCGGAGCGGGGATCGCGGTCAGCCTCGGGAAGCGGACGGGCGGTTGCGGGGTGCGGGACACCGGAGCGGGGCCGGGACTGGGGCCGGGACTGCTCGCGGCCCCGGCGGCTGATTCTGACCGACCCCGGCGCCGATCGCCGGGCCCGCGCCGAAGCCCGGATCGCGGCTGCCGGGAATCCGGCGGTCTTCCCGGCGCGGCCCGCCCGGATTCAGGTCGCGGCCCCGGCGCGCCGTTCGGTGCGGGCGTCCGAAGCCTTGCTGCCGCTCCCCGAACCCCGGCCCGCGGCGTTGGCCTTCCCGGAGGAATCTCCCCCGGAGGAACGGCCGTTCTTCTCCGCTCCGGCCGCTTCGCCCGCCGACTTGCCCTTCTCCCCGTCCTTGCCCTCGCCCTTGCCCTCGCCCTTCGGTTCCTGACCCTTGCGGGCGTAGTCGGTCACATACCAGCCGCTGCCGACGAAGTGGATGGCCGGGGAGGAGATGATCCGTTCCGCCGGCCCGCCGCAGCGCCGGCAGGTGTCGAGGGGTTCGTCGGCGACCCGCTGCAGCGCCTCGAAGACCTGCTCGCACTCCCCGCAGCGGTATTCGTAGATCGGCACGGGGTCTCGGGGGGCTCGGCGCCGGGGGGAAGCGGGCTCGTTCCGGCGGCGGGGGAGTCTAGCGACGGCGGCCCGGAGCGCCCCCGGCGCCGTTCCCTCCCCGGGGGCCGCCCCTCACTCCGGCAGCGGCGGCGTCGCCCGGGGCGGCCGCCGATGGCCGGTCGCCTGCTCGTAGGCGTAGGCGATGCGGAGGAGCGTGAGTTCACCGAGCGGCGCGCCGAGCAGTTGCAGGCCGGCGGGCAGGCCGTCGGAAGGGGCGGAGGGCAGGTCGGCGCCCACGAAGCCCATCGGCACCGTGACCGCAGGGAATCCGGTCGGCGGCGACAACTGGTAGGAGTTGTTGCCGTCCGGGGTGGTCAGGTCGCCGAGCAGCCGCGGCGGGTTGCTCCAGGAGGGATAGGCCATCGCGTCCAGTCGTTCGGCGGCGAAGACTTCCGTGACCTCCGCGCGCAACTCCGCCGCCTGCCGGAGCGCCTCGGCGCACTCTTCGTCGGGGCTCCGCTCCACTTCGAGCGCCCGCTCCAGCCGTCCCTCGATCGAGGGATGGAAGGCGCCGCCCTCCACGATCCCGGCGAGGGTGCGCACCGGCGCCCCCGGCCCCAGGCTCGCCAGGTAGTCCTCGAGTTGTGCCCGGAACGGGTTGCACCAGAGCGACCGTTCCTCGTCCAGTTTCGGGATTTCGACCGGGTCCACGATCTCGGCGCCGAGGCGGCCCAGGTCGGCCAGCGCCTCCCCGAACCGCTCCCGGATCTCCGGGTCCGCGGTCTCGGTGTCGGAGAGTTGGCGCACCACGCCGATGCGCTTCCCGTCGAGGGAAGAGGCGTCGAGCGCCGCCAGGTAGTCCGGCTCCCGGACGAAGCCGTCCGTCGCCGGGTCCGCCGGGTCGGGGCCGGCGAGGACCTCGAAGACCCGGACGGCGTCCTCCACCGTCCGCGCCATGGGCCCGCCGATGTCCCGGTAGAGGTTCAGCGGCACGATGCCGTCCCGGCTGGTGAGCCCCATGGTGGAGCGGATGCCGACCAGGGCGGTGTGGGAAGAGGGGCCGCGGATCGAGTTGCCGGTGTCGGTGCCCAGCCCGACCGCGCCGAAACTGGCGGCCACCGCCGCCGCGGTCCCGCCCGAGGAGCCCGCCGGGACCCGGGTGGGGTCGTAGGGGTTGCGCGTGTGGCCGGGGACGACGGAGCCCAGACTCTCGAAGGGGCTGAAGGCGAACTCGGCCATGTTCGACTTGGCCAGGACGATCGCGCCCGCCTCCCGGAGGCGCCGCACCTGGAAGGCGTCGTCCGGGGGCCGGGAGTCGCGCAGGGAGGCGGAGCCGGCGGTGGTCGGCAGGTCGGCGGTGTCGTAGTTGTCCTTCACGATCACCGGGACGCACTCCAGCGGCCGCAGGTCGTCCGTCCCTTCGGCGGCGATCCGTTCGTCCACCGCCCGCGCCCGCGCGGCCGCTTCCCCGTTCACGGTGACGATGGCGTGGAGGGCCGGGCCCCGGCGGTCGTACGCCTCGATGCGCGCCCGGTACGCCTCCACCAGGGCGGCGCAGGAGAAGCGCCCTTCCCGGAGACCGGCGTGGAGGCCGGCGATGTCGAGTTCCACGACCGGGACGCCGGAGGCGGGGGTCTCCGGCCCGGCCCCGCCGGCGCAGCCGGCCCCGGCCGCCGCGAGAAGGGCGAACGCCCCGAGGGCGCGGAGGCCGGCGCGGACCGGGAACGCGGTCGGCGGCGCGGCGTCACGGGAAGCGGTCCCGCCGGGGCGGGGGGCGGTCGCGCCGCGGCGGGCGCCGCCGGCCGGTCGGGTGCGGGGGCCGGGCGCCGGCGCCCGGGAAGCGCCGGGAAGCGCGGGGTCGGGCCGGCCGCCGGAACGGGGTCCGCGCCCTTCGCCGCCGGTCCCCCGGCGCGGATTCTTCGTCAGCATGTCGTTCGCCATTGTAGGAGTCGCGCCGGCTCCCTCCGCGCCCGCGACCCCCTGCCGCGCCGGGCGCGCGCCGGACGCGCCGCCTCCGGCCCGGCCCTCGGCGAAGAGTCCTTCCCCGTCGGTTCGCGTCCGCTCGCGCGGGGTCGCCCCCGCCGCGCCGTCGCCCGCCCGGCGCTTCGGCGAACGGGTGCTCCCGGTCCTTCGCCTCGGCAGCGCACGGGACTCACCGGCTCGGCCCGGCGCTCCGGCGAATGGACGCACCCGGTGGTCCCGGCGAGGTCGCGGTCGCGCGGGGACTCTCCGTCGGCCGCCCGACCCTGCGGCGCGCCGTCGCTCCGGGCCGTCGGCGTCGCGCGCGAGCGAGTCACCGGCTCCGGCCCGGTTCTCCGCGAATGGACGCTCCCGGTGGCCCCGTCGCGGTCGCGCGGGACTCTCCATCGGCTGTCGGATCCTCGGCGAACCGACGCTTCCGGCAACTCGTGCGGGGGCGGCGCGGGAGTCGCTTTCGGTCGTCGGATCCTCGGCGAACGGACGCTCACGGCGCTCACGCGGGGGGGCGCGGGTCTCGCCATCGGTCGTCGGATCCTCGGCGAACGGATGCTCTCGCCGGCTCACGCGGGGGCGGCGCGGGACTCGCCATCGGTCGTCGGCTCCTCGGCGAACGGACGCTCTCGGCGGTTCACGCGGGGGCGGCGCGGGACTCGCCATCGGTCTCGGCTCCTCGGCGAACGGACGCTCTCGGCGGCTCGCGCGGGGCGGCGCGGGACTCGCCATCGGTCGTCGGCTCCTCGGCGAACGGACGCTTCCGGTGGCTCGCATGGGGGCTGCGCGGGAGTCGCTTTCGGTCGTCGGCTCCTCGGCGAATGGATGCTCTCGGCGGTTCACGCGGGGGCGGCGCGGGACTCGCCATCGGTCGTCGGCTCCTCGGCGAACGGACGCTCTCGGCGGTTCACGCGGGGGCGGCGCGGGACTCGCTTTCGGTCGTCGGCTCCTCGGCGAATGGATGCTTCCGGCGGCTCACGCGGGGGCGGCGCGGGACTCGCCATCGGTCGTCGGGCCCTCGGCGAACGGACACTCTCGGCGGCTCGCGCGGGGCCGGCGCGGGACTCGCCGTCGGTCGTCGGCTCCTCGGCGAACGGATACTCTCGGCGGCTCGCGCGGGGCGGCGCGGGATTCGCTATCGGTCGTCGGATCCTCGGCGAACGGATTTCCAGTAGCTCGCGCGGGGCCGGCGCGGGACTCGCCATCGGTCGTCGGCTCCTCGGCGAACGGATGCTTCCGGCGGCTCACGCGGGGGCGGCGCGGGAGTCGCTATCGGTCGTCGGATCCTCGGCGAACGGATGCTTCCGGCGGTTCACGCGGGGGCGGCGCGGGACTCGCCATCGGTCGTCGGGCCCTCGGCGAACGGATGCTTCCGGCGGCTCACGCGGGGGCGGCGCGGGAGTCGCTTTCGGTCGTCGGCTCCTCCGCGAACGGACGCTTCCGGTGGCTCGCGCGGGGCGGCGCGGGAGTCGCTATCGGTCGTCGGATCCTCGGCGAATGGATGCTCTCGGCGGCTCACGCAGGGGCGGCGCGGGTCTCGCCATCGGTCGTCGGGCCCTCGGCGAACGGACACTTCCGCCGGCTCACGCGGGGGCGGCGCGGGACTCGCCATCGGTCGTCGGATCCTCGGCGAACGGACGCTTCCGCCGGTTCACGGCGGGGCGGCGCGCGACTCGCCTTCGGTCGTCGGGCTCTCGGCGAACGGATGCTTTGCCCGCTCACGGCGGGGCGGCGCGGGGCTTCCCGTCTGCCGCCGGGCGGACTGGGGAACCGGTGCTGCCGGCGGCTCGCGCCGGGATGGACGAGGGCGCGCCGCCGCGGTCGGGGCGGTCGGGGAACCGGCGTTCCGCGCCGCTCCGGGGGAACACTGCCGGTCGCGCATTTTCCCGCCCGCGCCGCCCCGCGCGTTGTTAATATCCCCGCCCAATCATGCCGAAGAGCACGGACGGCCGCCCCGCGGTTCCGCCGGGGCGCGTCCGGCGATGGCGATTCGGACTGCGATTCGGACCGCAGCCGGGTGCGCCCCGCGCGTTCTCCCTTTCCTGAAACCAGACGGGAGGCGGCCCGATCGGCGGGGCGTTTCCCGAGACACCGGCGAAGCAGAGAGCGGCAGGGCGCCGAAGGGCGCGCCTCCGCTGCCGGGGCCGGAACCACGGCGCCCACCACCGGTCGGGGCCGCCGCACCGTCCTCCTCCCCCCCGTAGTTCGGAGTCGACTCTCATGATCGCCCCCCTTCTCGAAACCCTCCTCTCCGGCGAGACCGCCGACTCGAGCGCCCTGGAGACGGCGCTCCACCGGATCCTCGCCGGCGAAGCCGATGTGGCCCAGACCGCCGGGCTGCTGGTGGCGCTGCGGGTGCGCCCGCCCGACGCCGCCACCCTCGCCGCCTGCGCCCGGGCGATGCGCAGCCACCGGAAGGCGGTGGTCTCGCAGATCCGCCCGCTGGTGGACACCTGCGGCACCGGCGGCGACCGCAGCGGCACCTTCAACATCTCCACCGCCAGCGCGCTGGTGGTGGCGGCCGCCGGCGGCGCGGTGGCGAAACACGGGAACCGCAGCGTCTCCTCGATCACCGGCAGCGCCGATGTGCTCGAAGCCTGCGGCGCCCAGTTGCACCTCGAACCGGAGGCCGCCGCCCGGATCCTGGACGCCACCGGCTTCGTCTTCCTCTTCGCGCCGGCGTTCCACCCGGCGATGGCGCAGGTGGGTCCGGCGCGGCGCGCGCTCGGCATCCGCACCCTCTTCAATGTGCTGGGGCCGCTGGCGAACCCGGCGCTCGCCGACCGGCAGTTGATCGGCGTGTACGACCCCTCGCTCACCGAGACGGTGGCCCGGGCGCTCGGCGAACTCGGCTGCGAGCGCGGCCTGGTCGTCCACTGCGACGGGCTCGACGAGATCGGGCTCCACGCCCCCACCCGGGGCCACCGCCTCCGGGACGGCGAGGTGGAGCCGGTGGAGATCCGTCCGGCGGACTTCGGGATCGAGCCGGCGCCGATCAGCGCCCTCGCCGGCGGCGCCACCGCCGAGAACGCCCGCATCCTCCGCGCGGTCCTGGGCGGCGAGGAGACCGGGCCCCGGCGCGAGGTGATCGCCCTGAACGCCGGCGCGGCGCTGACGGTCGCCGGCCTGGCCGACGACCTGGCCGCCGGCGTGGCCCTGGCCGGGGAGACCCTCGCTTCCGGTCGGGCGCTCCGCACGCTGGAGCGGTACGTGGAGACGAGCACCCGCGTCACCGCCCCGGCCCCGGCCTGACCTTTCGCCCGCCCTTCCCGCCGCCCCGTTCCGGAATGACGCCTCGAGTCCTCGAGGACCTGGTCGCCGCCGCCCGGAAGCGGGCCGCGCGGCTCCCGGTCTCGACGGCCGGCCCGGCGGCTGCTCCTCCCCCGTCGTTCGCCGCCGCGATCGCCGGCCGGGAGACCCTCTCGGTGATCGCCGAGTTCAAGCGGAGGAGCCCCAGCGCCGGCGCGATCCGGGAGGACGACCCGGCGGCGCGCGCCCGCCGCTACCGGGAGGCCGGGGCGGCGGCGCTCTCGGTGCTCACCGACCCCGACGCCTTCGGCGGCTCGTACGCCGATCTCACCGCCGCCGCCCGCGCTTCCGGCCTGCCGGCGCTCATGAAGGACTTCGTGGTGTCCCCGGCCCAGATCCGCGCCGGGCGGGACGCCGGGGCGGCGGCGGTGCTTCTCATCGCCCGCTGCCTCGACGACCGGACCCTCGCCTCGCTCCACGCGGAGGCGCGCGCCGCCGGGCTCGACACCCTGGTCGAGATCCACGACGAGGCCGAACTCTCCCGCGCCCTGGAGTTGCCGGAGGCGCTCATCGGGGTGAACAACCGCGACCTGGACACCCTCGCCGTCGACCGGCGCCGGGCCGCGGCGCTGCTCCCGCGGATCCCCGCCGACCGGCTCGCGGTGGCGGAGAGCGGCTATCTGGAACCGGGGCACCTCGAGCCCCTGCGCGGGGCCGCCGACGCGGTCCTCATCGGCACCGCCCTGATGCGGGCCGAGGACCCGGCGGCCTTCTTCGGGAGGAGTTTCGACCGCCCGGTCCGCGAGGGTTCGGCGGGTGTCTCCGCCGCGGCGCGGACCCCCGGCGAGCCGGATCTCCCGGCGCCGCCGCCGGCATGAGTTCCGCCGGGGGAACGCCCCCGGGCGCCGGGGGCGGCGGGATCCCGGAGGTCAAGATCTGCGGGCTCCGCCGCCCCGAGGACGGCCGGCTGGCGGTGCGGCTCGGCGCCCGCTGGATCGGCATCGTGCGCGCCCCGGACTCTCCCCGCTCGGCGACCCTGGACGAAGCCCGCCGGGTGCTCGCCGCCGCGCTCGCCGAGGACGAAGGGGTGCGCCCGGTGCTCGCCACCGGACGCCGCACCCGGGCCGAAGTCGCCGCCGACGCCGCCGCGCTGGGCATCGCCCGGGTGCAGCCGCACGGCCTCTCCGCGGCCGGCGTCCGCGCCCTCGAAGCCGCCGGCCTGATCGTCCACCGGGTGGTCACCGTGCCCGAGCAGGCGGCCCGGCTGCCCGACTACGAGACCGCGACCGAGGCCCAGGGCCCGCTGGTCTTCGATGTGGGCGGCGGCGGCAGCGGCCGCTCCTTCGACTGGAGCATCCTCGGCGAGCGGTCCCCGCCCCGGGCGTTCATCGCCGGCGGACTCCGCCCGGAGAATCTGGCCGGCCTGTTGCCTTACCGCCCCTGGGGCGTGGATGTCTCGAGCGGGGTCGAATCCGCCCCGGGGGTCAAGAGCGGCGACCGGATGCGGCGGTTCTTCGAGGCACTCCACTCCGGGCCCGCCGCGTGACCGCCTCCGGCGCCGGCCTCCGCCCGCGGGTCGGCGCCTTCGGCTCCTTCGGGGGCAGATTCGCGCCGGAATTGCTGATCCCGGCGCTCGAGGAGTTGGACGCCGCCCGCCGGGAGGCGGCGCGCTCCCAGGAATTCCGCCGGGAACTGCGCCGCGAAGCCGCCGAGTGGGCAGGGCGCCCGACGCCGCTGACCCGCGCGCCGGCCTTCTCCCGGCGCGCCGGCTTCGAGGTGGTCTTCAAGCGCGAGGACCTGCTCCACGGCGGCGCCCACAAGGCCAACAATGTCCTCGGCCAGGCGCTGCTGGCGAAACGCATGGGCAAGACCCGGCTCATCGCCGAGACCGGCGCCGGCCAGCACGGCGCCGCCACCGCCATGATCGCCGCCCGTTTCGGGATGGAGGCGGTCATCTACATGGGGGAGAAGGACTGCGCGCGCCAGGCGCCGAATGTCCGGCGGATGGAACTCTGCGGCGCCGAAGTGGTCCCGGTGTCGGCGGGCGCGGCCACGCTCAAGGACGCCATCAACGAGGCCCTGCGGGACTGGACCGCCTCGCTGGAGACGACCCACTACCTGCTGGGAACCGCCGCCGGCCCCCACCCCTTCCCGAAGATGGTGCGCGACTTCCAGGCGGTGATCGGGCGGGAGGCGAAGCGCCAGTGGCGCCGGGAGTTCGGCGGGCTCCCGGACGCGGTCGTCGCCTGCGTGGGCGGCGGCAGCAACGCCATCGGCCTCTTCCACGCCTTCGTCCCGGAAGCCTCGGTGGCGCTCGTCGGCGTGGAGCCGGGCGGCGCCGGCCTCGACAGCGGCCGCCACGGCGCCACCCTGGTGCGCGGCTCCCCCGGTCTGCTCCACGGCGCCCGCACCATGGTGCTGCAGGACGACGACGGCCAGATCCTGGAGCCGCACTCCATCTCCGCCGGGCTGGACTACCCGGGGGTCGGCCCCGAACACGCCCACCTCCGGGAGACCGGCCGGGCGCGCTATGTGGCCGCCACCGACGGAGAAGCGCTCGCCGCCTTCGAGATCCTCTGCGAAACCGAGGGGATCGTCCCGGCCTTCGAGCCGGCCCACGCCCTGGCTTTCGTCCTCCGGGCGGCGCGCTCCGGGGAACTCGCCGAGGGCGCCCGCATCCTGCTGAACCTCTGCGGCCGGGGCGACAAGGACCTGGAGACCTACTTCTCCCTGGACCGGCCGCGGCGGCGACGGGCTTCCCCCGGCTCCCCCCGGTGAGCGCCCCCCTCCTCCGGGCCGCCCTCCGGGGCCGGCCGGCGGTGGCCCCGTTCCTGGTCCTGGGCCATCCGACCCCGGACCTCTCCCTGGCGCTGGCCCGCGCGGCGGTCGAAGCCGGGGCCGGGATGCTCGAGATCGGCTTCCCCTACAGCGATCCGGTCGCCGATGGCCCGGCCATCCAGGCCGCCGCCCGCCGGGCGCTGGCCGCCGGGGTCAGCACCCGCCCGGCCCTCGACCTGCTGGGCCGGATCGCCGCCGCCTGTCCCGGGACGCTGCTGAACCTGCTGGTGTACGGGAACCTGGCGCACCGACTCGGCTACGACCGGTTCGCCGCCGCCGCCGCCGAGCGGGGCGCCTCCTCGCTGCTGGTCCCGGACATCCCGGTGGACGAAGCCGGCCCGCTGCGGCGCGCCTGCCGCCGGGCCGGGCTGGCGCATGTGGAACTGGCCGGCCCCCGCACCCCGGCGGCGCGGCTGCGGCGGCTGTCCCGGGTCTCCGAATTCGTCTACTTGGCCGGCTTCCAGGGGGTGACCGGGGTGCGCGCCGGCGGGTTCGACGCGGTGCTGGCCCGGCTCCGGGAGACCGCGGCGGTGGTCGCGAAGCCGCTCTGCCTGGGCTTCGGGATCTCCGACCGGGCCCAGGTGGCGGGCGCGTTCGCCGCCGGCGCCCGGATCGCGGTGGTCGGCAGCCACCTGGCCCGGCTCGTCGAACGGGCCTTCGTCTCCGGGGCCGGCCCCGAGCGACTGCTCGCCGACTACGCCTCCGCCGTGCGCCGCCTCACCGGAGTCGCTCCCGCCGGAGTCGCCCCCGCCGGAGTCGTCCCGCCAGCCCCGGCGGAGGCCGGATAATCCGCGCCCCCTTCCCGGACCAGAACGAGAACGATGACCGAGCGAACCACCGCCGCCCGGCTGCGGGAGCCCGCCGGCCGGCGCACGGACTGAAGCCATGCTGGTCATCATGGAGCCCTCCTCCGCGGAGCCGGAGTGGGTGCGGGTCGAGGACGCCATCCGGGCCATGGGCTACACCCCGCTCCGGGTGCCGGGCGCCGGCCGCACCGCGATCTGCGTCACCGGGAACCGGGGACCGGTGGAGGACTCCTACCTGGTGCGCCTCCCCGGGGTGGCGCAGTGCATCCGGGTCACCCAGCCCTTCAAGTTGGTGAGCCGCGAGGTCCACCCGGCGGACACCGTCGTCGAAGTGGGCGGGGTGGTCGTCGGCGGCCCGGCCCCGGTGGTCGCCGCCGGCCCGGGGAGCGTGGAGACCGAGGCCCGCACCCTGGCGATCGCCCGGGCGGTGCAGGCGGCCGGCGCGAACCTGTTCCGCGCCCGCCTCTGGTCGGAGCAGATCGGGCCCTACCGCTTCGCCGGGCTCGGCGACGAGGGTCTCCACACCCTGGCCCTGGTCCGCGAGGAGACCGGGCTCCCGATCGTGACCGAGATCGTGGACCC
Organism: Candidatus Marinacidobacterium sp.; assembly: GCA_965243415.1. Taxonomy (GTDB): domain Bacteria; phylum Acidobacteriota; class Vicinamibacteria; order Marinacidobacterales; family Marinacidobacteraceae. The sequence continues at coordinate 279,657 of OZ251549.1, read as the reverse complement.
GCGCTCCGCCGCCGCGGTCGCCGACCGGGTGGACGCGGTGCAGATCGCCGCTCGGCACATGGAGAACGAACCCCTCTTCGAGGTCGCCGCCGCGCTCCCGGTGCCGGTGATCGTGGACCGGGGCCCCTCGGCCACGGTGGAGGAGTGGCTCCTGGCGGCCGAGTCGCTGCTGGCGCGGGGCAAGCGCGAAGTCGTCCTCTGCGAGCGCGGCGTCCGCACCGCCGGACAGCGCCGGACGCTGCTCGACCTCCATGTGGTGCCGGTGGTGCGGCGGATGTCCCACCTGCCGGTCCTGGTGGACCTCTCCCGGGCGGTGGCCGAGCGCGACCGCGTCCGCCCGCTGGCCCGCGCCGCCGCCGGCGTGGGCGCCTCCGGCCTGCTGGTCGAGGTCCACACCCACCCGGAGACCGCCTACACCCACCCCCGGCAGACGGTGGATGTCGCCACCTTCTCCGGGATCCTGCGCGACCTGACCGTGCTCCGCACCCTGGACCGGCTGTGAGCGCCCGGTTCCGCCGCCGCCCCGCGCCGACCGCCCGCGACCGGACCGGGCCGGATGCGCCCCGGAGACCCGCCCGGAGGCCCCGATGACCGACTCGACGATCCCCGAGACCGAACGACCCGAAACGGCGCCCAACCCGACGCCCGAAACGGTCCCCGACCCCAGGCAGGACACCTCGTTCGCCCGGACGCTGCTCCAGTTCTTCGTCATCCCGATGGCCGTGGTGGCGGTCGGGGTGAGCCTGTTCCTCGGCGTCGCCTGGATGGTCTCCGACGACACCACCGCCGCCGACTACCTGCAGCGGCTCCGCAGCGGCGGCAGCCGGGAGAAGCGCCAGGCCGCCTTCGAGTTGGCGAACCGCATCCAGCACGGGGAGCCGGGCGAGTTCGCCGCCCTGGGCCCGGAACTGGTGGACGCTTTCGAGGAGGCCTCGGCGGAGGCCGGCGGCGAGCCCTGGGTGCGGCAGTACCTGGCCCTGGCCCTCGGCGCCCTGGAGGAGCCGGCAGCGGGCCCGGCGCTGGTCCCGGCGCTCTCCGACCCGGATGACACGGTGCGGGTGTACGCCGCCTGGGCGCTGGGGGCGATCGGCGGGGAAGGGGCGGTCGCGGCGCTGGGGGAGGCCAGCCGCGCCGACGACGCCGGGCTCCGCACCATGGCGGTGTACGGACTCGGCGCCATCGGCGACCCGGCCGCCCGGGAGGCGCTGCTCCGCGCCGCGGACGACCCGGTCCTCGATGTCTCCCTGAACGCGGTGGTGGCCCTGGCCCGCATCGGCGACCCCGCCGCCGAGGCGCGGCTCCTGGGGATGATGGACCCCGACGCCTGGACCGGGGTGCCCGGCCTGTTGGACGGGGAACGCGCCGCCGCCCGGCTCAGCGCGGTGCGGGCCGCCGGGGCGCTCGACTCCCCGGCGGTGCGCGCCCGACTGCGCGAAGTGGCCGACGGCGACCCCGAATTGCGGGTCCGGGAGGCCGCCCTCGCCGCCCTGGCCGGCGCCTCGCCGGCCCCTCGCTGAGGGTTCGCCGCCGGTTCGCGCCGCGGCGGTCCCGGGGGTTCCGCCGGGGCCGGATTTCGGTAGAATCCTCCGCCCGGCGCCGTTCGCCGCTTCCCGTTCGATCCATGTCCGAGACTCCCGCAGACCGCCCCGCCCCGCCCGGCGCCCGGCCCGCGGCAGCGGCGAAGCCGGCGCCTGCGCCGCCGAAACCGGCCGCGTCGGGAAAGGCCGCGGCGGCCCCGGCGAAGCCGGAAGCGGCAGCGAAGCCAACGGCAGCCAAGCCGGCCGCCCGGAGGCCGGCCGCCGCGCGAGCCGGCGCGAAGGGCGGGGCGGCGAAGGTCACCCGCCGGGAGTTCCCGTTCCTCGCCATCGCCTGGGGCGTCTTCACCGGCGCCATGGCGCTCGGCCTGACCGCGGTGGGACGCTTCCTCTTCCCGAATGTGCTGACGGAGCCGCCCTCCACCTTCAAGGCCGGGTTCCCCGCCGACTTCGCCATCGGCGTGGTGGACACCCGCTTCAAGGAGCGCTACCAGGTGTGGATCGTCCGGGACGAAGAGAAGATCTACGCGCTCTCGACGATCTGCACCCACCTCGGCTGCACCCCCAACTGGCTCGAAGCGGAGGCCAAGTTCAAGTGCCCCTGCCACGGCAGCGGCTTCTACGCCTCCGGGATCAACTTCGAGGGCCCGGCGCCGCGCCCGCTCGAGCGCGTCGGCGTCAGCCTCGCCGAGGACGGCCAACTCCTCATAGACAAGGCGCGGCTGTTCAAGTTCGAAGCCGGCCAGTGGGAGGACTCGGCCTCCTTCCTCCCGCTCATCTGACGGACACCGACGCCGGCGACCGAACGACAGCAGAACGACAACCGCAGAAGGACAGGCAGAGGGACCCTTGCTGAAGCGAATCGGCGACGCCCTGGGCGGCGCCTGGAAGGAAGCGACCGACTCCCAGATCTGGTCGTCCGTCTTCCGCCACGGGAAACCGGTGAGCAACCGGAACCGGGCGCTGGTGATGATGAGCAACGTGTTCCTCCACCTGCACCCGGTCAAGTCGCGGAAAGCCGGGATCAAGTTGCGTTACACCTGGTGCATGGGCGGAATCACATTCTTCCTGTTCCTGGTCCTGACCTTCACCGGGCTGCTGCTCATGTTCTATTACCGGCCCACGGTCGAGTACGCCTACGCGGACATCGTGGACCTGCAGGAGCACGTGCCCCTCGGCATCATGCGCGAACTGCATCGCTGGGGCGCCCACGCGATGGTGATCACCGTCTGGCTCCACATGCTGCGCGTGTTCATGACCGGCTCCTACAAGCCGCCGCGCGAGTTCAACTGGGGCGTCGGAGTGGTGCTGCTGGTGCTCACCATGCTCCTGTCGTTCACCGGCTACCTGCTCCCCTGGGACCAACTGGCGATCTGGGCCATCGCGGTCGGCTCCAACATGGCGCGCGCCACCCCGCTGCTCGGCACCGAAGGTCCGCTCTCGGCGTCGCTGACCCTCGGCGACATCAACCTCATCAACTCGGGCAACGACGCCCGGTTCGCGCTGCTCGGCGCCCGCTCGGTGGGCCAGCCGACCCTGCTGCGTTTCTATGTGCTCCACTGCGTCGGGCTGCCGCTCATCGCCGCGGTGCTCATGGCGGTGCACTTCTGGCGCGTGCGGAAGGACGGCGGCATCTCCGGCCCCATGTAGGCCGGAGAGCCGAACCACCCGAACCGCGCCGAGGGGAAGAAGCGAAGGGAAGCCGGGGCCCGCCGTGCTCGACCTCTTCCGGGACCTGGTGAACTGGGCCTCCGGGCCCACGGTCCTCTTCACCATCACCACCGCCGGACTGCTCCTGTCCTTCCGGTTCCTCGGGGTCTGGAGCCGGACCTCGGCCCGGATCCTGTTCTCGGTGCTCGCCGTCTTCTATGTGGCGAGCATGTGGGATCCGAACTTCTTCCTCATCGTCGCCAAACCGGACAATGTCCCCATCACCGGCGTCCTGTTCCTGGTGCTGTTCTTCACCTGGTTCGCGATGTACCAGGGCGTCCGGAACGACGAACGCGGCGCCGCCGGCCAGGAGCCGCTGGAGAAGCAGGAATCCGGCAAGGTCTGGGTGTGGCCCGACCTGGTCTACACCGAGATGCTGGCGATGGTCCTGCTCAGCGTGGTGCTGCTGGTCTGGTCCATCCTGGCGCTCGCCCCGCTCGAGCAGCCGGCGAACCCCGCGGACTCCCCGAACCCCTCGAAGGCCCCCTGGTACTTTCTGGGCCTCCAGGAGATGCTGGTCTATTTCGACCCCTGGCTCGCCGGGGTGGTCTTCCCGACGCTCATCATCGTGGGCCTCATCGCCATCCCCTACATCGACACGAACCCCAAGGGGAACGGTTACTACACCTTCCGGGAGCGGAAGGCCGAGATCGTGGTCTTCCTCTTCGGCTTCCTCATCCTCTGGTGCCTGCTGGTCATCTCCGGCACCTTCCTCCGGGGCCCCAACTGGAACTTCTTCGGCCCCTACGAGTACTGGGATGTCCACCGGGTCGAGCCGCTGCTCAATGTCAATGTCTCCGACTTCTTCTGGGTGAAGTTGCTCGGCCGGCCGCTGCCCTCGGGCGGGTTCGTCGCCGCCCTGCTGCGGGAGTGGCTGGGCGTCCTCCTGGTCGCCGCCTATGTGTTCGTCCTGCCGGTGGTCATGTCCTGGAAGAAGGAGCGGTTCCCGACCGGCCTGAAGTGGCTCAGCCTCGGCAAGTACTACGAGAAGATGGGGCCCACTCGCTACTATGTGGGCGTCAGCCTCTTCCTGATGATGATGAGCCTGCCGATCAAGATGTACCTGCGGTGGGCGTTCAACTTGAAGTACATCGTCGCCTTCCCCGAGATCTTCTTCAACATCTGACCCTCCCGAAGATCCCGCTCCGGAGAACCCCCCGAGGAAGAACGCCGTGTCCAATGTGAAGCCGGGCCACGCGCACGACATCGGCCGGCTGCATGTGCTCTTCGCCGTCTCGAGCGTGCTGCTGCTGTTCTCGACCGGCTGGATGATCTGGTTCGACTACTCCCGGGAGTGGAAGAGTTACCAGCGCGAGTTCGTGCAGATGGAGCGCGACCTCACCGCCCGGCAGATGCAGGAGGCCCGGGGCCGCATCGACCGCGCCGAACTGGAGCGCGTGCAGGGCGCCCTGCAGGAAGCCGAGACCGCCCTCGCCGCCGAACGGGGCGCGCTGGACGCGCTCGACGCGGAGATCGCCGACCTCGACGAACGCCGCACCCTCGCCGACATCCGGGAGCGCGAGATCAAGGCGGTGTACGACTCGGACAAGTTCTACTACGAGGAGACCCGCGTCCGCGGCACCCCGCTCGGCCGCGCGGTCTCCGACGCGGAGTTCGCCGCGCTGGAATCCGGTTTCTTCGAGGCCCGCGACCTCCGGATCGCCCTCGACTACGACCTGGCCGAGAAGCGGGCGGCGCGCCGCGACCTCCGCTCCCGGATGACCGAACTCGCCGGCGAGCAGGAGCGCCTCACCCAGGCGGTCACCCTGGCGCGCCGCAAACTGGATTCCCTGGCCGACAACTTCCCGAACACCTTCCGCAACCTGCCCCTCGTGGACTTCATAGACCCCTCGATCGAGGTGCGCCAGGTGCTCGTCCGGAATGTGACCCGCGAACTCAACTTCGCCCAGGTGCCCCGGATCGACCGCTGCCAGAGTTGCCACCTGGGGATCGACAACCCGGATTACGCCGACGCCCCGCAGCCGTTCACCGCGCACCCGGACCTGGAGGTCTATGTGAGCCGGGAGTCCGCGCATCCGGTGGACGACTTCGGCTGCACTTCCTGCCACCTCGGACGCGGGCTGAAACTCTCCTTCAGCGGCGCCACCCACACCCCGGAATCGGTCGAGGAAGAGCACGACTGGGTGGAGCGCTACGGCTGGAAGGAAGACCACTACTGGGACAGCAAGATGTACCCGGCGAACCTGACCGAGGCCGGCTGCATCAAATGCCACCGCGACCAGGTCTTCATCCCCCGGGCGAACGACCTGAACCAGAGCCGGATGACCTACGAGTTGGCCGGCTGCTGGGGCTGCCACAACACCACCGGCTACGAGGATCGGCGCAACCGGGGGCCGTCGCTGAAGCGGATCGCCGCCAAGACCGACCGCGAGTTCGCCGCCCGCTGGATCCGGGACCCCAAGTCCTTCCGGCCTTCCACCTGGATGCCCACCTTCTGGGACCTGGGCAACAACGCCGACGCCGACCACCGCGCCCGGAACGACACCGAAGTCGCCGCGATCGTCGAGTACGTCTTCGCGAACTCGGAGCCCGGCCGGGACTACCCCGCCCCGCCCCGGGGCGACGCCGCCCGGGGCGAGGCGTTCGTGGACTCGCTGGGCTGCAAGGGCTGCCACCTGCTCGACGAGACCGACTACGACCGGGCCAGCATCTACCGCCGCCGCGGCCCGGCCCTGACCGGCACCGGCGCCAAGTTGGACGCCGGGTTCCTCTACGAATGGCTCAAGGATCCCCGGCACTACTGGGAAGAGACCTTCATGCCCAGCCTGCGTCTCACCGACGGCGAGGCGGCAGACCTCACGGCCTTCCTGATGGGTCTCGGCAACGACTCCTTCGCCGGGCAGCCGGTCCCGCCGGCGGACGACGCCGAACTGGACGCGATCACCCGCGAATTCCTGCGGACGAACCTCCCCGACGCCCTCGCCGCCGAGCGCCTCGCGGAGATGTCCGCGGAGGAGAAACTGCTCTTCTCCGGCGAGCGGCTCATCCGCCGCTACGGCTGCTTCGGCTGCCACGACCTCGCCGGTTTCGAGGACGCCCAGAAGATCGGCGTGGACCTCTCCACCTGGGGTTCCAAGATGGTCACCCGGCTGGACTTCGGCTATGTGGACCTCCCCCACACCCGCCAGGCCTGGCTGGAACAGAAACTCGCCGCGCCCCGCATCTACGACGAGGGCAAGGTCCGCAGCCCGGGCGAGAAACTGCGGATGCCGCAGTTCGACTTCACCGAGAGCGACCGTCAGCATGTGGTGCGGAATGTCCTCGGCCAGGTGCGCGACGAGTTCCCGATGGAGGGCGTCAAGACCCTCTCCGCGGCGGAAGCGGTGGCGGAGCAGGCCCGGGTCCTCATCCGCAACTACAACTGCCGCGGCTGCCACCTGGTGGACGGCGTCGGCGGCGGCATCTACGAGACCATCGCCGACACCGGGATGCGTCCGCCGGACCTGAACACCCAGGGGAAGCGCACCCAGGCGGACTGGCTCTACCACTTCCTCCGGGAACCGGACGAAGTGCGCTTCTGGCTCGAGGCGCGGATGCCGACCTTCCCCTTCACCCCGGAGGAGGCGAACACCCTGGTCTCCGGCTTCCTGGCGATGGACGGCGGGCAGCCGTTCGACACCGAGCAGGAGCGGGTGTACGAGCGCGCCGAGTTGCGCGCCGGGGCGCAGTTGCTCGACCAACTGCAGTGCGAGCGGTGCCACCTCGCCTCCGCCGCCGGGACGATGGAGGCGTCGCAACTCGCGCCTTCGTTCCGTCTCTCCGGCGAGCGCCTGACCCACGAGTGGATCGTGGACTGGCTGCTCGACCCCCAGGGGATCACCCCGGGCACGCAGATGCCCCAGTTCTGGCCCACCGACCAGCAGGGCAACCTCCTGACCGCCCTCCCGGACCTCCTCGACGGCGACCCCATGGCCCAGATGCGCGCCGTGGCGTCCTACATCATGGAGTACGACCGCTGAGGCCCCATGCCTCGGAGGACCCGTTCGTCGGCAGTCCGATTCCCGTCGGGGATCTGACGAGGCTCACCCCCGGTCCGCGGCCCGGCAACGGCAGGACGGACTTCCATCACACCTCGCAGGAGGAGAACCGAAGTGGCTGACGAGAAGCGGGCCGGCGGCGGTTTCCACGGAGTCGCCATGGCGGTCTCCATCTGGGTGATCGTCGTGGCCTCGGTGTTCTACTTCTTCCGCTACGGCGTCCCCGAGTTGGCGTCCGACCGCGGCTACCTGGACAGCCTCTACTATGTGATCCTCGGCATCACCGGGGTCGCGTACATCCTGTACCAGGTCGTCCTCGGGTATGTGATCTACCGCTACCGGGGCGACCGCCCGGACGCCGTTTCGAGCCACTGGCACGAGAGCCACCGACTGGAACTCACCTGGACGCTCGGGACCGCCGTCATCCTGGTCCCCATCGTGGTCACCGGCCTCCTCTACTGGGACCGGGTGAAGGCGCCGGCGCCGGACGACGCGGTCACCGTCCTGGCGGTCGGCGCGCAGTTCCAGTGGGACTTCCAGTACCCCGGCGCCGACGGCGAGTTCGGGGCCTACAATCCGGCCCTCTACGCCATAGACAACCAGATCGGGCTCGACGAGAGCGATCCGGCGGCCGCGGACGACTGGGTGCTGACGAACCAGTTGGTCCTCCCGGTGGACCGCCCGGCCCGGATCCTCATGCGCTCGAAGGATGTCCAGCACGCCTTCTTCCTGCCGAACTTCCGGGTGAAGCAGGACCTGGTGCCGGGCATGATGACCGAGGTCTGGTTCACGCCGGTCAAAGTGGGCGAGTACGAGATCGCCTGCGCCGAGTTGTGCGGTCTGGGCCACTACCGGATGCGCGCCTTCCTGAGCGTCCGGGACGACGCCGGCTACGCCGCCTGGGTCGCCGAGAACGCCCCGGCGCCGCCGGCGGTCGAAGCGCCCGACCCCCAGGCCGATCCTGAAGCCGATCCCGAAGCCGACCCGGACAACGGGCCGGACGGGAACCCCGCAGCCGCCTCCCCGGCGAACAACTGACGACCGGACCGAGAGAACCGGAGGGCCCCACGATGGAACACGGCGGCAAGCAGTCCTTCATCAGCCGGTACATCTTCAGTTTCGATCACAAGATGATCGGGAAGCAGTACTTCACGCTGGCGATGACCATGGGGTTCATCGGCGGCATCCTGGCGGTGCTGATCCGCCTGCAACTGGGCTTCCCCTCCAAACCCTTCCCCTTCCTGGAGAACCTGTTCCCGGTGGGGATGGCCGGGGGCATCATGACGCCCGAGTTCTATGTGTCGCTCTTCACGATGCACGGAACCATCATGGTGTTCTTCCTCCTCTCGCTGCTCCCGGTGAGCGGCTTCGGGAACTTCCTCATCCCGCTGCAGATCGGCGCCCGCGACATGGCGTTCCCGTTCCTGAACATGCTCTCGTTCTGGACGGTCGTCCCCGGCGCCATCATCATCCTGATCTCGTTCTTCGTCGAAGGGGGCGCCGCGGCCTCCGGCTGGACCGCCTACCCGCCGCTCTCGGCGATCCGCAGCGCGATCCCCGGCTCCGACGCCGGGCAGACGCTCTGGCTGGTGGGGATGATCTTCTTCGTGGCCTCGTTCACGATGGGCGGCCTGAACTTCGTCGTCACCATCCTGAACCTGCGCACGAAGGGGCTCCGCATGATGCGGATGCCGCTGACCACCTGGGCGCAGTTCATCGTCGGCATCCTGGGCCTGCTGTCCTTCCCGGCGCTCGCCGCCGGCGCCCTGCTGCTCACCTTCGACCGCTCGCTGGGCACCAGTTTCTTCCTGCCCGCCGGCATCTACATCGGCGATACCCTGATGCCGCACGAGGGCGGAACCCCGCTCCTCTGGCAGCACCTCTTCTGGTTCCTCGGCCACCCCGAGGTGTACATCATCATGCTGCCGGCGATGGGGTTCACCTCGGACATCCTCGCCGCCTTCTGCCGGCGCCCGATCTTCGGCTACCGCTCGATGGTGTACGCCATCATGGCCATCGGCGGTCTCAGTTTCCTGGTCTGGGGCCACCACATGTTCGTGAGCGGGATGAGCCCGTTCCTCGGCAGCCTCTTCGTGGTCACCACGCTGGCCATCGCCATCCCCTCCGCGGTGAAGGCCTTCAACTGGCTCTTCACCATCGCCCGGGCCAGGATCCGCTTCACCAGCGCCTCGCTGTTCGCCCTCGGCGTGGTCTCCCTGTTCGTGACCGGCGGTCTCACCGGGATCTTCCTGGGCACGAACGCGGTGGACATCCAACTCCACGACACCTACTTCGTCGTCGGCCACTTCCACTTCATCATGGCCGGCGCCGGCCTCTTCGGGGCGTTCGCCGCGGTCTATTTCTGGTATCCCAAGATGTTCGGCCGGATGCTGGACGAGCGCCTGGGCAAGATCCACTTCTGGATCACCTTCCTCGCCTACTACGCGGTCTTCTTCCCGATGCACTACCTCGGCGTCTCCGGGATGATGCGCCGCATCTACGACCCGAACGCCTACGAGTACCTGCAGCCGCTGCAGCCGGTGAACCTGTTCATCACCATCTCCGCGTTCGTCCTCTTCGTCGGCCAGATCCTCTTCATCTACAACTACTTCGTCAGCATGAAGCGGGGCGCCGAAGCCACGGAGAACCCGTGGGAGTCCACCGGGCTCGAGTGGTCCACCCCGGTGAAGCCGGGACACGGCAACTGGGAGGGCGAGATCCCCGAGGCCCACCGCTGGCCGTACGACTACTCGAAGCCGGGCGCCAAGCGCGACTTCGTTCCCCAGTGGGAGGCGTAGCGATGGCGGAGGCGGCGGCCGTCGGCGGGACGACCGGCCTTTCGCCGGCAGACAGGCGCCCGGAGGAGCGGCGCCATATCAACCGGCTGGGCCTGCTCGTCGGCCTGGGCGCGATCACCATGCTGTTCGCCGCCTTCACCTCGGCGTACATCGTGCGCAGCGGCGGCGCCGACTGGGTGACGATCCCGCTGCCGCCGGTCCTCTGGCTGGGCACCGCGCTGCTGGTCCTCAGTTCGGGGACCCTCGAACTGGCGCGCCGGGCCTTCGCCGCCGGGAACGCGGTCGGCTTCCGCTCCTGGAGCGCGCTCACCGCGGCGCTGGGCACCGGCTTCCTCGCCGGGCAGTTCGCTTCCTGGAGCGCCCTGAACGACGCCGGCCTCTATCTGCAGAGCAACCCGAAGAGTTCGTTCTTCTTCGTGTTGACCGGAGTCCACGCCGTCCACCTCGCCGCCGGGGTGGCGGCGCTCCTGGCGCTCTTCGGCCTCGCCGCCGCCGGGCGCCTCCTTCCGGGGAAGTCCGACGCGCCGACGCTCACCGCCATCTACTGGCACTTCGTGGGCGGCCTCTGGCTGTACCTGCTCGCCGTCCTGTTCGTGGTCGCCTGAGGCGCTCTGTTCCGGGACCGGCAACCTATCAGGGAGGACGCATGAGTCAGACTGCGATCGCCCGGGCCGACTGGGGGGGCGCCGCCAGCCCCTTCGGCGTGACCTGGCAGAAGATGATGATGTGGTTCTTCATCGTCACCGACGCGCTGCTGTTCGCCGGACTCCTGGTGAGTTACGGCGTGGTGCGGATCGCCACCGGCTCCTGGCCGGTCCAGAGCGAAGTCTTCAGCATGCCCTACATCGCGGCGATGACCTTCGTGCTGATCAGTTCCTCGGCGACGATGGCCTGCGCGGTGGCGGCGGCGGAGCTGAACCGGCGGAAGACGGTGACCCTCTGCCTGTGGCTCACCATCCTGGGCGGCTTCGGCTTCCTGGGGATGCAGGCCTACGAGTGGACGGTCTTCATCCAGCAGGGCGGCGGCCTGCTCGAGAACCCCTGGGGCGCCCCGGTGTTCAGCCAGTTCTTCTTCGTCATCACCGGCTTCCACGGCTTCCATGTGCTGACCGGCGTCTCCGTCCTCCTGGTGGTGGCGATCCGGTCGGCGCTCGGGAGGTACTCGGCCGCCGGGGTGGAGAACGCCGGCCTCTACTGGCACTTCGTCGACCTGGTCTGGGTCTTCGTCTTCGCCCTCTTCTACCTGGTCTAGGGAAGGGACGGTCTCTCCCGCATGTCCACCGACTCCGCGCATCCCTACCGCCTCTACTGGATCCTGTGGGCGGTGCTGCTCACCACCACCCTGGTCATGATCGCCATCGAGGGGGCGAACCTCCCGACGGCGCTGGCGGCGGTCCTGCTGCTGCTGGGCTCGGCCATCAAGGCGGTGCTCATCATCTTCCACTACATGCACCTCCGCTTCGAGCACCAGAGCCTGATCCTCACGGTGCTCGTCGGGCTCTTCGCCACCGCCATCCTGATGTTCGTCCTCCCCGCCTACGACGGTTACCACATCCTGGCGAGCAGCGTGGACTGACGGAGAGTTCCCCGAGGTTCCTCCCCGAGGTCTCTTTCCCGGAGCGAGCGGAATGCGCCGGTTCCCCGTCGGCCTGACCCTTCTGGCTGTCGCAGCGGCGCTCGCGGTCCTGGCGCCGGAGACGGCGGAGGCCCAGTGCTCGATGTGCCGGACGGCGCTGGAGCAGAACCCGGAGGCCGCCGCCGGCTTCAACCGGGCGATCCTGTTCCTGCTGCTGATGCCCTATGCGGTCTTCGGCGCCCTGACTGCCTTCCACCTCCGCACCCGCCGCGCCGCCGCGCCCGCGCCGGCCGTGACGCCGGCCCCTGCGCCGGCCCGGCTGGGCGCGATTCCGGTGGGCCGCGCGGCGCCGGCGGGGGCGCCTCCGGAATAGCGTCCGGCTGTCGCCATGCCCCGCGTCCTTTCCTTCATCAACTACAAGGGGGGCGTCGGGAAAACGACGACCGCCTACCATGTCGGCTGCTCGCTGGCCCAGCATCATGGACAGCGGGTGCTGATGATCGATGCCGATCCACAGACGAACCTGACCTTCCTCTTCCGCGAGCCGGACGAGTGGAGGGCGCGCCGAGCCTCCGCCGGCACGATCTCGACTCTGTACGAACGCTACGCGAAGTACTTGCCACTCGAAACGGAACGATTCGTCTGGGCAGAGGCTCTCCAACTCCCGACGCGCTACTTCCCGGGGCTGCATCTGATTCCGTGCGACATCGATCTGCTCGGTCAGGATGTCATCGAGGGTCGGATCTCGAGTGCGTTCTCCGGATGGTCGGACTTCGACCGGATGGTCGAACAGTACTTGCGGGAGCGCGCCTTCCTGAAGCGGATCGTGGAGAGCGTCCAGGGTTCCTACGACTGGATCCTGATAGATTGTCCGCCGAATCTCCATGCGATGACGCAGAACGCGCTCTGCGCGAGCGACTACTATGTCGTCACGGCGGTCCCGGATCATCTCTCCACGATCGGCTTGAACACGCTTCACCAGAAAGTCGAGAGGATCGGGAAGGTGGTATCCAGGGCGGAGGACTGGGCGAAGTCGAAACCCGATTTGCGAAGTCCTGAACTCGGTGCTATCGTGTTCGTCAAGGTACGGATCGGCGGGGAGCGAACGACGATCCAGCACTCCGAACACATGAAGGAGATCCGCGATCTCTACGGCGACCGGGCGCTGCGGACACACACCACGGAGATGATCGGGTACAGCGAGGCGGCGGCGGAACAGCGACCGGTCTGGGAATTGGGTTCGCCGAATGCCAAGCGCGCCGCCGAAAAGGGGGAGTACGTCGACATCACGAAGGAACTCGTGGAGCGACTGTCGGGAAAGGGAGGACCGTCGTCATGAGTGCGCCGAGCGATCCCATGGCCACATTCCTTCGGGGATTGCGAGGGTTCGTCCGCTCGCTGCCGTCGGAGGAGGAGCGGGCGGAGATCCTCCGCACGCTGAGGAACACCCGCGATTTCCTCAACGAGGTGGAGAGCCTGGTGCTGAGTATCCCGACTCTGGAAACGAGCGAAGAGATGTCGGGGGCGATTTCCCGACTGGACCTTCTCGCTTCACAGGCGCGGGACAACGGTCTCCACAAGGTGCTGGGCATCCCCAAGCCGCGGTCGACCATGAAGGCTGCGAACTACGGCGAGGTCCGGGCACGGGCCGAGGAATTGCTGAAGGAGATCCGACCTCTCGGCAGGCTCGGCAGGGCGGAGATCACGAAGACCCTGGAGCGGTCGGGCGCGCCGGTGATGGTGCTTCGCGCCGTGGCCGGCGGACTGAATCTGCCGCTCCCGAGCAGTGCGCCGAAGGCCGACCTGATCCGTCGGATCGCCACCCACATCGTGAACGATCGGGGCTATCGGCTCCTTCGTGGAGATTTCGACGAAGACGAAGACGCCGAGCAGGCGCGGGAGAAAGTCTCGTAGAGCGATGTCGGGAAGGGGAGGGCCGTCCTCGTGAGCGCGCCGAGCGATCCCCTGACCGCCTTCCTTCGGGGATTGCGAGGGTTCGTTCGCTCGCTGCCGTCGGACGAGGAGCGGGCGGAGATCCTTCGCACGCTGAGGAACACCCGCGATTTTCTCGACGAGGTGGAGAGCCTGGTGCTGAGTATCCCGACGCTGGAGACGAGCGAAGAGATGTCCGGGGCGATTTCCCGGTTGGACCTTCTCGCTTCACAGGCGCGGGACAACGGTCTCTACAAGGTGCTGGGCATCCCCAAGCCGCGGTCGACGATGAAGGCGGCGAACCATAGCGAGGCCCGGGTGCGGAGCCTCGGGGAGTCGGTCCGAACGCTGGAGAAATCGGAGATCGCGCGGTCGCTGGAGCGGTCCGGCGAGTCCGTGAGTGTTCTCAAGGCGTTCGCGAGCAGCCTCGGACTCCGGGTGCGGAGCAGCGAACGCCGGGCCGAACTGATCCAGCGCATCGCGACCCACATCGAGAACGAACGGAACTATCGGCTCCTGCGGGGCGAGACACCCGAGGCCGCTTCCCGGCTGCCGAAGGCGAAGGCCTCGTAGGGCACTCGCACGGCGCTGTCGCCGGAGGGCCCCACCCGGAGGCGTCCCTCTCGCTCCGCCCCCGTCGCCGGGTGGTTCTACGGCGCGGAGGAGGGGCGGGCGTAGTAGCCGGTTCGGGTGCGGGCGGTGAGGTCGCGGCGGCCGGGGACGGAGACCTCGATCGTCCGCCACTCGCCTTCCTGGCCGGCGTCCCGCGGGACATACGCGAGCCGGTACTGGGAGTGGAGGTCTTCCTCGATGCGGGCGAAACTGCCGATGAGGTCGCCGGTGCGTTCCGGGAAGAGCGCCTGGCCGCCGGTCTCGCCGGTCAGCCGGCGCAGGAACCGCTTGTTCACGCGCGCCCCGTTCCCCTCGAAGCCGATCGCGTAGATCGCCGCTTCGGTCATCCGGGCCGCTTCGATGGCGTCCCCGGCGCTGGCTTCGCTGCCGAACCCGGTCATCCGGGAGTCGTCGCCGTCGGTGAACAGGAGCAGCGCCCGGCGTTCGGCGTCGTCGGCGTGGTGGAGCCGTTCGAGCGCCAGGATCGAGGCGTCGTAGAGCGCGGTGGCGCCCAGCGGCCGGAGCGCCAGGATCGTCGAAGTCAGCCGGCGCCGGTCGTCGGTGAACTCGCCCCCGAATCGCACCCGGTCGTTGAACTCGCCGATCATCGCCCGGTCGCCCTCCCAGAGGCGGTCCACGAAGATCGAAGCCGCTTCCTTCACATAGTCGAGGCTGGCCCTCATGCTGAGCGAGGCGTCGAGCAGCACCAGGATGTGGAGCGGCGCCACCTCGCTGGCGAAGAAGGTGATCTCCTGCGGGACCCCGTTCTCCCGGACGACGAAGTCCTCCTGCCCCAGCCCGGAGACGAACCGCCCGCGCTCGTCGGTGACCGCCACGCCCAGATTCACCGCTTCGACCGCCAGCCGCAGCCGGAACCGGTCCTGCCCGGCCGGCTCCTGTCCGCCGCCGCCGCCGACCGCCGGCAGCGCGACCCGGGCGGCGACCACCCCGGCGAGGGTCAACGCGGCCGCGACCAGCCCGGCGCGGCTCGTCCGGCCCGGGCCGCGCCTCGCGCTTCCACTCATCGTCGCTCCGAAACTCTACCAATCGCGAACCCGCCGTCCGCCGCCCGGCGGGGCCGGTACCATTCGCCGCCGGCCGGGCGCGGGGGCCCCGGCTGACCGAGCCGCCGCCACCACCTCGACCCGATGTCCCGGAACTTCTTCGAGAACCCGATCCTCAACACTCCGTACGAGTTCCCGCGCGAGCACTGGCATCTCGACCGCGAAGGCCAGCCCACCGGCCGGATCGTCGAGAGCCGGCGCACAGCCGACTTCGTGAGCCCGGTCCCGAAACCCCGGCGCGGGGGGAAGGGCGGACGCCAGGCGAAACTCGACTTCGGCGCCGAGGGCCTTTCCACGGTGGAGCAGTCGTACGCCGCGCTGGCCGGGATCATCAACGGCGTCCGGGACGAGGTGGCCCGCTGGCGCCGACGCGCCCGGGGGTCCCGGGGCCTGACGCCCGAGACCGAGATGCTGCTCGCACACTGGCGGAAGCCGTCCCGGTACGGCCGCCGCCCGTTCTTCTGCCAGGTGGAAGCGGTCGAGACGATGATCTGGCTCACCGAAGTCGCCCCGGGGTCGCGGCGGGCGAAGAAATTCCGGGACCGCCTGGCGCAGGCGAACGAGGACGCGAACCCCGGGCTCGACCGGGTGGCGCTCAAGTTGGCCACCGGCGCCGGGAAGACGATGGTGATGGCCATGCTGATCGCCTGGCAGACGGTGAACGCGGTGCGCCACCCGACGAGTTCCCGCTTCACGCGCACCTTCCTGGTCGTGACGCCGGGCATCACCATCCGCGACCGGCTGCGGGTGCTGCAGCCGAACGACCCGGAGAGTTATTTCGGCAGGAAGCACGGTCTCCTCCCCGAGGGGATGGAGCGCGACCTCGAGAAGGCGGAGATCGTCATCACGAACTACCACGCCTTCAGGCGCCGGGAGACCCTGAAGGCCGCCGCCGGCACCAAGAAGGCCCTGCGCGGCCGCGGCGGCGACCTGGCCATCGAGACCGAATCCGAGGGCGAGATGCTGCGGCGGGTTTTCGAAGGGAAGAACTCGATGCTCCGCGCCTCCCGGGTGCTGGTGCTGAACGACGAAGCGCACCACTGCTACCGGGAGCGGCCGCTCGGCGCGCCCGGGGACGAAGAGCCGCTCACCGGCGCCGAACGCGACGAGGCGCGGGAGAACCGGAAGGCGGCCCGCCTCTGGATCTCCGGCCTCGAGGCGCTCGCGAACCATGCGGAGGTCAGCCGGGTGGTGGACCTGTCGGCGACGCCCTTCTTCCTCAGCGGCTCCGGCTACGCGGAGGGGACGCTCTTCCCCTGGACGATCACCGACTTCTCGCTGCTGGACGCCATCGAGTGCGGCATCGTGAAACTCCCGCGGGTCCCGGTGGACGACGATGTTCCGAAGCACGAGATGCCGATGTACCGCGAGTTGTGGAAGCACATCGGCAAGCGGATGCCGCGGACGAACCGGGCGCGGGCGAAGGCGCCGCTCGACCCGGCCGACCTGCCCCCGGAACTGCAGACCGCCCTGCAGATGCTCTACGGCCACTACGAGAGGGTCTTCGCCGCCTGGGAGGCCGAGGAGAGCATCGAGTCCGACCCCTGTTTCGTCGTGGTCTGCAACAACACCGCGAGTTCGCGGCTGGTCCACGACTGGATCGCCGGCTACCACCGTCCCGGCGAGGACGGCAACGGAAGGTACCGGCCCGGCCGGCTCGACCTCTTCCGCAACTTCGACGAGCGCGGGGAGCCGTTGGCGCGCCCGCGGACGCTGCTCATCGACAGCGTCCAGTTGGAGTCCGGGGAGGCGCTCGACCCGAAGTTCCGGGAGGCCGCGGCCCTCGAGATCGAGCGGTTCCGGGCGGAGATCCGCCAGCGGGGGGACGGAAAGGACGCGGACGACGATTCCGACCTGCTGCGCGAGGTGCTGAACACCGTCGGCAAGCCGAACACGCTGGGGGACTCGATCCGCTGCGTGGTGTCGGTCTCGATGCTCAGCGAGGGCTGGGACGCGAACACGGTGACCCACATCCTGGGCGTCCGCGCGTTCGGGACCCAACTCCTCTGCGAAC
This sequence comes from Candidatus Marinacidobacterium sp., assembly GCA_965243415.1. GTDB lineage: Bacteria > Acidobacteriota > Vicinamibacteria > Marinacidobacterales > Marinacidobacteraceae. The sequence goes on along the minus strand of OZ251549.1, from coordinate 262,418 downwards.
AGGTGGTGGGCCGGGCGCTGCGGCGGCAGTCCTACGACGGGGACGGGGACGCTCTCCTCGAACCGGAGTATGCCGATGTCCTCGGGGTCCCGTTCGACTTCACCGCCAAGCCGATAGCCACCGGGCCCCCTCCGCCGCCATCGCGCCTGCATGTCCACGCCGTTCCGGAGCGGGTGGCCCACGAGATCCGGTTTCCCCGGGTCGTCAACTACCGCACTGCAACACCCGCGAGCGGGTTCCGCGCCGAGTTCAACGACGATTCCGTCCTGACGCTGACGACGGACCTGGTCGGCGCCACCGAAGTCGAGAACGCGGCGCTCATCGGGTCGGCTGCGGACCTGGGGCTCTCGCACCTCGACCGCACCCGCAACGGGGCCCTGGCCTACGAACTCGCCGCCCGGCTGCTGGAGACCCGCTACCGGGACACCTCGGGGAGCCCGGGCGTGGCGGCGTTCTCGCAACTGAAGAACATCGCGCGGAGATGGCTCGACGAATGCCTCCGGTGCGAAGGGGGGACCCGCCCGGCGCAACTCATGTACGCCGTGCTCGCCGATCGGGCCTGCGAGAAGATCGAGGCGGCGGTGACCCGGTTCGAGTTGAAGGCCCGGTCGCCGGTGCGCGCCGTGCTCGACCCGTACAACGAGACCGGTTCCACGAGCGAGGTGGACTTCACCACGACGAAACGACTGAGGTACCGGACCGATCCGCGCCGCTGCCATATCAACTGGGCCGTTCTCGACAGCAACTGGGAACGGGAATTCTGCCGGGTGGTCAACGCGCAGCACTTCGTGAAGCGGTGGGCGCGGAACGACGGACTGGGTTTCGAGGTCCCGTACCGATCGGGCGGCGAGTGGCGCCGGTACCTCCCGGACTTCATCGTGGTCCTCGACGACGGCGAGGGGGAGGGCGACGACGACCTCCTGCACCTGGTCGTCGAGGTCAAGGGCTACCGGGGCCAGGACGCCCGCGACAAGAAGGAAGCGATGGAAACGCAGTGGGTCCCCGGGGTCAATGCGCTCGGAACCTGCGGCCGCTGGGCGTTCGCCGAGTTGACCAGGGCCGGTGCCTTCGAGTCGGACCTCGAAGCGGCGCTACCGGCCTCCATTCGGCTGTTCGAGCCGTTCATGGGGCGAAAATGGGACCGGGCGGCCCGAGTCCTGTCGGAGGCCGGCGGTACCATGCCCGACTTGGAAGACATCCCGCGGCGCCGCCCCTCGGCCCCTTGATGGTCCTCGTGGACACTTCGGTGTGGATCGAACACCTGCGGAAGCCGTGGGCCCGGCTGGACGCGCTGCTCGAACGGCGTCGGGTCGCGATGCACCCGATGGTGCTGGGAGAACTGCTCTGCGGGCGTATCGCCGACCGCGCCCGGGTCGTCGCGGAATGGCGGGAATTGCCAGTCGAGGAACCGCAGCCCCACGCGGACATCTACGATCTGATCGAGAGCCAGGGCATCGCCGGGAGCGGAGTCGGCTTCGTGGACGCCCATCTCCTCGGTTCCGTACTCGACTCCCCCGGGGCGAAACTTTGGACTCAGGACCGGCGCCTGCTCCGAGTCGCCGAGAGACTCGGGATCGCCTTCGAGGCGGGTTCGCCGGATGACCGCGTGAGGAACGCCTCGTGAAGAAAAGAGCGGCGAAGAAAGGCCCCACCCGGGTCGATACGCTGCGGCACGGCGAGGCGAAACGCCTCCACATTCCGACGGCGGAGATGAAGGCGGTCGTTACGGAAGCGCACCTGCGCCCGCTGCGGGCGGAGTTCGAGCGGCGGGACCCGGACCGGGATCCGCAGTTGGTGTGGCGGGGGAAGGATCTCGCCGACTGGTCGGAGATCGTCGTCAACGCCCCGCCGCTCTTCGTCCAGGAGAAGGTGCAGCCGAAGGCGATCCTGGACGACCTGCTCCGCCACGGCCGGGACAACGACCCGACGCCGGGGCCGCCGCTGCTGTTCGACGACTTCAACGGCCTCCCGCCGGGCGCGGCGCGGACCGATTTCTACCGGCACCGGGCGAAGTGGTCGAACCGGATGATCCTCGGGGACAGCCTCCAGGTGATGGCCAGCCTCGCCGAGCGGGAGCGGTTGCGGGGCAAGGTGCAGTGCATCTACCTCGACCCGCCGTACGGCATCAAGTTCAACTCCAACTTCCAGTGGTCCACGACGAGCCGGGAGGTGAAGGACGGCAAGAAGGAGCACATTACCCGGGAACCCGAGCAGGTGAAGGCCTTCCGGGACACCTGGCGCGACGGCGTCCACTCGTACCTGACCTATCTCCGGGATCGCCTCATCGTGGCGCGGGATCTGCTGACGGAGAGCGGCAGTGTTTTCGTCCAGATCGGTGACGAGAATGTGCATCGCGTGAGATCGGTCCTGGATGAAGTGTTCGGCCCCGACAATTGCATCAGCCAGATCTCCTTCACGAAGACGACCGGTTTCAGCAGCAAAACCCTGTCGAATACCGTGGACTATCTGTTGTGGTATGCCAAGGATGCAGAGCGGATCAAGTATCGAGAAGTTCTGCGCAAGAAGGTCGTGGGAGAACCCGGGGCAACTGCCTATCGTCCGGCCGCACAGATCGACCCGAGCGTGGCGGGACCGGCGCGGACACGCTTGGCGACATCAGATCAGTTGACGGCGCAGGGCGAAGCAGCGGAACCGGAGTCGCAGCGGGTCGTCTATCGGGGTCGAGAGTTCCTGCCGTCGAGCGGGCTCCACTGGAAGACGACGGCCGATGGAGTGGGGCGTCTGAACCGGTGCGCTCGCGTGTTTCTGGTCGGGAACACACTCCGGTATCTGCGTTTCCTGGACGACTACCCGGTCGTTCCGTACTCGAACCATTGGTCGGACACGGGGATCGCCGGTTTCACGGCCAACAAGATCTATGTGGTCCAGACGCTGGCGAAGGTCGTGGAACGCTGCGTCCTGATGACGACGGATCCGGGCGACCTGGTGCTCGATCCGACCTGCGGTTCGGGGACGACCGCGTATGTGGCCGAGCAGTGGGCGCGGCGCTGGATCACGGTGGACACCTCGCGGGTGGCCCTGGCCCTGGCCCGCGCCCGGATCATGGGAGCGAAGTATCCGTGGTACCTGCTCGCCGACAGCCCGGAGGGACAGGCCAAGGAGGCGGAGATCGGACGGACGCCACCGAAGACGACGCCGACCTACGGGCGCCTGCGGCAGGGCTTCGTGTACGAGCGGGTCCCGCATGTGACGCTCCGGGCCATCGCGAACAACGCCGAAATAGATGTCCTCTGGGAGCGATACCGGAAGCGGATGGAACCGGTCCGCGCCCGGCTGAACGAGGAGTTGGGCGAGTCCTGGGAGGAGTGGGAGATTCCGCGGGAGGCAGAGGAGGATTGGTCGGAGACGGCGCGGCAGGAGCATCGGGACTGGTGGGAACTGCGCCTCGCCCGGCAGCGGGAGATGGACGCCTCCATCGCCGCGGGCGCCGACACCGAGGTGCTCTACGACCGGCCCTACGAGGACCCGGAAGTCGTGCGCGTCGCCGGGCCCTTCACCGTGGAGAGCATCACGCCGCACCGGGCGGTGCCGACGGTCGAGGAGGAAGAGCCGGGGGAGACGCTGCTGCGGGTGGCGGAGGAGACCGCGACCTACCGGGGTAACGCGGCCTTCGAGACGGTCGTCGAAGAGAACCTCCGCATCGCCGGCGTCCACCAGGTGGCGCGTCCACGCTCGGCGTCGGAGAAGAAGCGCCGGCGGTCCGGCCCCCGGGAGCGGATCCGGTTCCACGCGCTCGGCCCGGGCCCCACGGCGAGGCTCCCCCTGGAAGGGCGGTACCGTGAGAAGAACCGGGAGAGGCGCGCGGCGATCCACATCGGGCCGGAGTTCGGGGTCGTCACCCGGGCGGACCTGGTCGCGGCGGCCCGGGAGGCGGCGGAGCAGGGCTGCGAGGTGCTGGTCACCTGCGCCTTCGCCTACGAACCGAACGCCGCGGACGAGGAGCCGATCGGCCGGATGCCGGTGCTGCGGGCGCGGATCAACGCCGACCTCCACATGGCGCCGGAACTGCGGTCGAAGAAGAGCGACGCCCTGTTCGTCGTCTTCGGCGAACCGGACATCGAACTGCATCCGGAGGACGACGGCCGCTGGCGGGTGCAGTTGCTCGGCGTGGATGTGTACGACCCGAGCACCGGCCGGGTGCGGTCGGACAACGCCGACGGCATCGCCTGCTGGCTCCTCGACACGGAGTACGACGAGGAGAGTTTCCGCGTCCGCCACGCCTACTTCCCGGGGACGAAGAACGATCCCTACGCCGCCCTGCGGAAGTCGCTCCGGGCCGAGATCTCCCGGGAGGCCTGGGAGACGCTGCGCAGCGACCGCTCCCGGCCCTTCCCGGAACCGGCGACCGGCCGCATCGCCGTCAAGGTCATCAACCACCTGGGCGACGAGGTGCTGAAGGTCCTCCGCGTACCTCCGGCGTAGCGTCTCCGGGGAGCGCCGGCGCAACGACGCCGGGCACCTCGGCGGCGGGGCGGGTCGGTCGCGCGGGCCGCGATCTCGATCCGGGGGCGGGGGCCGCCGGTTCCTCGGGTTCCCCGAAGCGGGGGACGGTCCGGTCGGCGGCCTGGATCTGAACGGGGCCGCACTGCGCGTTCGACATCCGCCCGGCGTTCGGCGATCCATCGGTCACCTTCGGTCTCCGGGTGGAGCCGCGCTCCGGCCCTGACCCCCGGAAGCGGTCGTCCCGAGGCGGACCGCCGACCCGTCGGGCTGCGCGAACACCGGTCGGGCCGCGCCCGGGTCACGCCGGGGAGGCGGCGGGGCGCCCGGAACCGGAGGCCGGGCGCGTGGGTCGGCGATCTCGAACGGAGGGATTCCACCGGCTCCGGACCGGACCGCTGCCGAAACCGGCGAACCGGTGGCGATGTCCTCCGGCCCGGCGACGAATTCGTAGCGACTCCTCCCGGGCGCTCCCGGACTTCGTACGGCCCGGGAAGGGACTGCTCTTCGGGTGGAACCGTGCTCCGGACCCCACTGCCGGAAGCAGCCGTCGAGGCAGACCGCAACCCGCGTCGGGCCCCCGGGAACACCGGTCGGGCCGCGCCCGGGTCACGCCGGGGAGGCGGCGGGGCGCCCGGAACCGGAGGCCGGGCGCGTGGGCCGGCGATCGCGAACGGGGGTTCCGCCGGCTCAGGAACGGACCGCTGCCGGAACCGGGGAACCGGTGTCTATGTCCTCCGGCCCGGCGACGAACTCGTAGCGACCCTCCTCCAGGCCGTGCCCGGACTTCGTATGGACCAGGAAGGGAGTGTGCGCGATGGTGATCATGGTGTTGGTCTTCGACAGGCCTCCCCGAAGGAGTTCGGTGCGGAGGACGCGGCTGGAGACAGCGGGTCCGCGGCGTTCCCCGATCCCCAGCAGGATGCGGTCCCGCTCGCCCACCGGCTGCCCGCCCCATCCCCCGCCCCGGCGAATCCGACCGTCTGCCACTTCGAAGAGGCCCGATCGCGCCGCGATCGACTCGATGACTTCGACAGGCACCGACCGATTCCGGAGGGAGCGATGCCGGACGACGGACTTCGCGAGGTCCGCGGCCGCCGCCTCCTTCACCCCGGCGAAGACGGCGCAGAGCACGGTGAGCACCTTGTTCCCGGTCAGGGTGCGGTCGTTCGGCGGCGGCAGCAGCAGCGGGCGTTTCCAGAAGTAGCGGCCCTCCTCGTCGAGGAACTCCCATCGCGGCGACGCGGCGATGGTCCGGGCCAGGGCGTCCTCCCGACAGCCGAGGACGGCGGCGACCGGCCCGACTTCCCCGAACAGGTTGCCCACGACCGAATTGAGCCGTCGCAGCATGGAAAAGGCGCCTCCCGCCTTGCCGCCGCCGACCCACGACCCAAGCAATCCAACCCGCTTCGTACGGAAGTCGAACGGCAACCCGCAAGTATCGGCGAAGCGCTTCAGCGCCGCGAAGACCGGCTTCGGGCGCTCGGAGTCGCGATACCCGAATGCGCCCACGAACTGCTCGAGCGTCAGCGGCAACCCCGAGCGGGCCGCGGCCGCGGCAGCCCGGAAGCGCGGCCACTCGCACGACTGCGAGTGCCCCCGCAGATGTTCCTCGGCGAGTACGGTGACCTGGCGAATCCGCTCCTTGGTCACCCGTCGGGCGAAGCCGAAACGCTCGGCCCGGTCCGCTACTTCCCGCAGGACCAGCGGGCGACCGCTCTCCAGGCCGGTCCGGGCCAGGTAACACTTCCCCAAGGTCGGCGACCCCGCGAAGATCCGGCGAAGTTCCGAAACGATCTCCGTCCGCGCGTCCGCCGCCTCGGGGCCCTTCCGCCGGGACTCCGGTGCGGCCGAACTTCGCGGGGGCATGGATATCGGATCGGGTCGGGACCGCCGCCGTCCGGCGACGGAAGGAGAGATCGCGGTGCTCCCCGGAACGGCCGGTCCGGGCAGTGTCGGACACCGGGGATTCCCGAGGCGGAATTCTATGTGCTCGACCGCTCCGCCGATGACGGAAGAACCCGCTGGAGCCCGTTTCACCGGCGATCCGGACCGACGGAACGCTCCTTCGGGGCTACGCGGCCGCCGGTGCGCCGGAGACCGTGATATCCGGTGGCGCCGGCGGCCTCCGGCGCTGCGGCCTACGCTGTCCCCGCCGGCGAGCCCGCGGAGTGGCCCCCCGCCGTTCGGTCAGGCGGCGATGCGCCGCCGGAGTTTCCGGTTCAGGTCGTCCTTCGCTTCGAGGGAAGTGATCATCTCGCCGCCCACATCGGAGAGCCGCGCCAGGTCCATCCTCGGGATCGCGGCCTGGTCGGCGAATACCAGCAGGGACTCGAAGTCCAGGTCGTGCCGATGGAACCAGGCCAGCATGATCGTCGTCAGCCGGGCCTTGTCCCCGTTCGGAATCCCGTAGAGGAAGAGCGGCGCGCCGTTCTTTCCCTCGATTCGATAGTCCACCGGGTACGCCGCGGCGTTGGGAACCTCCGGTTCGTAGTCGCGTCGCACTTTGCTCTCGTCCACGAATTCCCGGAGCACGCCGGTGAGGTCTTCGTAGAAGGTGGAACTCTCCCGGGACTTGGAGAGGAAGGACAGGTCGTAGATGCGGGTGAGCGCCTGTCCGAACCGGAAGAGCGACGCGGACAGATCTTCCGGCGTGGTGTCGAGGCAGAACGCGCCGGATTCCCGGGCGAGTCCGGTTTCGCCGAGGAGGCGCTCCAGCAGCATCCCGCGGGTTCCGTCGAGGAGGGAGTCCACCTCGTGGTCGTAACTGAGATGCATGAGGGTATGCCCGCAGTCGGAGAGCCGGAGGCGGCCGTCCGGCGTCTCGGACAGCCAGATCGGATAGCGGTCGCCATCGGGGAACTCGAAGTGCGTTTCCAGCATCAGGCTCCCGTCGGGGCGGAGCGCGACACCGACCTCCCGGCAGAGGCGTTCGCAGAGGAGACGCCGCAGCGATTCCGGATCGAGGCTCATGGCAGGAGGCGGGGCTGGTCCGGTTTCGCGGAGAGGCCGGTCACGCGGAAATCCCCCAGGAGGCAGGCCGAGGCGCCCTCCCGGGTGCGGATTCGCGTTGTGGGTTCTGCTTCGGATTCGGGCCGTTCTCCCGTTTCCATCGCCCGTTGCGTCGCCCGATGGAGGTGGGGAGCGTAGGCGGCATCACCAGGTCGTTGGCTTGCGACCGGCCCCGTCGGCGCGGCGGCCGACCGGCGTCTCGATCACGAACGCCTCCGGACGGGCGCCGACGACCGGGTGAGCGGGTCGCCCCGGGAGGTTCCCGATTCCGGAGGGTGCTCGGCACGGCCTGCAGTCGCGTCCATGGAGGTTCGGGAAACGTACCTCTTCCGGGCGCGTGGGGCCGAAGGATTGGGGGCCGGTCGGAGGCGGCCCCCGCCGGCCATCGCTACCGGGTCCTCGGCCCCGGTTTTCGGGGGCCGGGGATTCCCGGTTCCGCCTCACGGCCTCCTCCGCTGCGGCGGGAAGGAGTGGAGTCCTGCCGGCCACCGAGCCGATGCGCTCCCGCTGCCTCCGCTTCGTCGGCGAGAGGCGTCTCGTCTCCGTGGGCGGGCGGCGGTCAGCGGCTCGGCGGCGGGGGCGGGGCGGGCGCGCGGACCGCGGTCTCGATGCGGGCGGCGACAGTGGCCGGGTCTTCGTGTTCCCAGAAGCGGAGGACGGTCCAGCCGGCGGCTTCGAGTTCGGCGCGGTGGCGGGCGTCGCGCTCGACATTGGCGCGGAGTTTGGCGATCCACCAGTCGCGGTTGGTCTGCGGGGTCGTGCCGTGCTCCGGGCAGGAGTGCCAGAAGCAACCGTCGAGGAAGACTGCGACCCGCGGCCCCGGGAACACCAGGTCGGGCCGCGCCCGGGTCACGCCGGGGAGGCGGTGGTCCACCCGGAACCGGAGCCCGAGCGCGTGAGTCCGCTTGCGAACGGCGATCTCGAAGGGCGTGTCCCGCCGGGGCGTGTTCTGCATCCGCCGCCGCACCGACTCCGGCGCGGGGACCCGGCGCGACCCGGTTCACGAAGGGGACATCGGGGAAGTCGGAGGGGCCGAGCGGGAAAGGGCGCGGGCACTTCGGACCGGTCGGTCGATGCCCCGAGCGGATTCCTCGGGCCGATTCGTCAGGCCCCGGCTGCTCCGGGGTTTCCGGCGGAGACTGGATCTATGTCCTCCGGCTCCATCACGAACCGGTACTGGCCCTCGTGGTGGGTGGTGCCGTGGAGAGGGGCCGGGCACCAAGCCGTCGGCAGGCGAAGGGACCGCGTCCTTCCCCACTGGAGGACCGCGGTGCAGTGCTCAATCGACCCCATCACCGATCGCTGTGATCCGGACCTCGGAAGTGCCAACTGGCGGCGACGACGCTCCAGCGCCCCGATCCCCGACGACCAGAACGCCGTCGCCCCTACAGGGTCGCATCTCCAGCACTTCCCCCTTCCGAAGACCGAGCGCGGCGATGACCGGACGGAGCCCGTCGATCATCCGACCCGAGATTGCGACTCTTCCGGACAGCAGATCCTCGCCGTTTCGCACCATCCACGAACCATCGCAACCGAAATCCTCATCCCCGTATACTCTCCCTGTAGCAGTCGCTCTCGCCGTTACGGACACCCTCACCGCACAGCCCGGTTCCACCGCTACGCCGGTCTGCTCGGACGTTGGTTCCTGATTCATGACGCACCGATAGATGCCCTCTTTGAATCCGACGCCAGACTGCGCGTGGATCAAGAAGGGGCTGTGTGCAACGGTGATGCTCGCGTTTTCTTTGGACAGCCCTCCACGAATGAGATCGGCGTACAGAACTCGGCTCGACACGACGGATCCATGGTGAGCGAAGATGTCCAACAGAAGTTGATCTCGTTCCGAGATGTACGACCATGACCATTGCTCTCCCCTCCGGACTTCGCCATTATTCACTTTGAACAGCCCCGACCGCCGTGCGATCAACTCGATAATCCGGGAGGGGATCTGTGCGTTCCGCAGAGAACGATGTCTGACGATGGACATCTCCAAATCGCCCGAACGTGCACGTTCTCCCGCAGCGAAGAGAAGACACAGCGTCGTCAGAATCCTGTTCCCGGTCACATTTGGGCGTGGGGGCGGAAGTACCGGTCTCTTCCAGAAGTACCTGTCGTATTCGTCCAAAAACTCCCAGCGGTCGCTCGCATGAATGGCGCTGGCCAAGAGGCCCTGCGAACACTCCAATTCCTCTGCCGCAGTCTCGATCTCTCCGAAGGTCGATCCCGCCAACTTGTTCAGATTCCAGAGTGGTTTCAGGACGGACTGATCGGCGCCACGAACCACGATGGGGCCAAAACTTGGAGGTGACGCCAAGTAGTAGTCGAAGTCCAAGCCGAACGATTCGGCGATCTCGCCCAGTTGATGGAACAACCGCACCGGCTTGGGGACCTGCGGATAGCCGAACATCTCGATGAATCGTCCCGGGGAGCACGGCAGGACTGATCGCATCCTATCTGTGGTCGCCGTGTACAAGGGCCACTCCCGCTGGCGCGCCCATCGAGAGAGCCGCTCTTTGGCCATCGCCAGCACCTGTCGGACCCGCTCACGCGTCACGGCACGCTCGAAACCGTAGACCTCGGCGTCGTCCGCGATCTCCTGAAGGGTGCGCCTCATTCCGTTGAGAAGGCCCGTGTAGTGAAGGAGACACTCACCCCAAGAAGGCCGTCCCTCGAAGAACTGCCGTATCGCACCGGTCAACTCCGCCCTGACGGTCGTGACCGACGCCCCGGATCCGTTCATGAGTCCACGTTCGTCCCTAATGATCGAGGGCCGAGAGGGCTGCCATGCCCACGGCGAAGCCGAGCTGTGGCGGGACGGCGGATCCGATCATCTGTGCGTAGTCGCTCCGGGTCAGAGGGGGGCCGGGTGGGTGCCAATCGAAGTCGTCACCAAAACCCTGCAGGCGTGCGCCCTCGCGTGGAGTCAGGGAGCGCGGGATGGACGGGTGCGTGAAGCGGCCCCGGCCGGGAGACAGGAAACCGGTAGTGATGGTCGGCGCCGGCTCGTTGGGGTGAATTCGACCGTAGATCGAACGGTAGTTGTGGTCTTTCGTTCGATGGCAGGCCGGACGTTCCCGGTCCGGAAGATCGTATTCGCCCCGTTCGACGAGATACCGGACCCGGCGCTCGTTCTCCTCGGAGAGAACGGAGGGGAGGTCGAAGGTGGTCGTCGGTGTGCGCTCCGCCAGATCGTCGAGCGCGGTGGATGCCGATACGGCCCCGGTACGGAGGACGCTGAGCGCGTCGGTCGAGAATCTTCGATCACCGAGAGTGGCGAACAGGAAGTGCCGTCTCCGCGTCTGGGGCGTGCCGAAGTCGGACGCAGTCAGAATCAGTGTAGTGTCGGCGACGCGATAGCCAGCAGCCTCCAGCAACTCGGCGGACCGTTGTACGACATCCTGCTGTGCCCGAATCACGGCAGGCACATTTTCGACGATCACGACCCGAGCCCGGAGGGCGATGCCCGCGGCAATCGCGTCGAAATAGAGGTCGTTCCGACGGTCCACTCGACGAGTGTGGTTGTTCAGGTTCGAATTGCCCTGACATGGCGGTCCTGCGATCAGGATGTCCACGGAGCCCCGCGTCGCTGAGAGTGAGTCGGACAGGTACAGATCTGCCGGTGAGAGTCCTCCGCCCGTGCCCGGGGCGGGAAGGGTGTAGTCGAGCAAGGTCTCCACATTGCACTGCTCCGCGCGGAGGGGCCGAACGTTCCTCCGATAGACGCGCAGCGGGGCCGGGTTCACATCGGCCGCAAAGGTGACCGTGGCGCGAGTCCCGACGGCCAGTGCAGCCCGCTGAACGCCGGCAGCGAAACCACCACAGCCGCAAAAGAGATCCACGACCCGGACAGCCGGCTTGGAGCGCGACCGCGGCGCCTGTGGTTTCCGACCCCGCAACTCCTGGATGACCCATCGGGTCGCCAAATCAACGACAGTGCCAGCACCGGCATCGTCCGTCGCACCGGGGCCCATCGGGACTTGTGTGGTCGCGCTATATCGGCCGGCCCGCGCCGCACGCTCCAGGATGCCGAGGGCGCTCCGGTATCGAACGGAGATGTCGGGAACGATAGAGGCCGCGGAGGCGATTGGGATCGGTACCACTAGCGCTGGATTCCACACCAAGTTTCGCGGTCACGCCAGAGGGCGGCTATCCACCTGTAGGCGTCATCGTCATCGAACACCTCAAAGGCAGTCGTCGGATACCTCCTGCGAATCTCCCGAGCGAGATGTCGGAAACCACACTCACCCGGTTTGTCACCACGGGAAAGGGCCATGTCCCGGACGATGTGAACGAAGGCGCGAGCCATGGCGGGAACGCCACCCCAATCGATATCGATCACGTGTGAATCCCACAGATCGACATCGTGGTAGTCCAAGCCATCATAAGGATCTCCTGGATCCGTGCTTCTATTCGTGGACCGAGTCGGTTTCCTTCGACAATACCCGGCGTTTCCGGTATGATCCGCCCAAGCGGTTATCTCACTTGGGGAGTGAGTGCCGGAGGGAGTCGACTTCGTGCGGCGATTCATCATCAAGAGGCTCAATGAGGATCTGACCTCGCACTCGGGGCTGGCGCTGGTGGGACAGGCGCTTCTTCGCAGTGGTCTGGGCGAGGCGGCGGATCGCGCCGTGTGGCGGCACCATGGGGTCAAACACGGGGACGTGATCAGCTCCTACATCGCCTTGCTGACTCTGGGCAAGCACGACTTCGAGGCACTCGATGGCCTGCGGAAGGACCCGTTCTTCCTCGAGGCGATGGATGTGGCGAAGGTTCCGTCGTCGGTCACCGTCCGGCACCGTTTCAACAAGTATGCGGAGCAACTGCTCCCTCTGGTCCGCGACGGTGCGGTGGGCGTGTTGAAGAGCGTGAACGCCAAGCCGACGGCGCTGGACACCGGGCATGTGCCTCTGGATGCGGATGTGACGCCGTTCGACAACTCCCAGACCCGCAAGGAGGGGGTTTCGCGCACTTACCACGGCTATGACGGCTACGCGCCGATGGCGGCCTACCTGGGGCGGGAGGGGTACTGCCTGGAGTTCGAGCTGCGGGAGGGGGTGCAGCATTGCCAGAAGGGGACGCCGGAGTTCCTGGAGCGGGTTCTGGGGCAGGCTCGCCAGCTGACCGCGAAGCCGGTGCTGGTGCGTCTCGATGCCGGGAACGATGCCATCGACAACATGAAGGTGGTGTTCGATCATCGGGATGCGGGGGGGAAGGCGGACTTCCTCATCAAGTGGAACCCGCGCAAGAACGTCGCGAAGCAGTGGCTCCGCTACGCCGAGCGCCAGCGGGTACGGTTCGACCGCCCCCGCAAGGGGAAGCGGGTGGCGGTGTTCACGATCCAGCAGACGCGCCGGCATCGAGGCGAGGACTATCCGTTGCGGCGGGTGATGCGGGTGACGGAGCGGAAGAGCACTCCGGGCGGGCAGTTGCTTCTGGAGCCGAAGGTCACGGTGGAGGGGTGGTGGACGACTCTGGATCTGGACGACCAGCGGGTGATCGACCTGTATGCCGACCACGGGACCTCGGAGCAGTTCCACAGCGAGTTCAAGACGGACCTGAACATCGAGAGGCTTCCCTCGCAGAAGTTCGCCACCAACGCGCTGGTGCTGGCCTGCGCCACGGTGGCGTACAACATCCTTCGCTGGCTGGGGCAGATGGGCCTGGTGGCGCCGGGCGGTCCGGTCCGCCATCCGGCGGAGCGTCGGCGGATCCGTACCGTGATCCAGGAACTGATGTATCGGGCGGCCCGGGTGATCCACTCCGGACGGCGCTTTTCGCTCGGCTTCGGCCGGCGGTGCCCGGCCGTGGAGGTCTTTTCCATGCTGTATGCGCGCCTCGCGCCCACTTGACGGCCTTCGGGCCTCCGTTCTCCTCGGCTCTGCACCCGAACCATGCCTTCGGTCATCGAGACTGATCGCCGAACCGGTATTTCCGCAAGTTCAGAGGTGCATTCCCCGCCCGACCCTCATTTGTGACCGCATAACGGCATATCGCTACCTTTCAGGGGTGCTCTATACGCACTCAATACATATCCAAAACGGACTCCAAACCATCATTCCACGGATTCAGGGATCCGCTTCGCCATGAGAGCGGTACATGAGATTGGCGCAGATCCAGAGTTTGGCAAACATGCCCTTCCTCATCAGGTCGAGCCCATAGTACACGGCTCTTCCGACGCCGGAGTGCGAGAACTCCGAATCGGCGGCGGAATCGGTGGCCGCCTTTCCGTAGCGGAGATCCACGAGATCGGCGCCACAGCCGCCGTATGCGAAGGTCAACCAGCGCCAGAAATCGGGATCTCCGGCGCACACGGCGGAGAGGTCGAGCCTGGTGTGGAGGTGGCGAGCGCAAAGGGCGTCGAAGTGGGCCCGTCGAGACCCGGCCGGCCCGGGCGAGAGGTCGAAACACTCATCGAGTACCTCTTGTGCCAACTCGGGGCGGAAATCACCGCCGTCCCTCTCCGCAGTCTCGTTCTCTACGAGGGCATGGGCCTCGTCCCCGCGTCGCCGTCGGGCGTACGCCTCCCTCGCGACAGTGACGGACAGAACCGGGTACGGCATCTAGAGGCGCATTCGTCGGAAGGAGTCGTCGGATCCTACCATACGGGCAGACCAAGCCAGGAGAAGCGCCTGTTTGTCCGTGTTGTCACGAATTCGGTCGCGGAGGTCGTCCAGGGAACGATGGAGTGCTCGCTGAGCGAGATCGTCGATCGCCTGGGCCAAACTATCCGCGTCGACGGCCCCGTCGTCGTCGCTGTCCAAGACCCTTGCCAGAATCACAGCCACGACCTGGGCCGCGAGATCCTGGGCGATGTGACCGCCGGCAGAACCCGGACGCTGGTTGGCCAGAGCGAGATATTGGGCCTCATGCGAGCGGTTCAGGAGCACCTCCAGAAGGTCGGATGGCGCACGATTGAGATCGTGCCCCTTCCAGCGAACGAACAGGACGGTACGGGCGTCGGCACCGTGGTCCACCATCGTGTCGGGCCCTACGACCCGTACGGGGATGTCCATGGCGTTGGAGCGCGCACGTACCTGGAAGGTTCGGCGCGCCAGGATCGTGGATCCCTGTTCGGGACTTCCGGCGGGATGTAGCTCCCGGTCCGGTCCGACGAGGAGCACGGACACATCGAGAGAGGCGGGACGCGAGAAGGTTCGCCGAATGTCGTTACCGAGGCTCAGTGTGTCGGAGGGCAGCACGTCTCCCCGGATCTTGGAGATGACGCCGAACTTGTGGAGGACACGGTCGCGGACAACGACGACTACGGACACATCACCCAGCCCGAAAGCAGTGTCCATACGAAGCGTGTTGGGGTCGATGGCGAGCAGCACCTCCGGCTGGATTCGATTCCAATCGGATGCCGACTCGATGAAAAATCTGTCGTCCGTGCTCAGGGGCGCCGAGGGAGTCAGTCGGAACCTCACGGAAGTCAGGGAACGATCCGTGGGGCGGGCAGGTACCGCAGTGGCCTGATGGGTGCTGACCCATCGGAGATCCGTGGCCATGTCGCCAGCGACTACTCTTCATCTTTCTGAACCGTAACGGCCCAGAGGGTTCGCCATTCGGGATGAACTGCGGCCTGTGCAGTAACCAGGTAGGCTTCGCCGTGGGCGAGCGTAGCGATCACTTCACGTTTTTCGGTGTCGGATGCTGAGGATTCCCCGTGTTTTACGATCTCGAACGGTATCTGTTCCTTCCGCCCGCCATCGGCGTCGACGAGGACACTCAGATTCATCGTGATCCGGACCGAAACCTCGGCGTCCGATACGTTTTCCGAGAGGGAAACAGCGAAGGTGGCACGGTCCACCATGCCGTTAACGGTGGCGTGGCGAGATTGCTCGTGATCTCGGATCACGAAAGCAACGGGTCGCTTTGGTTTTGACCGAGACTTGGGACGAGGACCGCCCGGCCCACGGAAAAGGCTGCCGAGCGTCTTTTGGAGGAAGCGTGCCGCATCGGTGTGATCCGAGGATGGCAAGCTCATCTGTCGCGCCTGGAAATCGCGCGTCAGTATTTTGATGCGATTCTTGGTGAGTCGAATCAGATCCGCGCTGTCATCACCGACAGCGAGAAGGCGATGGTTGGTTTCGCGCCACTCGTCGTGGGCGGGCGGTTCGGAGAGGATGAAGAGATCCATGAGATCGCTGTGGGGGACGAAGATGCCCACGACGGGAACTTTGTCTTCATGGAGAAATGTGTCCTCGTATCGAATGACCAGTCCATCACGAATCAGGGCCACTGCCGCGGAGGAAGCGTCATCATCGACCCCGTCCTCGGGCAAGGCCCTCAGGATCAGGCGTCCGACACTCTGCCGACGCTGGCGACCGGCGAGTACTTGTTTGATCTCGAATCCCGGACCGGCACTCGTGGCGTCGAGCAATTTGAAACAGTCGATGAAGGGATGCAGAGTGGGGCGTGAGCGAGGACGAAATGTGTCGATCTGTGCGCCGTTGTCGATGAACTCGAAAGTAGGTCTGCGGCGTTGCTCCTTGTCGAAGGCTCTGGGCCACCACCAGCGGTGGCAGGACTCTACGATGTCAGCCATCGGCATATCTGAACCGGGGAGAATCACGGTAGTGCCGGTATCTGCCGGTGTTCGGGTCGGCATGCCGAGCGCATCGATCCAACGGTGGCCGTCGTCGTCGATCAGAGGGGATCGGAGGATGTGGGGGTGGTCGTCCTGTGCGGCGCCGCCGAAGTAGGCTTGTCCGGCGTAGTCGGTGTCCCGCATGGTGTGGGAGGGGAAGTAACCGCAGGCCATAGCCCTGCAAAGGGTGCCCTCGGTTGCGGCATCGGGCAGGAACGTGGAGTAGTAGATCACGGTACGGAGAGAGGAGGACATGGCGAAGGCCATCTTGCCGTAACCGTAGGAGCCGAGTGCGTGGTCGCCGGCGGAACCAGTGGCCTGCTTCTGGGATCCGGCGATGGAGAGGACGAGATTGAAGAAACGGTCGCCTCTGGACTGGGACCGGTGCCACGAGCCTCCGAGTCCGTTGGTTCCATGGTCGGAAATGATGAGTACGGGTAGTTCAGAACCGGAGTCATCGATCTGGTCGAGGACTGTCTGCCCCTGCTGGAACCATCGGTTGTCCGAACGGAAGTGGGAAGTACGTTCGGCGATCCGTCGCAGGTCGAGGTGTTTCACGAAGCGCGCTTTGGCGTCGCTGAGCAGGATGCGTCGCTCGAATCGAATGCGGACTGCGGAATCTCGATCGGACCGGCGCTCGTCCAAGCTGTTCTGGACGGCTTCTCGAACGAGAATGTCGGTCGTCGCCAAGGTGCCGGACAGCGGATCCGCCATGTTGCTGGCGGGAAGGATCGCGGGCCCGTGGCGGAGGAAATCCCAGGAGGGCATGGAAGTCAGGCGTGGGGTCCGGGCCTACCGGACGGAAGCGGGAGCGCGGTGGAAGTAGCCAAGACGCTGAGGCGGGGAATTCTACGGGCTGTTACGGGCGGCGGCGGGCGAGGGCGATGCCCCGGTCGAGGGTGGCGCGGTCGCCGAGGTAGCGGTGGGTGAGGGGGTGGAGGGCGGCGTCGAGGGTGAAGACCAGGGGGATGCCGGTGGGGAGGTCGCGGCGGCGGATCTCCTCCGGGGTGAGGCGTTCCAGGCGCATCACCAGCGCCCGGAGGCTGTTGCCGTGGGCGACCACCAGCACCGGGCCCCGGTCGAGGTCGGGGGCGATGGCGGTCTCCCAGTAGGGCAGGACCCGCTCGGCGGTGTCGCGGAGGGACTCGCCGGCGGGGAGGCGGCCCGGCGGGAGGTCGCGGTATCTGGGATCCTGCGCCGGGTGGCGGGGGTCTTCCGGGGGCACCGGGGGCGGGCCCTCCGCGTAACTGCGGCGCCACCGGTTCGTCTGGTCGGGGCCGTAGCGGCGCTCGGTCTCCGCCTTGTTCAGCCCCTGGAGCGCGCCGTAGTGGCGTTCGTTCAACTCCCAGGCGCGGCGGGTCGGCAGGGTCTTCCAGCCGGCGCGGGCGCGGACTTCGCGGAGGGTGTCCTCGGCGCGGCTCAGGACCGAGGTGTGGGCGGCGGCGGGGACGATCCCGGCATCCCGCAGTTGCTCTCCGGCGCGGCGGGCCTGCTCCCGGCCGCGGTCGGTGAGGGGGACATCGGTCCAGCCGGTGAAGCGGTTCGCCCGGTTCCAGGCGCTCTCGCCGTGGCGGAGGAGGACCAGGGTCTTCCCGGCCGCGGGCGGCGTCGGGGCGCCGTCGGTGGGTTCGTCCGGGGAGGGGCCGGCCGCGGGTCGGTCGGGGGGCAACGGCGCCGTCAGGCGGCCGCGGCGGCGGCGAGCGAGCCGGCGGCGGGGCCGAGTCGCTCGGTGTTCTCCTCGAAGAGGCGGAGGAGGGCGCGCGCCTGGCGGTCGTAGGCCTCGCCGTCCTTCCAACTGCGGCGGGGCTCCAGGATGCCCGCGGGGACCCCCGGGCAGGCGTTGGGGATCCGCAGGCCGAAGACCGGCTCCCGGGTGAAGCCGCTCGCTTCGATGGAGCCGTCGAGGGCGGCGCGCACCAGGGCGCGGGTCAACCCGAGCGGCATCCGCGGGGAGACGCTGCAGGGGCCGCCGGTCCAGCCGGTGTTCACCAGGTAGCAGCGCACCGGCCGCTCCCGCAGCCGGCGCCCGAGGAGTTCGGCGTACACCTCGGGGTGGCGGGTCATGAAGGGGGCGCCGAAGCAGGCGCTGAAGGTGGCCTGCGGTTCGCTGACGCCGCGCTCGGTGCCGGCGACCTTGGCGGTGTAGCCGGAGAGGAAGTGGTGGCGGGCCTGCTCCGGGGTGAGCCGGGAGATGGGCGGCAGCACGCCGAAGGCGTCGGCGGTCAGCATGAGCACCACTTCCGGCTGGCCGCCGCGGCCGGTGCGGGAGGCGCTGGGGATGTGGGTGACCGGGTAGGAGGCGCGGGTGTTCTCGGTGAACTCGGCGCTGTCGAGGTCCAGCCGCCGGGTCTCGTCGAAGACCTTCACATTCTCCAGGATGGTGCCGAAGCGGCGGGTGGTGGCGTGGATCTCCGGCTCGCCGGTGCGGGAGAGGCGGATGACCTTGGCGTAGCAGCCGCCCTCGAAGTTGAAGACGCCGTCCGGGCCCCAGCCGTGTTCGTCGTCGCCGATGAGGGTGCGCCCGGCGTCGGCGGAGAGGGTGGTCTTCCCGGTGCCGGAGAGGCCGAAGAAGACGGCCAGGTCCTTCCCGTCGGGGCCGTGGTTGGCGGAACAGTGCATCGGGAGGACGCCGCTCTCCGGGAGGAGGTAGTTCATCACCGAGAACACCGCCTTCTTGATCTCGCCGGCGTAGGCGGTGCCGCCGATCAGGATCTCGCGGCGCTCGAAGTTCACGATCACGAAGACCTCGGAGCGGGTCTTGTCCTGGTCGGGGGCGGCGCGGAAGCGGGGGGCGGCGATCACCGTGAATTCCGGGCGGTGCTCGTGGAGCGCGTCCTCGTCCCGGGTGCGGATGAACATGTTCCGGGCGAAGAGGCTCTGCCAGGCGTGGGTGGTGATGACCCGGATGGGGAGCCGGTGGTTCGGGTCGGCGCCGGCGTGGCAGTCCTGGACGAACAGGTCGCGGCCCTGCAGGTAGGCGGTCATCCGCCAGCGCAGGCGGGCGTACCGCTTCGGGGAGAACGGGTGGTTGTGGCTGCCCCACCAGACCTCCGGGTGGGTGTCCGGCTTCCCGGCGACGTACTTGTCGTTCGGGGAGCGGCCGGTGAACTCGCCGGTGTGCACCACGATGGGGCCGCCGTGCGCCAGCGTGGCCTCGCCGCGGAAGACCGCTTCCTGGGTCAGCGCCGCGGTGGACAGGTTCCAGAACACCCGGCGGGGGTAGCGGATGCCGCAGGTGCTGAGGTCGTGGCGGCTCCGGGCGAAGCCGAGGTGTTCGGTGGGGAAGTGGGTCAAGGACGACGCTCCCGGGGGCGCGGTTCGGGGTGGGGGCGCGGCGGGACCGGAATCGCGGCGGGGCGGCGGCGGTTCGACGGTTGCCGGGAAGGATGGAGGGCGGGGAGGCGATCCGGGGAGGCGATCCGGGCCGGCGCCGGCGGCCGGCCGGCGGGGCGCTCCTCGCGGCGGATCTCGCGGCGGATCAGGGGGGGTCAGGCCTCCGCGACGCCGTTGACGGTAGCACCGCGCGCGATGGTCTGGCGCACCCGTTCGATGAGTTCGCCGAGGGCGCGTCGGTCGCGGGCCTCGATCCCTTCGGTGGAGACCGGGTCGTGGAAACGGACGCGGATGACCCCCGGACGGATCAACTTCGCTCCCGGGGGCAGCAGTTCCCGGGCGCCGGTCACGGTGACCGGGGCGATGGGCGCCCCGGCGGCGACGGCGATGCGGAAGCCGCCGGTCTTGAAGGGGCCCATCTTCCCGGTGCGGCTCCTCGTTCCCTCCGGGGCGATCACCAGCGAGTGCCCCCGGCGCACCGCGTCCATGGCGAGTTCGAGGCTCTCCCGGGCGGCGCCCGGGCTCTTCCGGTCCACCGGCAGGAACCCGACCGCCCGGAACGCGGCCCCGATGAGGGGCACCCGGAAGGCTTCCTTCTTGATGAGGGTCACATTGACGCCGGGGAGCAGCGTCAGGACCGGCGGCATGTCGAGGAACGAGGCGTGGTTCGCCATGTACACCCGGGGGCGGAAGGGCTGGATGCGGGCGCGGCCGATCTCCTCGATGCGGATGCCGGTGATCCACCAGCAGATCCGCATGATGATCCGCCCGAATTCGTAGCCCAGGCGCCGGCGGCCGCTGAGCCGGTCGCCGAGGGGGATGGCGGCCAGCCCGACCAGGAGCAGCACCGGGAGCGCCAGGGCCACCGCGACGGTCCCGGCGCCGGCGCGGAGCGTCCGGAGCGCGCGGAACCGCTCCGGGGGGCGGCGCCGACCCACGGACCGCTGACCGGGTCGTCGGGGAGGGGCGCTCGGAGGGCCGGAGCCGCCGGGCGTCAGTAGCGGTTGATCGAGATGGAGACGGTGCAGCGGCTGCCTTCGGGGCCGCGCCCCTTCCGCCGCCGCCGGACCTGCCGGTTCTCCAGGACGCTCGTCGCCGAGGGGCGGCTCTCGTCCTCCAACTCCGGCGCGTTCCCGTTCCGGCTGCGCCGGAGGGCCTCGAACACCTTGGACTCCACCTCTTCGACGGACTGGCCGGCGACCTCCGCGACCTCGGTCACGGTCAACTGGTGGGCGCGGTCGAGCATCCGCTTCTCCCGGAACGAGAGCGTCTTGCGCTCGCTCAGGTAGTAGAGGCCCTTGAGGACGCCGGCGACCTCCACCGGGGAACCGCTCTTCATGCGGTCCGAGTTGTCCTTGTAGCGGGTCTTCCAGTTCAGGTGCTCGTTGACTTCCCCGTGCTCCAGCACGTCGAGCACCGCCTCCACATCGCCGTCCGTCATGATCCGGCGAAGACCCACTTCGTCCACCTTCTCGATCGGCACCATCACCAGGGTGGACTTTTCGAGCAGGCGCAGCCGGTAGAAACTGGTGCCCGCCGACCCCTCCGCGGCTTCGATCCCCTCCACGATGCTGATTCCCTGGTTCGGGTAGATCACCTTGTCACCGATCTGAAACTGCATGGAGGTCTGCATGGGTCCTCGACTGACGCTGGGGGAGCGGGGAGGGGGGACTGGGATCAGGGCGGAATCCCCGGGTTTCGACGCCCGAATTCCGCAATTCTACCATAGTTTCCGCGAAAAACGGAGTACGAAAACCGGTTCTGCCCGGTTTCGCGGGTTCGGGAGAGCCCGGGGTCGGCGGGGGTGACGCGCCGGCCGGTCCGGGTCGGCCGGTCGCGCCGGTTCGCCGGGCGGACCGATTAGACTGCCCCGCGCCGCGGCGGTTCGGTCGGGTCGACCGTTGGCCGGAGTGGCGGAATCGGCAGACGCGCGGGACTCAAAATCCCGAGATCCTTTGTGGTCGTGAGGGTTCGAGCCCCTCCTCCGGCACCGCCGGGCGTTCCCGGCCTTCCCGCTGTCCCTTCCCCGCGGCAGTCCTCCTTCGCAATGGTCCATCCGGAACTTCTCGAGATCCTCTGCTGTCCGGAGTCGCACCAGACGGTGCGGGAAGCGTCGGCGGAAGTGGTCGCCGAGGTGAACCGCGCCATCCGCGCCGGGACGGTGAAGAACCGGGAGGGCGCCGCGGTGGCGGAGGAGATCGAGGGCGGGTTGGTGCGCGAAGACGGCGCCTGCCTCTACCCGGTGCGGAACGGGATCCCGATCATGCTCGTCGGGGAGCGGCTGGCGCTGCCGCCCGGTTCCCCCGGTTCCCCCGATTCCGACGCGGCGCCGGAGACGGAGGAGCCCGGCGAGTCAGCCGAGGAAGTTGAAGAGGACCGCGACGGCGATCATGAGCAGGTGGATGCTGACGCCGGGGCCTGACAGCAGCGCCCGCCGCAGCGCGTCCGGCGGCTCGGGGAGGCCCCCGGCGGCGGCGGCCTCCTCGCCGGTGAGCGGCGGTTCGATGGTCCGCTCGCTCACGCCTTCGTAGAGCCGTTCCAGCCGGCGGTCGGCGCGGGTGAGCCCGGCGTCCCGCCACCAGAGGAAGAGCGCCAGCGGGATCGCCAGCAGTTGCAGCAGCGGCCATTCCTGGAGGGCGCCGACCCCGATGGTGAGCGCCACCGCGGCGACGCTGCCCCGCTTCATCCAGAGCGACCGGGAGGCGACGCCGAGCCGCGCTTCCTGGATGCGGTCGAGACTCCGTTCGCGTTCGTCCTTCGACGGCGGCCGGGGCGACGCCGCCCGGGAGGAGGCGCGGGAGGAGGGGCGGGAAGGGCGCGTCACGACGGTCGCTGCGACTCCCGGTTCGCGGCTCGGTTCGGGGTGGCCGGGGCGTCCGGGGTGGAGGACGGGGTGGGGGAATCTGGCCGGGGAGAAGCGGGGACCGGGGTCCCGGGCTGGTTCAGTGCACCACCTGGCGGTCGTCCAGGTCCGGAGGGGGCTCCTCCTCGGTCTCCTCGATGGCGCTCAACTGGGTCTCCAGCATCTTGATGAGCGCCGGGACGATGCGGAAGGGCAGGGTGACGCGGGTCTTGGGGTTCGCGTACACCACCGCTTCCCCGGAGTCCCCGGCTTCGGACAGGTCCTCCGGCTGGATCCCGATCAGGCTGCAGAAGGTCAGCGTGAGATCGAAGGGCGAATGGGTGGCCTCGCAGAAGTTGGCGTAGATCTCCGGGCAGGGCGTGTCGCGCCGGGCCTTGATCTTGAAGGTGCGTTTCAGGGCCATGTCGGGGACCGCCGGGGGATCTGGGGCCGGATCCGTCCGGGTCGAGTTCCGGGAGGAAGGGGCCGTGGGGGTGGGGCGGGCGCGATGGTGGAGGGGAGCCGGGAGGGGATCCGGACCGGGGAGCCGGCGAAGGGGGATCCCGTCGGGCGATCGGTGGTAGCGGGGGGCGGATTTGAACCGCCGACCTAAGGGTTATGAGTCCTTCGCTCTGACCGACTGAGCTACCCCGCCTGCCGCCGCCGGGCCGCCGGACCGCGCCGCAACGGGTGAAGATAGCACCGCCGGGGCGGGCGCGCCGGCCGGTACTTCGTTTGCGTTCCGACGGGCGGCCCGCGGGCGTTCCGCGGAGGCCGTTTCGCTCCCCCGAACCGGGGAGTCAGGAGAAGCACCATGAAGCACTCGAAACCACAGCGCCCGGCCCGGCAGTGGACGTTGCCGGGGAGGTTCCTGTTCACCGCGGGGGCGGCGTTCGTCGCCCTGTCGGTGGCCGGCGCCGCCGTCCGCGGGGACACCGTTCCCGGGGCGGCCTCGGTCGCGGAGCCGGCGGCGGTGCCGCCGGCGGCGTCGTTCGTGGCCGCCGGGATCGTTCCGCCGGCGGCCGGCGCCGTTCCGCCGATGGCGGGGGCGGTCCCGGCGGAGACGGCCGGACAGCGGGCCGAGGCCCGGCAGGACCGGCGGCGCGCCGGGCGCGATCGGGACGGGGACCGTCGGGACCGGAACCGGGCGCGGCGGTCCGATCGGCGGGGCGATCGGCGGGGCGATCGGCGGGGCGACCGCCGCTCAGCCGGGCGCTTCGAGCGGGGGCGTTTCGAGGCGGGGCGGGCGCTGCTCTCGCGCCGGGTGGCGGAGCGGCTGGAAGTGACCGAGGCGCAGCGGGAGGAGTTGCGAACCCTCCTGCGGGAACTCGCCGACGAGCGGCGCGACGGGCGGCGGGCCCTCGCCGACGCCCGCCGCGAACTGGCGCGGGCGCTCCGGGACGACGACCGCCCGGCGGACGAAGTGCGCGCCCTGGGCGAGGCGGCCGGCCGGCTGCAGGCCGAAGAGGGTCTCCGCCGCCGCACCGGGCGGGAGCGGGTTGCGGCGGTGCTGACCGAGGAGCAGCGGGCCCGCTGGGCCGAGATGCGGCAGGGGGCGCGCCGCGGCGGCGACCGGGAGCAGCCCGGGGAGGAGGACGGGAACCGCAGCCGCCGCTGAATCCCCGAACCCCCGAGGCCGGGCGGGCGCGCCCCTGTCGCCGCCCGGCCTTCGGCCTGTCCGGCCCCGGCCGAGGGTGACCCCGCGCGCCGGGATCGAGGCCCTGATCCGGCGCTCCACCGGCCGTCCGGCGGGGCGCGACGCGCTGCTCGAAGCGGCGGGTCATCGCACGCCGGGCTTCGCGAGCTGACGGCCGGGTGACCGGAGACGGGCAAGCTTCCGGGATCGCCCGGCCTCCGGACGCTGCCGGCGGCGCACCGCCGGAGGCGGGTCGTGGACGCTGTCTCGGCGCTCGGGTTCGGTGGCTCCGGCTTCGTCAGGCCCGGCTTCGTCAGGCCCGGCTTCGTCAGGGCCCGGGTCGGTGCGGGTCCGGTTCCCGTGGAGTCCGGACTCGTCGGGCGCGCGTTCGGCGGAGCCGGACTCGTCGGCCCCGGCTTCGGTGGGGCCCGGGTTCGTCAGGCCCGGGTTCGTCAGGCCCGGGTTCGTCAGGCCCGGGTTCGTCAGCCCCGGGTCGTCAGCCCCGGGGTTCGTCAGGCGCCGGCTTCGGCCTTGCGGGCCTCTTCCTCGGCGGCTTCGACTTCCTCGACCTCGTCCTCGGTCAGGACATCGGCCATCTTCCACACCGGCTCCTGCGGGCCCGGGACGATGCCCTCGATGTCCCGGTCGGTGTTCGTCGGGCGCGGGCCTTCGGCGGCCCTCTCGATCGCCCGCTCCCGGCGGCGCAGTTCCTTGGCCTTCTGCTTCGCGACGCGTTCCTTCTCCTTGCGCCGCTTGAGGAAGGTCTGCCGGGAGCGGTTCGCCATCGCGCCGAAAATGCTAACAAGTCGCCGCGGGGGCGGTGCCCCGACGCGGGAGAACGCGACGCCTCGCAGCCGCCGGCGCCGCCTCCCGCGCGCCCGGCGCCGCCCGCCGAATCGCACCGCTGCCGGCGGATACGGGGGTTCCCGGCTCCCCCTCGCCCGCGCCCGGCGTCGTTCGGTCGCCCGGCCCCGCCCGAACCCGGAAACCCGCACCCCGACCGGAGAGTCCGCTCCGGGCGGGCCGCGCCCGGTTCCGCCCCGTCGTCCGGCGCGGTCCGGATCGTCCCGGCGGCGCCGGCCGGCCGGTCCGGCCCGCAGCGGGGCCGCCGGCCGAAGCCGGGGGAAGGGACCGGGGAAAGGGGCCGGGGAACGGTTTTCGTATGCTCCCCGCCCGCCTCGCCCCCGCCCGGACCGCCTTCCCGGCTCGGGGCGCGGCGCCGTTCCGCTGCCCGTTCGCCCCGGGTTCCCCGGCAAGGAGAGATTCCCATGTTCCGTTCGCGTTCGCCGCTCCGCCGCCTCCTTCCGGCCCCGTTCGCCCTCGCCCCGTTCGTACTCGCCCTGTTCGCGCTGCCCGGCCCGGCCGCCGCCCAGGCGCCGGACCTCGACGAGTCGTTCCTGCGGCCGCTGCAGTGGCGCAACATCGGCCCGCTGCGCGGGGGGCGCTCGCTCGGCTGCGCCGGCAGTCCCGGCCGCCGCCACGAGTACTACTTCGGCGCCACCGGCGGCGGGCTCTGGAAGACGGTGGACTCCGGCACCACCTGGTTCCCGGTGACCGACGGGCAGATCACCAGTTCCTCCATCGGCGCGGTGGCGGTGGCCGAGACGAACCCGGACATCGTCTTCATCGGCGGCGGCGAGACCCAGTTGCGGGGCAGCATCACCCAGGGTGACGGCGTCTATCGGAGCGGCGACGGCGGCGCGACCTGGCGGCATGTGGGCCTCGCCGACACCCAGGCCGTCGCCCGCATCCGCATCCACCCGGTGGACCCGGACCGGGTGTATGTCGCCGCGCTCGGCCACCCCTACGGCGACAACGAAGAGCGCGGCGTGTTCCGTTCCACCGACGGCGGGAACACCTGGGAGCGGATCCTGTTCGTGAGCCCGGGCGCCGGCGCCGCCGACCTGATCATCGACCGGCGGAATCCGGAAGTGCTCTACGCCACCATCTGGCAGGTGTACCGCAAGGCCTGGAAGATGTGGGGCGGGGGGCCGGATTCGGGGCTCTACCGTTCCGACGACGGCGGCGACACCTGGACCGAGTTGACGGAGAACCCGGGAATGCCCGCCGGGCCCATCGGCAAGATCGGGGTCACCGTTTCCCCGGCGGATCCGGATCGGGTCTGGGCCATCGTGGAGGCGCCGGAGGGCGGGGTGTTCCGCTCCGACGACCGGGGCGCCACCTGGCGGCTCACGAACGACGAACGGAAACTGCGCCAGCGCGCCTTCTACTACTCGAGGGTGTATGCCGATCCGGTGGATCCGGACCGGGTGTATGCGCTGAATACCGGCTTCTACCGTTCCGACGACGGCGGCGAGACCTTCGACCATGTGATCCGCCCGCCGCACGGCGACCAGCACGACCTCTGGATCGACCCCAACGATCCGCAGCGCATGTGCAACGCCAACGACGGCGGCGGCAATGTCTCGGTGAACGGCGGCGAAACCTGGACCGGCCAAGCCTATTCGACGACCCAGTTGTACCATGTGAATGTCACGAACGACTTCCCCTACCATGTCTGCGGGGCGCAGCAGGACAACTCGACGGTCTGCGTCGCCAGCGAGGGCTGGGACCACATGCAGGCGCGGGGGCCGGGGAGCCGCTGGTACTACGCGGCCGGCGGCGGCGAGAGCGGATACATCACCCAGCACCCGTCGAACCTGGACGTGTTCTACGCCGGCAGCCAGGGAGCGCTGCTGACCCGGTACAACCGGGCGACCGGCCAGATCCGCGACATCCAGGTCTATCCCCGGTTCTTCTCCGGGGAGCCGGCGAGCGCGCTGCCCGACCGCTGGCAGTGGACTTTCCCCATCGTCTTCTCGCCGCTCGACGAGAACCGGCTCTACACCAGTTCGCAGTTCCTCTACTACACCACCGACGACGGCCAGTCCTGGACGAAGATCAGCCCCGATCTCACCTACGCCGACCCCGATACCCTCGGGGAGACCGGCGGGCTCATCACCATGGACATGAACGGGCCGGAGATCTACGCCACCATCTTCGCGGTGGCCCCCTCGCAGCACGATCCGGACACCATCTGGGTCGCCTCCGACGACGGCCGGGTGCATCTCACCCGGGACCACGGCGCCGCCTGGACCGAGATCACGCCGCCGGACCTGCCGAAGTTCAGCCGGGTGAGCATCCTCGAGGAGTCGTCCCACCGGCCGGGGACCGCCTTCCTCGCCGCGAACCGGTACCAGGTGGACGACCGGGCGCCCTATGTGTTCCGGACGACGGACTACGGCGCCACCTGGACGAAGATCGTCGCGGGGATCGCTCCCGGGCACTTCGCCCGCGCCGTCCGCGAAGACCCGGTGCGGCAGGGCCTGTTGTTCCTCGGCACCGAACACGGCGTCTATATGTCGTTGAACGACGGCGACGACTGGACCGCGCTGCAGCAGAACCTGCCCGATACCCCCATCCGCGACCTGGTGGTGAAGGAGAGCGATGTGGTGCTGGGGACGCACGGCCGCGGCTTCTGGATCCTCGACGACATCGAACCGCTGCGGCAGGTGGACGCGGATACCGCGAACGCGACCCTGACCGTCTTCGAACCGCGCCGGGCGGTGCGCGGGGTGCAGGACGCGGTGATCCAGTACCACCTCGCCGCCGAAGCGGAGCAGGTGGTGGTCGAGATCCACGACGCCGCCGGCGCGCTGGTGGATCGTTTCGAGGGGACCGAAACGGAATGGGAAGCGGAGCCGGACTTCTCCTGGTTCCGCTCGCGGCGTTCTTCCACGCCGACGACCGCCGCCGGACTGAACCGTTTCGTCTGGAACGGCCGTTACCGGGGCGCCGCCGAGTTCGAAGGAATGATCCTCTGGAGCGCCCGGGCGACGAGCGGCCCCAAGGCCCCTCCGGGGGAATACACGGTGCGCGTGGAAGCCGCGGGGGTGAGTGAAACCACGACGCTCACCCTGGTCGCCGACCCCCGCCTCGAAGGCGTCACCACCGCCGACCTGGTCGAGCAGTTCGAACTGGCCCGGCGCATCCGGGACCGCACCTCGGCGGCGAACGAGGCGGTCGTCCGCATCCGCGAAGTGCGCGGGCAGTTGGAGGAGCGGCTCGAAGGCTCGAACGACCGCGGCCTGATCGCGGACGGCGGGGAACTGGTCTCCGACCTCACCGGGATCGAGGAAGCGCTCTACCAGACCAAGAACCGCAGCAACCAGGATCCGCTGAACTTCCCCATCCGGCTGAACAACCGCCTCGCCTCGCTGCGCCGCAGCGTGGAGACCGGCGACGCCAAACCCACCGACGGCGCCTACGCGGTGTTCGAGGAACTCTCCGGCGAACTCGACGCCCACCTCGAACAGTTGGACGCCGCCCTCGGCGCCCGCCTCGACGACCTGAACCGCCGCCTCACCGAAGCCGGCGCCGAACCGGTCGCCCCGGGCCCCGGGCCGGTATCCGAGTAAGTCGGCCTCGGGCGGCGCCCCGCTACAGCGAGCGGAGCGCCGCCCAGTGGTTCTGGCGGAGCGCTCTCAGGCCGGTCGCCGCGCCGGCGAGGAGGATGCTGATGCCGAGGAGGGCGGCCGGGGCGGCGTAGAGGGTCCATTCCCCGGTCTCGACCCAGGCGAGGCGGCCGGCCACCACGCGGAGCAGCAGCCAGCCGCCGAGGACGCCGAGGGCGACGCCCAGGCCCGCCGCCAGGCCGCTGCGTCGGGCGGTCTCCAGGACGATGGCGTCCGGAGGCGCGCCGACTGCGTGGTGGATCGCAAGTTGGCGTTCGCGCCGCGCCGCGGTTTCCAGCACCAGTCCCACCGTGGAGACGACGGCCAGGAGCGCCGCCACCGCCGCGTAGAACGCCACCAGGGCGCCGGCGAGCAGGTTGCCGCCCAGGAGACGGGCGCGGCGATCCCGTACCGACGCGGCGCGGAGGACGCGGAGGGCGGGTGAGGCGAGCGCGGCTTCCCGGGCGAAGGCGGCGGTGTCCTCCGGACGCACCCGGCGGTCGAGCCGCGCCACGATCTCGGCGCGCGGGATCGGGAACGAGTCGTCCGTCGGCGCGGCGAAGGGGACATAGGCGGCGGGCGGGGCCGGCTGCGCCGGGAACCGCAGCACCTCGGCGGCGACGCCGACCACCCGGGCCTCCGCGCCCCGGTCGCCTGCCGTCCGATCCAGCGTCCGATCCAGCATCCGATCGGGCGAGTCCCCGGCTTCCCGGCGGGAGAAGGCGCGGGAGACGACGGCCACCGGTTCCGCCGGCGGAGCGTCGGTCCGCAGAAGGCCGCGGCCGGCCAGCACTTCCACTCCGAGAACTTCGAGCAGTCCCGGGCCGACCCGGATCTTCGAGAAGACCGGAGCGCCCGGCCGGAAGCCGCCGCCCGACTGGAACCGGACGCGCCCCATCGCGTCGGGGAGGGCGTCGGCGTAGGAGACCCCGAGGACCTCGGGCATCGCCCCGAGCCGGGCGGCGGCCCGTTCCAGCGCCGCCGTCCGCTCTTCGTGTCGCGGAGACCGTTCGTCGCCGGCGAAGTCCACGGTGAGTTGGGCCAGGCCCTCCGCGGGAAAACTGCCGAGTCCCCGCAGGAGGTCGAAGGCCCGGAGACTGAAGGAGAGGGCCACGATGAGCAGCGCGGTGGAAGCCAGGGCGCCGAAGGCCAGGTACGAGGGGGCGAGCAGCCGGGTTCCGGGAGCGAGCGGGTCCTGCCCCACCAGGCGCGCCGGATGGCGGAGGGCGCCCAGGACCGCCGGCGCCTCGGCGAGGGCCACTGCGAGGACCGAGAGTCCGAGGCCGGCGCCGACGGAGGCCGGCGAGAGTTGCCAGGACTCGGGGAAGAGCAGCGCTCCGGCGACCCGGCGGGAGACGAGGAGCAGCCAGGAGGAAAGGAGGCCGGCCGCCGCGGCGACGAGGAGCGCGCGGAGGGCGACCCGGGCCAGGGCGGCGCGCAGTTCGTCCTTCCAGGTGGCGCCGAGCGCCCGGCGGGTGGCCGCGGCGACCCGCTGCGCCAGCATCTCCGACAGGCGGAGGGCGGTCACGCTGACGGAGGCGGTCAGCGTCAGGAGCAGGGCGCCCAGCAGGAGGAGGTCGAGCGCCGGTCGGCTGCCGGCGGTGACCACTTCCGCCAGCCGGGTGACGCGGATCCGTTCGTTCTCCCGGAGTTCGCCGCCGTTCCTGAGGATCGCGGTGAGTTCCGCGGCGGCGGCCGCCGGGGTGGCGCCGGGAGCGAGCCGGCCGAGGAGGCGCTGGGCCGAGCCGCGGTTCCTCGGGGTGGGTTCCCGGTCCGGCGCCGGGATCCAGGCGGCGGCGTCGGGGTCCGGGAAGAAGAAATCCGCCGGCATCACGCCGGCGACCGGGGTCGGGACGGCGTTCAGCGTGAGTTCGGGGACCGGGGTCTCCGGGGAGCCGCCGAGGCGGCGCCACAGGCCGTGGCCGAGGAGGACCGCCGGGGGGCGCTCTACGGCGGCGGCGTAGTGCTCGGGGAAGAAGGGTGCGCCGACGGTCGGGCGGACGCCGAGGGTGGCGAGGAGGCCGGGATGGGCGCGGACGACGCGGACCGGCCGGCCGGACTCGCTGCCTGCGGAGGCCCAGGTCTCGCTCCAGGAAGCGAAGCCGTCGACCAGCGCGGCGTGCTCCCGGAGGAGCGCCGCCTCGTGGATCGTGACGAAGTGGCCGAATCCGGCGGCGACGCGCGGGTCCTCCGGGTCCCGTTCGACTTCGAGTTGGACGACCGCGGCGGGATCCGGGTAGGGGAGGGGGCGGGAGAGGACCGCTTCGCGGAGGGCGACGACGGTCTGGCCGGCGGCCACCGCCCCGGCGAGGACCGCGCCGGGAACCGTCGCCCGACGCAGGGGCCGGGCGAGTCTGCGAACGGCGGCCGCCAGTGCGGCGCGCGACTCGGCGCCGAAGGGCGGTGGCATTGGCTTCGAGTGTGATTCGGAGGCGGGGCGCGCCGGGGCGCCGCCCGGCCCGGGTGAGGTCGGATCCTCAGAGGCGCTCGCAGATCATCGGCGAACACCCGATGTGGCCCGCGGCGTCGACCCGGCAGACGGAGTTTGCACCGGACCGAGTCGCCCGCCGCCATCCGTTCGGGGGTGGCCGGAACCGGGCGCCGCCGCGAAGAGGACCGTCGCGGCGGGTGAGGTTCGGGAAGAGGCGCGACTCCGGAACCCCCTCGGGTTCCGGCGCGGGACCGACCGCGGAACCGGCGCGAGGCGTTCGGTCGGGTTCGCCGAACGGCGCTCGCCGCGCCGCGCCCGCCCGTTCGCCGCGGTCAGATGCAGATGCAGGTGATCGCGCCGCAGCCGGATCTTCCGTCCGAGTTGGTCCAGCAGGTCTCGAAGCAGCGGATCTCGCCGGCGAAGGCGGGCTCGGGCGTGGTTCGGATCTGGGTGCCGGCCGGGAGGAGCAGCGACGCCCCGAGGTCGAAGAGGAGGTTCGTGTCGTTCGCCAGGGGCGGTCTTCTCCTGGAAACTCGACGATGAGGAAATGGTGGATCGGGAACCCGGGGATCAGGGACTGG
Source organism: Candidatus Marinacidobacterium sp. (assembly GCA_965243415.1). Lineage (GTDB taxonomy): Bacteria > Acidobacteriota > Vicinamibacteria > Marinacidobacterales > Marinacidobacteraceae. The sequence continues at coordinate 231,081 of OZ251549.1, read as the reverse complement.
CGGCGCGCTCCCTGGCGGCGTGAACGGCGTTGCGGACGTACTCGCCGACGCGCCCGGGAAGTCGCTCGAGCACCCAGAGTTGCGGCAGGTCGTCGAGCCGGGCGCCGTTCTCGAAGAAGAGGGCCACGAGTTCCTCGTCGGTTCGAAAGTGCGGGAGGAATCGGATCGGCGGCCCGAAGACTCCGCCCCGGTTCGGGTCGGCGCCGGCGCGGAACAGGGCTTCGACGAAACGGCGGCGGTCGTCGTCGAGAGGAGAGTCCGGCGAGGAGCCGCCGCCGCCCTGGTGCCAACCGCCGAGCACCTGCTCCAGGGCGGTGACCCGGTGCGGCTCGTGCTGGGCGTTGACGGCGGCGCCGGCGGCGAGCAGGCGCGAACCCGCCGCGAAGGACCCCCCGAACGCCGCCGCCATGAGCGGGGTCATTCCGTTGCCGTCCGGCGCGTCCGGGTCGGCGCCGGCGCCGAGGAGGAGTTCCAGCGTCTCCGGGGCGCCGGCCTCCGCCGCCCGGTGGAGCGCGCCGCGGCCCGTCCGGTCTCGCGCGTTCGGGGAGACGCCTTCGCCGAGGAGCGCCGCGGCGGCGTCGGCGTCACCGAGGAAGGCCGCGGTGACGAGGCGCCCCTCCGGGCTCCGGTCGGCGGGTTCCGCTTCAGCGGCGGTCGTCGGGGCCCGTTCCGCCGCGTCGGGGATCCGCTTCGGCGGGGTGATCCGATTCGTTTCGGGGCGCTCCCGGGGGTCCGCGCCGGCGGCTTCCGTTTCCGGGGGCGCGGCCGCCGGGGTCGGTTCGGCGGCGGCCATGACCCGCTCCGGCGCGGGCTCCGGGGACGAACCCCCGAGCCAACCGTTCTTCCGGGCCGCCACGAAGAGCAGCGTGGTGAAACCGAGGAAGACGAGCGCCAGGGTCGCCCGCGAGATCCAAGTCCGCATACGCCCTTGTTTAGGGTGTTCCGCGGGGCTTTTCAAGGGCGCCGGGAAACCGGGCTCCGTTCGCGGCGCGCCGAGCGCCTTCCGTGCGCCCCCGGCGAGGGCGGTCAGTCGGTGGCGGGCGGGGCGGTTCGGGGCTCGAGACGGTGTTCCAGCATGCGGTCGTCTTCGAAGAGGAATCGGCCGAAGAACGGTTCGCCGCGCAGGAGCCGCGGCAGCCAGACCGCGTCGTCCTCCCACATGCGGTCGTAGGGGATCGCCTCGAGGTCGGCCCAGAAGGGCGTGGCTTCCTCCGTCGGGCCCGGTTCGCCGCGGTAGTCGTCGGCGCGGAAGACGAAGACGCGGATCGAGTGGCCGTCCGTGAATTGGAACCACAACTCGCCGAGGGGGCGGACGCCGAGGGGGTGGATGCGGATCTCCTCCTCGACCTCGCGGACCGCCGCCCGGCGCGGGGTCTCGCCCGGTTCCAGGCGGCCGCCGGGGCCGTTGACCTTGCCCCGGCCGAGACCCCGGTGCTTCTCGATGAGCAGCACCCGGCCCTCCCGGACGACGAACAGGAGCGTGGCGGTCTCGACCGGCTTCCAGTCGGTCCAGTCGAACGGGGGCCGGGGGCCGGCCGGGGCGGTCGCGAGGGCTGCCCCGGCCCCGGCAGTCCCGGCCGAGGTCGGGGCCGGGCCGGTCAGTTGCCGTCCCAGCCGACGCCGGAGAGGCGGCCCAGCAGCGAGCCCTCGCCCTTGCCGCCGCCCCCGGTCTGCGGCGCGGCCTGGTGGATGCGGCCGGCGAGGCGGCTGAACGGCAGCGACTGCAGCCAGACCCAGCCGGGGCCGGTGAGGCTGGCGAAGAAGAACCCCTCGCCGCCGAAGATCGCCGACTTGACCCCGCCCACGAACTGGATGTCGTAGTTCACCGACGGGGCGAGCGCCACCAGGCAGCCGGTGTCCACCCGCAGGTTCTCGCCGGCGGCGAGTTCCTTGCGGATGATCGTCCCGCCGGCGTGCAGGAAGGCCAGCCCGTCGCCTTCGAGGGACTGCATGATGAATCCCTCGCCGCCGAAGAGGGCGGTGCCGATCTTCTTCTGGAAGTGGATGCCGAGCGAAACGCCCTTCGCGGCGCAGAGGAAGGCGTCCTTCTGGGCGATCAGCCGGCCGCCGAGGTCGCTCAGTTGCACCGGCAGGATCTTCCCGGGGTAGGGCGAGGCGAAGGCCACCCGCTGCTTGCCGCCGCCCTGGTTCACGAACTCGGTCATGAACAGGCTCTCCCCGGTGAGCAGCCGCTTCCCGGCGCCGAGCAACTTGCCCATGAAGCCGCTCTCGCCGCCGTCCCCGAAGATGGTGTTCATGTGGATGCCGGACTCCATGAACATCATCGCCCCGGCTTCGGCGATGGCGCCTTCGGCGGGGTCGAGCTCGATCTCCACGAACTGCATCTCCTCGCCGAAGACCTCGTAGTCCACCTCGTGCATCCGGGTGGGCCCCGGCGGGCGGGGGGCGCCGGCCGGGGAGGCGCCGGCGCGGACCGCGGCGCCGGCCAGTTCCGGGAAGGCCGAGGCCGGTGACCAGGCGCTGCCGCCCTCGGGGCACACCTGGGTGGCGGTCGTCCAGCGCCCGGAATGGATCTGCCGGGTGATCTCCGAGGCGGGGAAGGGGCCGAGCGTGCGCCCGGCTTCCGCCACATACCATTGCCGATCTGCCATGGATCTTCCTCCTGGGGAAGCGGTCGGTCGCGCCGCGGGGTTCAGCCCCGGACGCAGTGGAACAGCGCCAGGCCGGCGAGCGCCAGCCCGGCGAGCGCGATGGGCGCGAAGGCCAGAACGAGGTGCCGGCGCGAGGGGTTCGGCTCGCGTTTCCCGGCGGGTTCGGCCATCCGGAAACTCTAAGACAGCCGGGGCCCCGGGCCCGCGCCCGCCGGGGAGCGGAGGCGGCGCTCCGGGGAGCGGGTTCGGGGCCGGGTGCGGGGGAGGGAGACGGTGAGCGGCGCGGCGCGGCCCGGCGGGACCGCCGTCCCGGAGGCGCTGCGGGCGGACCTGTGGGCGATCTACCGGGCCGGGCTCGCCGCCTCCGAGCCGGCGGCGATCCTGGAACGCGGGCTCGGCGGGAGCGCCGCCGCCGGCTGGCGGTTCCGGGGCGAACCGCTGCTGCCGCCGGCGGAACCGGGGGAAGGGCCGCTCCTCGTCGTCGGGGCCGGCAAGGCGGCGGCGGCGCTGGCGGCGGCGGCGGTCGAGCGGCTGCCGGGGGAGTCGGTCGCCGGGAGGATCATCGTGAAGCGCGGCCACCGCCGGCCGGCCCCCGGGGTGGTCGTCGAGGAGGCCGGGCATCCGACCCCGGACGCGGACTCGGAGGCGGCCACCCGGCGGCTGCTGGCGGACCTCCGCCGGTCGGATCTCCGCCGGTCGGGGCGCCGGGGGCGGGCGCTGCTGCTGCTCACCGGCGGCGCCTCGGCGCTCCTGGCCGCCCCGGCGCCGGGGATCACCCTCGAGGAGAAGTCCCGGGTGACCGACCTGCTCCTCCGCAGCGGGGCCGACATCCACCGGATGAACACCGTCCGCAAGCACCTCTCCGCGGTGAAGGGCGGACAGTTGCTGCCGCTGCTGCCGCCGGGGCGCACCGGGGCGCTGCTGATCTCCGATGTGGTGGGCGACCGGCTCACCTCCATCGGCTCCGGGCCGGCGACGCCGGATCCCACCACCTTCGCCGAGGCGGCGGCGGTCCTGCGGGACTTCGACCTGTGGGACCGGGCGCCGGCCGCGGTCCGGGGGCGGCTGGAGGAGGGCGCCGCCGGGCGGTGGCCGGAGACGCCGAAGAGCGCCGCGGACGCGCCGCCGCACCACCTCCTGGCCTCGAACCGGCGCGCCCTCGACGCCGCGGCGGCCCGGGCGGAGGGGCTCGGCTACCGGGTGGAGGTGTTCGGACGGGACCTCACCGGGGATCTGCACGCCGCCGCCCGCCGGTTCGCCCGCCGGCTGGCGGCCCTGCGGGAGGAGGGGCGGCGGACGGCGCTGCTCGGCGGCGGGGAGTTGACGCTGCGGGTGCGGGGGGACGGGCGCGGGGGAAGATGCCAGGAGTTCGCGCTGGTCGCCGCCGCGGAGTTGGAGGGAGTCGCAGGGGCGGCGCTGCTGGCCGCGGGGACCGACGGGACCGACGGCCCCACCGACGCCGCCGGCGCCTTCGCCGACGGCGGTTCCGGGGCCCGCGCCCGCGCCGCGGGATTCGACCCGGCCGGAACGCTGGCGCGGAACGACTCCGGGTCGCTCTTCCGGGCCACCGGCGACCTGGCGGTGACCGGCCCCACCGGGACGAATGTGATGGACCTGCTGCTCGGCGTCACCGCCGGCGGCCCCGGCTGAGAGTCGTCCTCCGGGCGCACGTCCCGGGGTTCTGCCCGACCGCAACCCGGTCGGGGAACGACACTCGACTCGCTCTTCCGGGCCGCCGGCGACCCGACGGAGGACCGGGGTTGTCAGGACGAACGGGAGGACCGGCTGCGCGGCGTCGCCGCCGGCACGCGGGCTGATTCGTCCTCCCCGGCGCGCCCCGGAGTCTTGCCCGATGGAAACACTGTCGCGGCACGACTCTCGACTCGCCCTTTCGCGCCACCGGCGACCGACCGGCGACTCGGTCGGGACCGGGGCCGTCGGGACGAGCGGGAGGGCCTGCCGCTCGGCATCGCCGTCGGTGGCCCGGGTCGATTCGTCCTCCCGGCGCGCTCCGGGGTTCCGCCCGGCTGAAACCGGGTCGCGGGCGCGCCTCTCGACTTCTCTCTGCCGGGCCACCGGCGACCGGCCGGCAACTCGACAGGGACGGGGGCTGCCGGGACGAACGGCAGGGTCCCCGCTGTCCGGCGCCACCGCCGGCGGCTCGGGCGGAGTCGTCCTCCCGGCGCGCTCCGGGGTTCCGTCCGGCGGAAACCGGGTCGCGGGCGCGCCTCTCGACTTCTCTCTGCCGGGCCACCGGTGACCGGCCGGCGACTCGGCAGGGACGGGGGCTGCCGGGACGAACGGCAGGGTCCCCGCTGCCCGGCGTCACCGCCGGCGGCCCGGGCCGAGTCGTCTTCCCGGCGCGCTCCGGGGTTCTGCCCGGCGGAAACCGGGTCGCGGGCGCGCCTCTCGACTTCTCTCTGCCGGGCTGCCGGTTACCGGCCGGCAACTCGACAGGGACGGGGGCTGCCGGGACGAACGGCAGGGTCCCCGCTGTCCGGCGCCACCGCCGCCGGCCCGGGCCGAGTCGTCCTCCCGGCGCGCTCCGGGGTTCTGCCCGGCTGAAACCGGGTCGCGGGCGCGCCTCTCGACTTCTCTCTGCCGGGCCACCGGTGACCGGCCGGCGACTCGGCAGGGACGGGGGCTGCCGGGACGAACGGCAGGGTCCCCCCTGTCCGGCGCCACCGCCGGCGGCGCGGGCGGAGTCGTCGTCCCGGCGCGCTCCGGGGTTCTGCCCGGCTGAAACCGGGTCGCGGGCGCGCCTCTCGACTTCTCTCTGCCGGGCCACCGGTGACCGGCCGGCGACTCGGCAGGGACGGGGGCTGCCGGGACGAACGGCAGGGTCCCCGCGGCCCGGCGCCACCGCCGGCGGCGCGGGCGGAGTCGTCGTCCCGGCGCGCTCCGGGGTTCTGCCCGGCTGAAACCGGGTCGCGGGCGCGCCTCTCGACTTCTCTCTGCCGGGCCACCGGTGACCGGCCGGCGACTCGGCAGGGACGGGGGCTGCCGGGACGAACGGCAGGGTCCCCGCGGCCCGGCGCCACCGCCGGCGGCGCGGGCGGAGTCGTCGTCCCGGCGCGCTCCGGGGTTCTGCCCGGCTGAAACCGTGTCGCGGGCGCGCCTCTCGACTTCTCTCTGCCGGGCTGCCGGTGACCGGCCGGCAACTCGACAGGGACGGGGGCTGCCGGGACGAACGGCAGGGTCCCCGCTGTCCGGCGTCACCGCCGGCGGCTCGGGCGGAGTCGTCCTCCCGGCGCGCGCCCCGGGGTTCGACCCGGCGGAGAGACGCTGCCGCGGCACGCCTTGCGACGCGCTCGACCGGGGCAACCGGTGACCGACCGGGACGAACGGGAAGGGGCCGGGGCCATCGGGGCTGACCGGGAGGGCCCCGCCGTGCGGCGTCGGCGGCAGAGGCGGAGCGGTGTCTGCCGCCGTCTCCCGGACTCAGCGCCGCCGCTTCGGGGGCCGCGGCGGGGGTCTCGGGGGCGCCGGGGGCTTCGGGGGCGGACGGCTGCGACGGATCCGCCGCGCCGGGGGCCGGGTCTGTCGGCGCGCCGCCGCTCGCGCTTCCACCCGGGCGCGCCGGATCCCCGCCCGGACCGGTTCCCCGTCGTACACCGCCCGCAACGCCCGCCGCAGGGTGAGGAGGCGCCGGGACACCGCGGAGAGACTGAGCGCCACCGACGCCATCCGGGCGATCTGCGGGGCGCTCCGGCCTTCCACGAAGTACAACTGGAACAGGCGCCGGTAGAGCGATCGCTCCGCCCCGGGCGGGGCCAGGGCCCGGAGCGCCCGATCCACCACCTCCCGGATCTCGCGGCTGCTCAGGTCCGCGTCGGGGTGCTCCGGGGTGTTCGTGGCCAGCGCCGCGAACAGGGTCTCGTCCAGGTCCGGGGCCAGGTCCTCGAAGGCCAGGGCGTTTTCCAGTTTGATCCGCACCATGTCGTGCCGCAACTGGTCGCAGACGGTGTTCTCGACCACCCGGCGCAGGTACTGGTCGAGGGCCGGGCGCCCGGCGGCCACCAACTGCGCCAGCCGGGGCCGGTCGAGGGTGATCAGCCGCGCCAGGACCTCCTGCACCGTGTCGGCGACGAAGGAGGCGCTGTTCCGCCGCGGCATCCAGTTGCGGAACCAGAGGGTGCGCCGGACCTCCGTTTCGCACAGCCGCAGCAGGTCCCTCCAGGCCGGGTCGTCCCGGGCGGCCACGGCCAGCCGGCGAAACAGGGCCAGAGGATCCAACAGGAACGGGTCCGGGGGGCCAAGCAGTCTATTCGAGCGTTCGCCGCTCCTCCCCGACCGGGGGAGCGCCGCTCCGGGCCGGGTCGGCCCCCTCCCCGCGGGTCGGCGCGGCGGCGGCGCCGCGGCCCGGTTCCGGCGGGTGGAAGGGGGCGGCGGCGGTCGCGCTCCCGGGCGCCCGGCGCCGGGTCAGGGCGAAGACCGTGAGGGCGGCGAGCGTCCCGTCGCTCAGCGCGAACAGGAGGAAGACCGGCGGCGAGCCGCGCCGGAGGAAGTCCAGGACGAAGAGGACCGCGCCGCCGCCCTTGAGGAACGGCCCCATGATCCAGAGGTAGGCCCGGCCCCGCTCCGGGTCGCGGAGGACGGTGAAGTAGCCGGCGCCGACCGCCAGCGCGAAGAGGCCGTTGAGGTTCGCGTGGATCGGGAACGCCGGTTCCGGGACTCCGAGGAGCCGCGCGGTCTCCCCGGGCGCGAACAGGAGCGCGCCGCCGAGCAGCAGGTCGTAGGCGCCGCTGACGGCTGCGACGAGCCGGAGCAGCCCCACTCCGGCAGCATACCGGGAGGGCCGGCGGCGGAGGGGCCGGGTCGGCGGCGCGCGGGGGGAGGCCGGTTTCCGCGCCGCGCCGACCGGTTCGTGACGGCTCGGCTCCGGGGGGAGGGGTGCTCCGGGGCCCGCGACCGGGACGAAAGCCGGGACGAAAAGCCGGGACGAGATCCGGGACGAAAGCCGGGACGAAAGCCGGGACGACTGCCGGGTCGGGAACGCCGGCGGGCCGGTCCGGTCGGGGCCGTCCGTTCCGGGAGGCCCCGATCGGGGGCGCCGCCGGGGGACGCCGAGTCGGGGAGAGGCCGGCCCCATAGACTCCGCCCCCGTGGAAGCGCCGCTGCCCCTTCGCGCCGCCGGGGCGGCGCTGGCCGCGAATCCGCTGCGCACCGCGCTCGCCCTCACCGGATTGGTGATCGGGGTGGCCTCGGTCCTCACCATGGCCGCGCTCGGGGCCGGGGCGCGGGCGGCGGTCCGCGACGATGTGCGCTCCGCGGGCACGAACCTCATCGCGGTGCGCGCCGGGAACTACATCCGGGGTGGGGACGCGGTGAACATCCCCTCCGGCTTCGGCCGCGCCGACACCCTGACCGTCGCCGACGCCGAAGCGATCGCCGGGATCGACCGGGTGGCGGCGGTGAGCCCGGTGGTCGAGGCCCGCGCCGGGCTCCGCTCCCCGCTCGGCGACACCTTCGCCCCGGTCCACGGGGTGGCGGAGACCGCGGCGGGGATCTGGCAACTCTCGGTGGTCGAAGGGGAGAACTTCGACGCCGGGCAGGTGGCGGCGGGGGCCGCGGTGGCGCTCCTCTCGGCCCCGGCGGCGGCGGACCTGTTCCCCGGACGCTCGGCGGTGGGCCGGCGCTTCTCCCTCCACGGGCGGGAGTTCGAGGTCCTCGGCGTCTATCGCAGCAGCGACCGGCGGCTGGCCGAGGCGGCGCTCATCCCCTGGCCGCTGGCCCGGGAGGCGGCCGGACGCGACTGGCTGCAGGCGGTGGTGATCTCCACCGAGCGGGCCGGCGACGCCTCCGTCGTGGCCCGGGCGGTCACCGACCTCCTCCGGGAACGCCACCGGCTCACCCGGGCCGCGCCCCCGGCGGAATCCGACGCGCCCCACGCCTTCCGCCGGGGCGCGCGCCTCCCCGACGACTTCACCGTCCGCACCCAGGCCACCTCGGCGCTCACCCAGGGGCTCTACACCACCGCCGCCGCCTTCGTGCTCGCCTCGATGCCGCGGCTCGACGAGATGACTTCCGAGGAGATGGTGGGGACGCTGAGCCGGGCGACCTCGACGATGACCCTGCTCCTCGGCGCGCTGGCCGGGGTCTCGCTGGTGGTGGGCGGCGTCGGGATCATGAACGTGATGCTGCTGGCGGTGACCGAACGCACCCGGGAGATCGGGCTGCGGCTCGCGGTCGGCGCCCGGCGCCGGGAGGTGCTCTGGCAGTTCCTGACGGAGGCGGTGGCGCTGTCGGTGCTCGGCGGCCTGCTGGGGATCGGGCTGGGCGCGCTGGGGGCGGCGGTCGTCGAGGAGGCGCTCGGCTGGCGGACGGTGATCCCGGCGGCGGCCCCGCCGGGGGCGGCGCTGCTCGCCGGCGGGGTGGGCGTGTTCTTCGGCTGGTTCCCGGCGCGGCGGGCCTCCCGGCTGGACCCCATCGTGGCGCTCCGTTCCGAGTGAGCGGAGGGCCGTTCCCCGCGCGCGCCGACCACCCCGACCCATGAGCCGCCGGCGCGTCGGGCTGGCGGTGGGGCTGGCCCTCCTCGTCGGGCTGGCGGCGATCCCGATCCCGGGGATGCCGGAGTCGGCCCGGCTGATGCTGGCGGTGGCGGCGGTGATGGCCGCCTGGTGGGTCACCGAGGCGGCGCCGCTGGCGGTGACTTCGCTCCTGCCGCTGGTGCTCCTCCCGGTCTTCGGCATCGCCGCCGCGCCCCAGGCGGCGGCGCCCTACGCGAACCATCTGGTGTACCTGTTCCTCGGCGGGTTCATGCTGGCGCAGGCGATGCAGCGCTGGAACCTGCATCGGCGGCTGGCGCTCTCGATCGTGCTGGCGATCGGAGGTTCCCCTTCCCGGATCGTCCTGGGGTTCATGGCCGCCTCGGCGTTCCTCTCGATGTGGGTCTCGAACACCGCCACCGCGGCGATGATGATGCCCATCGGGGTGGCGGTGATCCGGGAAGTGTCGGCGGCGGCCCGGCGCCGGCCGGGGGAGGAGGCGGGCGGCGCGGCCATGGCGGCGGGCGCTTCCGGGGCCGGCTCGCCCTTCGCGGTCTGCCTGATGCTCGGCTGCGCCTACGGGGCCTCCATCGGCGGCTTCTCCACCCTGATCGGGACGCCGCCGAACGTGTTCCTGGCCGGCTTCGCCCACGACGAGTTCGGGATCGACCTGGGGTTCGGGAGATGGCTGGCGTTCGCGCTGCCGCTGACCCTGGTGTTCCTGCCGGCGGTCTGGTTCTGGCTGACCCGGCTGGCGTTCCCCCTCCGGGAGCGGGAGTTGCCCGGGGGGCTGGGCCCGGTGCGCGCCGACTACGAGCGGCTGGGGCCGTTCTCGACCCCGGAGAAGCGGCTGGCGGCGCTCTTCGGCGGCGCCGCGCTGCTCTGGGTGTTCCGCCCGGTGTGGACCGCCGCGGTGCCGAACGGCGCCTTCATCACCGACTCCACCATCGCGATCGCCGCCACGATCCTCTGTTTCCTGGTGCCCGCCGGGAGCGCTCCCGGGACGCCGGCGCGCCACCCCGGCCGGGCCGCCCCGGCGGGGGCGGTCGGTTCCCACACCGGTCGGGAGCGCATCCTGAACTGGGAGTGGGGCCGGGAGATCCCCTGGGAAGTGCTGCTCCTGTTCGGCGGCGGTTTCGCGCTGGCCCACGGGCTGGAAGTCAGCGGCCTCTCCGCCTTCCTCGGCAACCGGCTGGCCGCCGCTTCGGTGCTGCCGCTGCCGGTCTTCGTGATCCTGGTGGTGCTGTTCGTCATCCTGCTCACCGAGTTCGCCTCGAACCTGGCGGCGGTGGCGATGATGCTCCCCATCCTGGCCGCGGTGGAGGTCTCCACCGGGATCGCGCCGCTGACCCTGCAGGTGCCGGCGACGGTGGCCGCCTCCTGCGCCTTCATGCTGCCGGCGGCCACCCCGCCGAACGCCATCGTCTTCGGCACCGGGCAGTTCACGATCCCCCAGATGGTGCGCGCCGGCCTCGGCGCCAACCTCATCGGCGCGGTGCTGGCGAGCCTCTTCGCCGTCTTCTGGGCGCCGGTGGTGCTCGGCTGAACCGGGCGTCGGTGGAACCGCCGGCGTTGCTAGCATCCGGCGCATGACGAAACCCCCCGGTTCCGACGATCCCTTCACCTCCCGGCTGTGGGCCGGGATCGAACCGATCTACGCCGAGATCCTCCGGCACCCGTTCCTCGCCGGGCTCGCCGACGGCAGCCTCGACCGGCAGGTCTTCCGCTTCTATGTGATCGAGGACGCGCTCTACCTCCACGACTTCGCCCGGGCGGTCGCCATCCTCGGCGGCAAGGCGCCGCACCCGGACATCACCGAGGCGCTCTGCGGGGACGCGGTGGCCACCGTCAAGGGCGAACGCGAGCAACTGGGGGAGTTCCTGGTGGAACTGGGCGGTTCCCGGGAGGACCTGTTCACCCGTCGGCCGGCGCCGACGAACCGGGCGTACACCTCGTACTTCCTCTCGCAGGTGCACTCGCGGCCCTTCCACGAAGGGTTGGCCGCGGTGCTCCCCTGCTACTGGATCTATGCCGAGGTCGGGCAGGAGTTGCTGCGCCGGCCGCCCTCCCCGGATCCGCTCTACCGCCGCTGGATCGAGAGTTACGGCAGCGAGGAGTACGAGGCGGTGGTGCGGCGCGTGGTGGAACTCACCGACCGCACCGCGGAGAGTCTGGGCGACGACGCCCGCCGGGCGATGGCGGCGCACTTCGCCATGACTTCGCGGTACGAGTGGATGTTCTGGGACATGGCCTGGAGGCAGGAGGCCTGGCCGCTCTGAGCCGCCGGGCGATGGTGGCGCACTGCGCCCTGACTTCGCGGTACGAGTGGATGTTCCGGGACCTGGCCCGGAGGCAGGAGGCCTGGCCGCTCTGAGCTGACGGCTGCCCTGAGCCGCCGGCCGCTTTCCGGCGGCGGGTTCGGGGGGGGGGGGGGGGGGGGGGGGCGGGTTCGGTGTCGGCCGGTCGGGGGGCGCGGGGCCGGCGGCGTTGATTCGGGGACGCCGGGCGGGGGCGGGGCCGGTCAGCGGATCCAGACGGTCTTGCGGTTCGTGAACTCGAGGAGGCCGTCCGGGCCCAACTCCCGGCCGAAGCCGCTCGACTTGGCGCCGCCGAAGGGGACCCGCGGGTCGGACTTGGTGATGCCGTTCACGAAGACCGCCCCGGCCTCGATCTCCGGGATCAGCCGCTCGGCCCGCGCCCGGTCGGCGGTCCAGAGCGAGGAGCCGAGCCCGTAGGGAGTCTCGTTCGCGATCCGCACCGCCTCCCGCTCGTCGGCGAAGGGGAGGAGCACCGCCACCGGGCCGAAGAGTTCCTCGCTCCGGGCCGGCGACCCGGGCGCGGGGTCGCGGAGGATCCCGGTGGCGGCGTAGTAGCCGCGCTCCGGGGCCCGGCCGCGCTGGAGGATCTCGGTCCCGGCCGCCGCCGAGCGGGCGATCTGGGCTTCGAAGCGGTCGCGCAGGTCTTCCCGGGCCAGCGGGCCGACTTCGGTGCCGGGCTCCGTCGGATCCCCGACGACCGCAGCGCCGATCCGCTCGGCGAAGAGGGCGGTGAACTCGTCGAGGACGCTCCGCTGCACCAGGAACCGCTTGGCGGCGATGCAACTCTGCCCGGAGTTGATGAGCCGCGCCCCGGCCCCGGCTGCCGCCGCCTCGGCGAGGTCGCAGTCCTCGAAGACGACGAAGGGGTCGCTGCCGCCGAGTTCGGCGACCATCGGCTTCAGCGCCCGGCCGGCGACCGCCGCCACCTCGCTCCCGGCGCGGGAACTTCCCGTGAGCGTCACCCCGCGCACCCGCGGATCGGCGATCGTCCGCGCCGCCTGCGCGTTCGTGAGGAACAGGTTGGCGATCAGGCCTTCCGGGGCGCCGGCCTCGGCGTAGAGGCGGACGAGGCGCTCGGCGCACTGCGGCACCGAGGGCGCGTGTTTCAACAGCAGGGGGTTGCCGGTGAGGAAGTTCGGCGCCGAGACCCGGATCACCTGCCAGAGCGGGAAGTTCCAGGGCATCACCGCCAGGATCGGCCCGAGCGGTTCGTAGCGCTGCCAGGTCTCGCTCCCGTCGGTGGCGAAGGGGCGGGGCCGCAGGGTCTCCTCGGCAGTCTCGGCGTAGTGGCGGGCCACCCAGGCGCACTTCTTCGCTTCGGCGACCCCCTGTGCCAGCGGTTTCCCCATTTCCGTCGCCATGAGCCGGGCCAGGTCGTCGGCTTCCGCTTCCAGGCGGTCGGCGAGCCGTTCGTTCACCCGCCGCCGGACGGCGAAGGGCGTCCGTTTCCAGTCTTCGAAGACCGCGGCGGCCTGGGCGAGCGTCGCCTCGATCGCCGATTCGGTGGCGGTCTCGAACTCGGCCAGCAACTCCTCGGTGGCGGGATTCCGCGAGCGGTAGAGCATGGAGCGGACGGTACCCGATGCCCGGGGCGACGCGCCGGGCGGAAACCGTGGGTCAGACGGACCTGCAGGCCCCACGGGTTCCCGGGAACGGACCGACGGACACCACCGTTGTTCCGAGAAGGTAACCTTCCCGCATCGGCCGGCCCAGCGCCCCCGGCCCTCCGTTCCGACCCCACTGTTGCCGTGTTGACTCCCTTCCTCCGAATTCGGCTGACCGGCGGACGCTTCACCGGCGCCGCCGTGCCTCTCTCGCTGTTCGGGGACCTGGGGGCGGTCGAGGAGTTGATCATCGCGACCGCCCGGCACCGATTCCTGGTCGAAAATCCGGGCAGAAAGCGGGCGCCTCGAGGTTTCTCCGGAGACCTCCGGCTCGCCGCCACCGGCATCGCGGAGGGCAGCGCGATCGTCGAGGTCAGTTTGGTGGACGCCACGGCCGAACTCCCGGCGATGCCTCGGCGGCACCATCCCTACTACGAGGGTGCCCGAGACGACGTCCTCAGGACGATGCGCGCCGCGGAAGAGGGATCAGTGGTCGACGGCGGCGATGCTTCGGGTTTCGTTCCTCCGCGAATGCTGCATCACTTCGACAGAATCGGTCGCGGCCTCGCTCGCGAGGAATCGATGTGTTTCGATTCGGGTTCGGGTGGCGAAGAGGCGAGGCTCACCGCGGAGAGCAGGCAGAGACTCCTGTTCTCTTCCTCGGCCACGAAGTCGATCACCGAGGAAATGACGCTGCGCGGGTTCGTTCCGGAGGCCGATCAGGCTCGCAAATCGTTCGAACTGCAGTTGATCGACGGCAAGAAATTGTCCGGGCCCCTGCCGGAGCAGTATCGAGAGACCGTGCTGACGGCCTTTCAAGGATTTCGGGATCGTTCGCCGGTTCAGATGGAGGTAGTCGGAACTCGGGATCGCAGAAAGCAGATCGTTGGGTGGGAGGCTGTCCGAGACATCGTCATTCTCGATCCTCTGGATGTAGCACTGCAACTGGATGAACTGCGCGCACTCGATGACGGTTGGCTCAACGGGGAGGGGATCGCTCTGCCTGCCGACGGTCTCGACTGGTTGGCAGCCGGCTTCGAAACGCACTACCCGGAGGAACTTCCCCTGCCCCACATCTATCCGACTCCGACCGGAGGTGCGCAACTCGAATGGACTTTGGGTTCCCATGAGATCAATGTCGAGGTGGACTTGACGAAGGGGACCGGTGAGTGGCACAAGTTGGATGTTTCCTCTGGACGAGATGAAATGGACTCCCTGGATCTGACCGATCCCCATGGCTGGTCGACTTTGCGAGAGCGAATCGGGCGCTTGGTGCCGCCCGCATCCTGATTTGACCGACGACACTCTCCTGCACAGACAGGTGCACCGGACTTGGGTGCGACGGGGGAAGCCGACTTCCCAAGCCTTCAAGCCGACAGCGAAGGATGCGGGCCGTCTCTCCCTGTACGATGGCGACCAGATCGGCGCAGAGGCGGCGTGGTTGCACTACACTGATGAGCAAGGATTTGCTTCCGTGGGAGTAGTCTCTGTGACGCCATCGGAGTGTCGCGGTGCCGGGGTCCGGGTCATCGCGGACGGTCAGCCGTATCCCGAGCATGTGACGGTCGCCTTCGATGGTTTGTCGAGAAGAGAGACACAGACCGCGGCATCGGCCCTCGCGAATGCCGCTCGTGAGCGGGGTTGGCAGTACCGGCCGATTGATCCCTGAGGGCGCCGTTACCACCGGGTTGTCTCGGCGGTGAGGCTTCGCGCCGCCAAACCCAGTTTCGCGGCTGCGGAGAGGCCGAGGCGGGGGCCGAAGACGGCGAAACCGCTCGCTTCGATGCGGTCGAGGACGGCGAGATATACCCGGCCCATGAGCCAGGCGCATCTGCGGGCGTCGGCGTGGATGGAAGCGAGCACCGGTTCCGAACGGCGGTAGTAGTCGCGGGCCCGCTCCAGTTGGAAGCGCAGGAGCGCGGTCACCGCTTCGGTGCGCCGGCCGAGGAACAGGTCGGCTTCCTCGACGCCGAACCTCCGGAGTTCGTCGGCGGGCAGGTAGATCCGGCGGCGCTCCCGGAGGTCCTCGCCCACATCGCGCAGGACATTCGTCAACTGGAAGGCGGTGGAGAGGTGGTCGCCGGTCTCGCTCGGCGGGGGGGCGCCGCGGCGTTCGTCGGCCCCGAAGATCGAGAGCGAGATCGAGGAGATGGTGCCGGCCACGAGCCGGCAGTACTCGAGCAGTTCGGCGAAGGTGGCGTAGCGGGTTTTCGAGAGGTCGAGCCGGCAGCCGGCGATCAGGCCCTCGAAGGCGGCGCGCGGCACCGGGAACCGCTCCAGGGCGGCGGCCAGCGCGAGGCCCACCGGGCGTTCGGGGCGGCCCCGGTACACCCGGTCCAGTTCGAGTTCCCAGCGGTCGAGGGCGCCGGCGATCGCCGTTCCGCCGGTTCCGGCCCCGGCGGCGGCTTCGTCCACCTCGTCGTCCACGAAGCGGCAGAAGGCGTAGGCCGCGTACACCGCCCGGCGCTTTTCCGCCGGCAGCAGCCGGAACCCCACCGAGAAGTTGGGTCCGGCGCGGTGGGCCACCCGCCGGCACAGTCGGTCGGCGGCCCGCAGCGACCCCGCTGCCGACTTCGCTCGCGGCGTCATCCGGGAGGCGCCGGGCTGGGGGGCCGGCGGCAGGGGCCCCGACAGTGGCGCCCGGCGGCGCGGCGCGCCGGCGGCGAGAGGCGCCCCCGCACCCGGTCCGGGCCGGCGAAACGGGCGGCGAAGCGGAATTCGGGTCGAGCGCCGAGAGGCCGGAAGGAGCCCAGGCCGTCGGGGCCGGCGCGGTGGGCGCCCCGGCGGCACGGTCGGTCGGCGGCCCGGAGCGAGGCCGATCCCGACTTCCTTCCCGACTTCCTCCCCCACTTCCTCCCCGTTTGGCCCGCCGCCGTCGCCGCGGCCCTCACCCTCCGCTTCCCCCGGAAGCCGCCGCGTCCCGGGCCGACGGGCGGGGCCGGCACCAGCGGCAGGGGCCCAGATGGTGGCAGCGGGCGGCGCGGCCGAAGATCCGGCGCGCCAGCGGCGAGAGGAGCGCCCGCGCCCGGTCCGGGCCGGCGAAGCGGGCGGTGAAGCGGCGGAAGTCGGAGCGGGCGGCGAGCGCCAGGAAGGGGCCGAAGCCGAGCCGCTCGATCGCCAGCCGGGTGACGATCGCGCCGGCGACGCTCCGCCCGAAGCGGCGGCGGATCCGCTCGGCGTAGCCGCCCCCCTCGGCCAGGCTCACTCCGGCGAGGTGCCCGGAGACCAGGGCGGTGCGGATCCCGAACCCGGCGGTGTAGTCGATGAGCCCCCCGGCCTCGCCCGGCAGCGGCGCCGCGGCCCGGGCGAAGTCGCAGAGGTAGAAGTTCACCCGCGACCAGCGCACCGGGCCCCACTCCATCGGCACCGGGTCCCGTTCCTGGAAGAACGCCGCGCTCCGCCGCAGCCGCTCGTCCTCCGGGCCCCGGGGTCGGTCGGCGGCGCCGATGAGGGCGGCGGCGACGATGCCCCGGCCGCCGCTCACGATGCGGTAGGCGTAGCCGCCGCCGGGGAAGATCGCCTCGTCCCAGAGCACTTCCAGCCGGTCGGCGGCCTCCGTCGCGAAGTGCTGCTCGGCGGCGATCCCGTCCGCCTCCCGGGGGCCGACGGCGGCCAGGTCCGCCTCCGCCGGGTCGAGCGGCGTCCCGAGGCGGATGGTCACGCCCCGGGCTTCGGCTTGCCGGGCCAGTTCCCGGTCGAGGCAGCCCGCCTCCGCGCCCCGGCGCACGCAGTAGCCGTAGGGCTCGGCGCCGGAGAGATTCGCGCTCCGGTGAGCGCCGGCCCCGCGACCGCGCCCCCGCCGACGGCTGAAGAACCGGGCGCCGTGGAACCGGCCGCGGACGAAGGGGCCCGGGTCCACGCCCAGGCCGCGCACTTCCTCGAGCGCGTCGCCGGGGAAGGTGAAGTTGTCGAGCAACTGCAGCGACCCGGGGAACCTCCTCCCCACGGCGCGGCGCTTCTCGAAGATCTCCACCGGGTGGCCCCGGTCCGCCAGCGCGATCGCCGCCGCGAGCCCCGCCGGGCCGGCGCCGGCGATGCGCCAGGTTTTCACCGGGAGGTCTTCATCGGGGCCGGCCGGGCGGGTGCAGCCGGTTGTACTTCCGCCCCACCTCCAGCACCGCCTCGATGGAGATCGCCTCCCGGGTGTGGCCGTTCCGCCCGGTGACGGTGGTGGCCCGGAGCATCGAGTTGTAGACCGCTTCCTCGGTGGCTTCGATCGCCGCCTGGAAGAGCGGGGAGAGCCGGTCGCCCCGGAGCACCGCGCCTTCCTCGAAGGCCGAATCGCTGCGGAAGGAACTGCGGAGGGAAGGAGCGGCAGAGAAGGCGATGACGAAGTCGCCGCTGCCGTGGGAGGAGGTGGCGCCGGTGCGGGCCAGACCCAGCATCGCCCGCCGCGCCAGCCGGGTCAGCCCCGGGGAGCGGAGCGGCGCGTCGGTGGCGAGCACCATCATGATGGAACCGTCGGGGTCTTCGGCGCCGTCTGCTCCCGGCGCGCCGGCGCCCTCGCCGGCATCCTCGCCGGCATCGCTTCCGGACGGGCCCCGGAGGGCGTCGCGCAGGTAGTAGCGGTCGAGTTCCTCGCCCACCGGGAGCCCGTCCATCACCAGGACGCCGCCGTAGTTGCTCTGGATCAGCGCCCCCACGGTGTAGCCGCCGAGCGCCTCCGGCAGTCGCCGGGAAGAGGTGCCGATGCCGCCTTTCCAGCCGAAGGCCGAGGTGCCGGTCCCGGCGCCGACCGACCCCTCCGCCACCGGGCCCGGCGCGGCGGCGGCGATCGCCTCCAGGACTTCCGCTTCGCCGACCCGGAGGGCGCGGATGTCGTTCAGGTAGCCGTCGTTGGTCTCCCCGACCAGCGGGTTCACCGAGCGCACTTCCTCGTTGCCGGGCAGCCCCAGGATGTGGGTGACCACCGCCCGGGCCGCGTCCCAGACGGAGAGCGTGTTCGTCAGCACGATCGGGGTCTCGACGGTCCCCAGTTCGACGACCTGGGTGGAACCGGCCAACTTGCCGAAGGCGTTGCCCACATGGACCGCGCCGGGGACCTTCTCGCGGAAGAGGTTGCCGGAGTGGGGGAGGATCGCGGTCACGCCGGTGCGCACCGAGTCGCCTTCCCGGAGGGTCACCTGCCCGACGAGGACGCCGGGGACATCGGTGATCGCGTTCTCCGGGCCGGGGGGCAGCACGCCGGGAGCGAGCCCGATCTCCCGGGCCCGGGGCCGGGGGTTCTCCTGGGCCGCGGCGGCGGGCAGGGGGAGCATCAGGGCGGCGGCGACGGCCCCGGGGAGGGTGAGGGGGGAGAGGAGGAATCGCATCGGGGTCGGGGGTCGGGGCGCGCGGGCGCCGGCGGCGGGGTCGGCAGGTCGTTCGGCAGGTCGTCGGAACGGCGGGGCCGCCGCTCCCCGGCCCGGAGGGGAGCGGGGAACGGGGGTCGCCGGAGAATACGGGAACCGGGCGGCGGAACCTTTTCGGCGGGCGCCCGTAACGACAGATCGCCATGAACGAGCCGACCCCTGCCTCCCCGGCCCCGGGCCGCCTTCCCGGCCTCGGCCGGCGGGCGCTCCCGCTGTTCGGCGTCGGCCTCTCGATCGGCCTGCTGGCCCCCGGCGCCGGTTGCGCGGCGATGGTCTTCCACGGCGAGCCGAACGCCGAGGAGATCGAGACCTTCACCGAGCCCTTCCGGGACGGCGAGACCTTCGACCTGAAGAACGTGAACGGCTGGATCTCCCTGGAAGGCTGGGACCGGCAGGAGGCGGAGATCACGGCGCGCAAGGTGGGGCCGAGCGAGGCGGCGCTGCGGAACCTCGAAGTGGAAGTGGACCGGACCGCCGACGGGCTGCGGGTGCGCACCCGGTACCCGAGCCGGAAGCGGCGGTGGGGTCGGCCGCAGGGGAGCGTGCGCTACTCGGTGCGGCTGCCCCGGCAGGCCAACCTGCGGATCGAGACCGTGAACGGCGCCATAGATTCCCGCGGCTTCGACGGGGAGTTGACGGCGCAGACGGTGAACGGCTCGCTCACCCTCGAGGGCCAGAGCGGCAGCGTGAACGCCAAGACGGTGAACGGCCACATCGAGAGCGAGTTGGCCCGGTTCGCCGCCGACGAGCGGCACAACTTCCACACGGTGAACGGCCGGGTGCGGCTGACCCTGGGGCCGGAGGCGCAGGGGCGGGTGGACGCCCGGGCGGTGAACGGCCGCGTCGAACTGGAACTGCCGGGGGCGGAGAACCTCACCACCCCGACGCGGCGGCGGAAGCGGGTGCAGGTCGGCGAGGGCGGCGGCGAGTGCCGCGTCCGCACCGTGAACGGCAGCATCCGCGTCGCCCGCGCCAACGACTGACGGGGCCGCCGGGGACGGGGCGTCGGCGGCTCCGATACCGGTCGGGGGTCTCTCGACCGGCGGGGTGGCCGCCCGGGTGGCCGACCGGCGCCGAGGCGAGGAACCGGCCCCTCCGCCCCGGGCGATATCGAGGGCGGTCGCTCCGCCGCGCCGGGTGCGGAAGGGGAGGTCGATCCCCGGGGATCGGGCCGGGAGCGGTCGATCGGCTCCGGGCGAGGTCGAAAGGGGTCGATCCGTCGGGGACCGGCGGAAGCGGTCGATCCGCCGCGTGGTGCCGTCGAGGGTGGTCGATCCGGCGCGGGGTGGTCGATCGGGCGCAGGGTGGTCGATCGGCCGCAGGGTGGTCGATCCGACACAGGGTGGTCGATCGGCCGCAGGGTGGTCGATCGGCCGCAGGGTGGTCGATCCGACACAGGGTGGTCGATCGGCCGCAGGGTGGTCGATCCGGCGAAGGTGGTCGATCCGCCAGAGGGTGGTCGATACGCCGGAGGGTGGTCGATACGCCGGAGAGTGGTCGATACGCCGTAGGGTGGTCGATACGCCGCAGGGTGGTCGATATCGGGCGCAGGGTGGTCGATATCGGGCGTAGGGTGGTCGATCCGCCGCAGGGTGGTCGATCGGGCGTAGGGTGGTCGATATCGGGCGCAGGGTGGTCGATCGGGCGCAGGGTGGTCGATCCGTCGGAGGGTGGTCGATCCGTGGGAAGGTGGTCGATCCGTGGGAAGGTGGTCGATCCGTGGGAAGGTGGTCGATCCGGCGTAGGGTGGTCGATATCGGGCGCAGGGTGGTCGATATCCGGCGCAGGGTGGTCGATATCGGGCGCAGGGTGGTCGATATCGGGCGCAGGGTGGTCGATATCGGGCGCAGGGTGGTCGATATCGGGCGTAGGGTGGTCGATATCGGGCGTAGGGTGGTCGATCCGCACGAAGGTGGTCGATCCGTTGGAAGGTGGTCGATCCGCCCGAAGGTGGTCGATCCGTCCGAAGGTGGTCGATCCGTCCGAAGGTGGTCGATCCGTTGGAAGGTGGTCGATCCGTCCGAAGGTGGTCGATCCGCCGGAAGGTGGTCGATCCGCACGAAGGTGGTCGATCCGTTGGAAGGTGGTCGATCCGCACGAAGGTGGTCGATCCGCACGAAGGTGGTCGATCCGTCCGAAGGTGGTCGATCCGTCCGAAGGTGGTCGATCCGCCGGAAGGTGGTCGATCCGCCGGAAGGTGGTCGATCCGTCCGAAGGTGGTCGATCCGACCGAAGGTGGTCGATCCGACCGAAGGTGGTCGATCCGCCCGAAGGTGGTCGATCCGTCCGAAGGTGGTCGATCCGTCCGAAGGTGGTCGATCCGTCCGAAGGTGGTCGATCCGTCCGAAGGTGGTCGATCCGCCGGAAGGTGGTCGATCCGTCCGAAGGTGGTCGATCCGACCGAAGGTGGTCGATCCGTCCGAAGGTGGTCGATCCGACCGAAGGTGGTCGATCCGACCGAAGGTGGTCGATCCGCCCGAAGGTGGTCGATCCGCCCGAAGGTGGTCGATCCGCACGAAGGTGGTCGATCCGACGCAGGGTGGTCGATCCGCCGGAAGGTGGTCGATCCGCACGAAGGTGGTCGATCCGCCGGAAGGTGGTCGATCCGCACGAAGGTGGTCGATCCGCCCGAAGGTGGTCGATCCGTTGGAAGGTGGTCGATCCGCCCGAAGGTGGTCGATCCGTCCGAAGGTGGTCGATCCGCCCGAAGGTGGTCGATCCGCCCGAAGGTGGTCGATCCGACCGAAGGTGGTCGATCCGACCGAAGGTGGTCGATCCGCCGGAAGGTGGTCGATCCGTCCGAAGGTGGTCGATCCGTTGGAAGGTGGTCGATCCGCCCGAAGGTGGTCGATCCGTCCGAAGGTGGTCGATCCGTGGGAAGGTGGTCGATCCGTGGGAAGGTGGTCGATCCGCCGGAAGGTGGTCGATCCGTCGGAAGGTGGTCGATCCGTTGGAAGGTGGTCGATCCGTGGGAGGTGGTCGATCCGTGGAAGGTGGTCGATCCGCGGGAAGGTGGTCGATCCGTCGGAAGGTGGTCGATCCGCCGGAAGGTGGTCGATCCGGCGGAGGGTGGTCGATCCGTCGGAGGGTGGTCGATCCGTCGGAGGGTGGTCGATCCGGCGGAGGGTGGTCGATCCGCCGGGGGATGCCGGGAGTGGTCGGTTCGCCGGGGTGGGCGAGTGGTGGTTTCGGGCCCGTCCGGGTCGGCGCCGCGGGTTCGCGCCGCGGGCCCGGCGGCCGGGGGGACTGGTAGCGTTCGTGGCATGCGGTTCGGGGGCGACTCTCGTCGGTCCGGGGGAACGCGGTTCTCGGTGCGTCGGCGGCTCGGTGGGCCGTTCGTCGCCGGTTCGGCGCTGGCGGCGCTTCTCGGAGCGGGGGCCGTCGCCGTCGCCGCGCAGGGGCCGCCGCTGCCCCGGGTCCACCTGATCGGGACCGGGGGGACGATCTCCGGCGGGGCCGGCGGGCCGCTCGACGCCGACGCCCTCCGCGCGGCGCTGCCGGGTCTCGCCGGGATCGCCGCGGTCACCACCGAGGACTTCGCCCGCATCGGCAGTTCCCGGATGCACCCGGAATTGCAATTCCGGCTGGCGCAGCGGGTCGGAGCGGTGTTCGCCGGGGATCCGGATCTCTCCGGGGTGGTGATCACCCACGGCACCGACTCCCTGGAAGAGACCGCGTTCCTGCTCGATGTGGTGCTGCCGGCGGGGCGCCCGGTGGTCTTCGCCGCCGCGCAGCGACCCCCGCGCCACGCCGACTCCGACGGGCCCCGGAACCTGCTCGACGCCATCCGGGTGGCCGCTTCCGACCGCTTCCGCGACCTCGGCGCGCTGGTGGTCCTGAACGGGCAGATCCACGCCGCCCGGGAAGTGGCGAAGACCCACTCCATCGCCCTCCACGCCTTCGCCTCGGAGACCACCGGGCCGCTCGGCGCCGTGGACGAGGGCGAGTTGCTGCTGTTCCACGAGCCGCGGCGGCGGATCTTCCTGGAGGTTCCGGCCGTCGAACCGCGGGTGGAACTGGTCCGGCTCACCGCGGGGGGCGGCGCCGGGGCGATCCGGGGCGCGGCGGCGGCCGGCGCGCGCGGGATCGTGGTGGAAGTCTTCGGGCGGGGGAACCTGCCGCCGGAAGCCGACGAGGCGGTGGACGCGGCGCTCGCCGCCGGCGCCGCCGTGGTGTTCACCACCCGCACCGGCGGGGGCCGGGTGGTCCTCCCCGAGGCGGCGCGGGAACGCGGGATCGTCGCCGGCGGCGACCTGGACGGGCTCAAGGCGCGGATGCTCCTCGCCGCGGCGCTCGGGGCGGAACTCTCCCGGGAGGAGATCGGGGCCGCCTTCCGCCGCCTCGCCGGCCGCGCGCCGTAAGTCGGCGGGAGCGCGCCCGCCGGTTTCCCCGCCGGCCGGCCGGCGGCGACCGGCCTCCCGATCCCCGGGAACCGGACTCCGGGCGCTGCCGATCGGGGAAGTCGCGGGGCGCCCTCGTCGGCGCCGCCGGTTCAGCGGGGGAAGCCGCTGCCGTCGCGCCCCGGGCGGAGATCGAGCGCGACGCCGTCGGTCGTCGCCCCGGCGCGCACCGCCACCGGTTCCGGCAGCAGCCCGTCCCGGGCGCTCAGCGTCGCCAGCGGGACCAGGGTGGGATGGGTCCCCGGGTCGGGGATCGGTCCGGCCCGGAGCAGGTACTCCCCGGGGGCGAGCCCCGCCAGTTCGAATCGACCCCGGTCGTCGGTGAAGGTGGAGGGGCCCGGGGTCGCCTCCCCGTCGGCGAGTCGGGCGCCGAAGACCACCGCGTACCGGGCCGGTTCCCCGCCGACGGTGATCGTCCCCCGGAGGCGGCCGGTCGCCCGCTCGCGGCCCGGCGCCGGGCGGAGCAGCTCCGCGCCGGCGGCGTCATCGGGATGGAGGGCGTCGGAGAGCGGCCGCCCGTAGGACATCTTCGGCGGCTCGCCCCAGACCCCGGAGTCCCGGTCGAAGATGCCGGCCCACTCGCCCGGATCGCTGGCGTGATCGAGCCCGAGGCAGTGGCCCAACTCGTGGACCAGGGTGTCCATCCGCCGCGCCGGCCCCGGGGAATGACCGGCGACCGCCGCCGGGACCAGGTGGATGTCGCACTCCACGATCTCCCAGCCCTCGCCCGAGTCGTCGAGTTCCCACCAGGCGCTGGCCCAGCCCAGGACGCCCGGCGCGTCGGTCACGGCGATGGTGTTCACCCCGTCGAGGTCTTCGCCGGTTCCTCCGGTCTCGCCGGCGACGGTCCAGCGGACATCCGCCTCGGGGAGCGCCGACCAGGCGGCCAGCGACTCCGAGACGAAGGGGAGCGCCGCCCCGAGCGTGGCGAAGGGCGGCGGCTGCCGGTCGCCGAGGTCGTTGGTCCAGGGCGCGGTCCAGACGGAACCGGCGGCCAGACGCCAGCGCAGGGTCTGGCCGGCGCCCCAGAGGTCCGCCCGCCAGCGGACCGCGGTCTCCACCGTCGGCAGCGGCAACTGCCGGTAGCCGGTGAACCGGTACGCGGAGGAGCCGGTTCCGGCGAGGCTGCCGAGCGCCGCCAGGAGGGCGATCCGCCGGGCGCGATCTCGCCGGCGGCCGGCCCGCTGGCGGCGCGGCCGAACGGGCCGGTTCGCGCCGGGTTCCGCCGCCGGGTCGGCGCGCTCCGGGCGCCGGTCGCCGGCGGCCGGGTCGGATCCCGAAGTGTCCACGGTGCTCTCTGCCGCCGGGTCGGCGCGCTCCCGGCGCCGGTCGGTCGCCACGGCCGGCCCCCTGCCCGCGCGCCCCGGTGTCGATCCGGGCTAGGGGGTGAGTTCGCAGCCGGCGGCGGAACAGGCGGCCACCGGCTCCCCGGAGCACCGGCCGCCGAGGAAGCCCCACTCCAGGTCCGGTTCGACCAGCGTGTCCGCGTCCGGCCACTCGATGTCGAAGGAGTGGCGGAGCGTCGTCCCCTCCCGCTCCAGCCGCCAGCGCGCCAGCCGCGTCGCCGCGAAGGGCTGGTAGCCCGCCTCGGCGAACTCCTCCCGCCAGAAGTAGGGGGAGCGGAGGAACATCTGCGTTCCCCGGGCGGCAGGCTCCCGGACCAGGGTGACGCGGGTGGTGAGGTGGCCCTCCCCGATGCGTCCGTCGCCCGCTTCCGACGGCGCCGGCGGCCGGGCGCTGAGGGTGAGCCCGGGGCAGGGCGCGGCGCCGCCCTCCCGGAGGGTGACGGCGAGTTCGGGGCCCAGCCGGACCGGCGGGCCGTCGGCGGGCGGGGGCCGGAACCGGAGCGAGAACGATTCCTCGGCTTCGGCGAACAGCGCGTCCCGGGGCGCGGTCACCGGCAGGCCGACTTCCCCGCGAACCTCCTTTCCGGCGGGGATCTCGACTTGCAGTCGATCGAAGCGGAAGTCCTCCTCGCCGGCGGTCCCGGCGAGCGCCGACAGGGTCAGCGGGAGCGGCGCCGGGAGGTTCCGCACCTCGTAGCGGACCGCGAGAGTCGCCGCCGCGCCTTCGGTCAACGCCGCCGGTTCCTCGCCGAAGGAGACCAGCGCCCCGCCTTCGCGGAGGGTCACCGGGAGGTCGCCGCCGAGGCGGGCGTCCACCGCCGGGTCGGGGACGAACCGCAGCGTCAGGGTCTCCGGCCCTTCCTCGAAGTCCGCGTCGAAGAGCCCGGTCAGCGCCAGCGGGACCTCCCCGGAAGCCGAGGCGCCGGCGGGGATCTCGACCACCGGGTCCGGGATCTCGAAGTCCGCCGCTGCCGCGGTGCCCGGGGAAGGGGAGACCCGCAGGCGCCAGGAGGCGGCCAGGTTCCGGGACTCGTAGCGGATCGGGATCTCCACCGTGTCGCCTTCGAAGACCTCCACCGCCTCCGGGCCGAAGGAGACCTCGACGAAGACCGGGGCCGGGGCGGGCGTGGTCGGGGCCGGGGGCGCGGGCGCGGAGCCCCCGGCGCCTCCCCCGCAGCCGGCGAGCAGGCCGACGAGCAGGGCGGCGAAGAGACCGGAGAGGAGCGCCCAGGGCCGAGCGGTCCGGAGAGCGACTCCCGGGAATCCGCGGCGACGGACCGCGCCGGCGCGGCGGGGGAACGCGAGCCACGGGACCGGCGACCGTCCCGGCGCGGTGCGGGAAGGGAGGCGCCCGCCGCTCCCGGAGGCCGCCGGATCGCCGGTGGCCGGGACCGCGGTCGGACGGGCGACCCCGAGAGCGGCGGCGCACCGGCCGGCGCGCGGCCCCGCCGGCGGGTTCCGCGGCGGAGGAGGCGCCGGGCGGCGATTCCCCGGAGGAGGCGGGTTCACCGGACCAGATCGCTCCCCTCGCGGCCCGGGGTCAGGGCCAGCACCGCGCCGGTGGTCCGCTCGCCGGCGCGCACCGTCACCGGCTCCGGCGACAGGCCCTCCGCGGCGTCCGAGGAGGGGTCCTCCTCGACCAGGTCCGGGTGCGCCGACCCCGAAGTGAACGAGCCGGCCCCGAGCAGGTACTCGCCGGGCGCCAGTCCCTCGATGGTGAAACGGCCCCGGGCGTCGGTGAACGCTCCCGGTCCGGGCGCGGCGCCGGCCTCGTCCCCCGCTCCCAGCCGGGCGCTTCGCACCGCGACGAACCGGGCCGGGGCGCCGCCGACGGTGACCCGGCCGCTGACGCTCCCCACGCTCTCCGGCCAGTCGGCGGCGGGGCGGAGCAGGGAAGCCCCGGCGATGTCGTCCGGGAGCAGCGCCTCGGTCAGCACCCAGCCGTAGGACATCTTGGGGGATTCCCCGAAGAGGCCGGAGTCCCGGTCGAAGAACCCGGCCCAGACCGCGGTCTCCGGGGCGTGGTCGAGGCCGATGCAGTGGCCCAGTTCGTGGAGCAGGGTGCCGACGCCTTCCGCACTCCCTTCGGCGAGCGCCGCCGCGGTCACCGGCGCCAGCCCGATGTCGCACTCGATGATCTTCCAGTCCTCCCCGGGCTCCCGGCCGACCCAGACGGCGGCCCAGCCGAGCACCCCGGCGTCGGTGGCGACGACCCCGATCGTGTTCCGGCCGTCGGCGTCCCCCGGCCGCGCCGAGGCCGTTCCCCCGGCGCGCCAGCGGAGGTCGGCGGACTCGAGGCTCTCCCAGGCGGCCAGGGCTTGCGTCAGCACCGGCCGGAAGTCCGCGACCCGGGCGAAGGGCCCCGGCTGCGTTTCCCCCTCGCTGTCCTCCCACTCGTCGGTCCAGCCGGAATCCAGGGACACGGTCCAGGTGAGGGTCCGCGCCGCGCCCCACTCCGTCGCGTCCCAGCGGAGCGCCTCCTCCGCGGTGGGGACGAGCAGCGTCTCCGAGGCGCTGTAGAGCCGATAGCCGGAGGCCGCCCCGGCGGTCAGCAGGAGCGCCGCGCCGGCGATTCCCCAACCCCGCGGGAGCGACCTTCCGATCCGCATGGCGCCGATGCTATCCCGCGCCCGTTCGGCCCGGCGGCTCCGGGGGGAGCAGGGCCGGCGACCCCGGGGCGCGGATCAGGTCCAGGTCCTCGATGCCGACGAAATCCCGGTCGTCAGCAACCAGCGGGCAGCCGAGCGAAAGCGCGGTGGCCGCGATCCAGGCGTCGGCTGCCTCGATCTCGTTCCCCTGCTTCTTTCGTTTCGCTCGCAGTTCGGCGGAGATCCGGGCTACCTCCTCGTCCGGCCAGACCAACTCGTACCGTTCGAGATGCTGGCGCAGGTCCTGTTTCCGCGGGTTTCCCCAGCCGGCGTAGGCGGCGCCATGCCAGAGTTCTTCGAAGGTCTGGAAGGAAATGAACTGGCGCCGGCTCGCGAGCTGCGCCCGGTAGTACGGCGCCCGCGAATCGCCGCGGAAAATGAGGGAAACGACGGAGGTATCCACGACGACAGCGTTCCCGTTCACCTCCATCAGCGGTTGCTCTTTCCGCGAATGAGGCGGAGGAATTCATCCACATCGAACGGCTCCCTGCTGAGAACGACATCGTCCGGATCGAAGATCTTGGGATTCGGTTCATCGAGGAGAGATTTGCGGTCGAACGGCTCCTCGCGGGAGCGCGGCGCGCGGAGTTCCTCTATCCGTACGACCTTCCAATTCCCGTCGGCGTCGAACTCGCCACGCCCCCGGACGATGGCGAACTGGTTCGCGCGGCGGCGAATCGCATCGGCCAGGGCCGGCTCGAAGCGCAACCGGATGATCTCCTCTCCGTGGTAGTCGTGGAGTTGAGCGGTCCCCTTCGCCCAGTTCACCTCCCGGAGCCAGCCGTCGAGGATCGCTTTTTCGCTCTCACCCGCGGTCTCCGTCGGCGGCGTCTTCCTCCGCGGCCGGAACTCCAGCGGCCGGGCGTTCCGCAGCCGCCCGTCCTTCCCGACGGGCGAGAGCCGAACCGAGGCCACTGCGTCGGACAGCCCGCCCTCGATCGCGTCCAGTTCGTTCTCCACCTCCCGGGGCAGGTCGGCCCGGTCGAGCAACCGGGTAACGGTCGCCTCCCGGAAGTCGCGCCACACCGGGGGGCCGCCGCCGGCCGGCCCGACGGCGAGCGGAACCTGCAGCGAGCCGGGCGCCGCGGCCCCGACCCGCATCGCGCTCTCGCGCCGGGCCCAGCCCCGCTTCCGGCCTTCGCGGGGAACCTGCTCCGGGTCGTATTCGAGCAGTCGCCGCAGCGCCTGCCGCAGGCGGCGGACGGTTCGATAGAGATCGTCCACATCCACTCCGGAGGCGATCTCCGGCCCGTCGAAGCGGAGGTTCAGTTTCGTCGTCTCGTCATCCTCCTTCCGAACGCCGCCGGCCCGGCGGAGCGCCGGTCGGAACGAGTTCGGGAGTCGCCCGGTGATTGTAGGCAGCCCTGCGCGACAGGAACAGGATCCGTTGACCGGGAACCGACCCCCGGCCCCGGGGAGCCCTCCCTCCGTCCTGACCTCCGTCGTTGCCCCCGGTCGGCCGCCGGCCTGCGCCCCGGCCGGCGAACCCGGGCCCGCCCCGACGAAATCGGCCCCGACACCGGCCGGGCGGGGCATCTCCGCCACCGGAACCCGGGGCGGCACGCCTGGGCCGGGGTCCCGCACACCCTTGAAGGAAGGGGCCGGCCCGAACTCCCGGTCGAGCCCCCGGCGGGCGCGCCGGTGGTCGCAGAGTCCGGGTAGTTCCCGGTGGTCCGCCCACGAAACCGGTCCGTGTTCCCTTCCCTCAGCGATTGCGATCCTCACGAACCACGCGAAGGAATTCATCCACATCGAACGGTTCGCTGCAGCGGACGACCGTCTTCGGGTCGAAGACCTTGCGATTTGGATCGTTCAGGAAGGCCCCGCGGTCGAACGGCTCCCTCCAGGAGCGCGGCCCACGGAGTTCCTCCACCCGGACGACTTTCCAATTCCCGTCGGCGTCGAACGCTCCCCGCCCCTGGACGATGGCGAACTCGTTGGCGAAACGGGTGATCTCGTCGGCCAAAGCCGGCTCGAAGGACAGCCGGACGACCTCCTTTCCGGAGTAGTCGTGCAGTTGGGCGGTCCGCTTCGCCCAGTTCACCTCCCGGAGCCAACCTTCCAGGAACGCCAACTCGTCAGTGTTCGCAGTCTCGGTCTGCGGCGCCTTCTTCCGCGGCCGGAACTCCAGCGGCCGGGCGTTCCGAAGCCGCCCGTTACCGGCGGAGGAGAGCCGAACCGAAGTCAGCGCGTCGGACAGCCCGACCTCGATCGCCTCCAGTTCGTTCTCCACGACTCGCGGCAGGTCGTCCCGATCGAGCAACCGGACGACGGTCATCTCCCGAAAGTCGCGCCACACCGGCGGGCTGCCGCCGGCCGGCCCCACGGCCAAGGGAACCTGCAGCGAGCCCGGGGCGGCGGCCCCGACCCGCATCGCGCTCTCGCGCCGGGCCCAGCCCCGCTTCCGGCCTTCGCGGGGAGCCCGCTCCGGGTCGTGTTCGAGCAGTCGCCGCAGCGCCTGCCGCAGGCGGCGGACGGTTCGATAGAGGTCGTCCACATCCACTCCGGAAGCGATCCCCGGCCCGTCGAAGCGGAGGTCCAGTCTGGTGTTCCCGTCACCCTCCTTCCGAACGCCGCCGGCCCGGCGGAGCGCCGGTCGGAACGAGTTCGGGAGTCGAACGGATTGTAGGCCGCCCCCCGCGACAGGATCCGTCGTCGGTCGCAGCCTGCCCCCGGCCGAGAGAGCCCTCCGACCGCCCGTGCCTTCCACCGTCGGCCCCCGGTCGGCCCCCGGTCTGCGACCCCGCCGGCGGGACCCGACCCCCGCCGACGAAACCGGCCGGAACACCGCCTTGGCGGAGTGTCTCTGCGTCATGGACCGCTGCGGCCGACTTCCGCGAGGCGCCGGACCCCGCGCAGGAACGGGCCGCACCTCCCGGTCGAGCCACCGGTGGTCGCCGGACCGACCCGGCCCCGGCGCGGAGCGCGGAGGCAGACGCCGCCCGGCGGCCCGGCGACCGCGCCGGCTGGTTCCCACGACCGGGCCTCCGTTCCCCGGACTCAGCGGTTGCGATCCTCGCGAACGATTCGAAGGAATTCGTCCAAGTCGAACGGCTCGCTGCAGGGAACCATCGCCTCCGGGTCGAAGATCTTGGGGTTCGGATTCTTCAGGGCCGCCTCGAGGTCGAACGGCTCCCGGTACGAGCGCGGCCCGCGGACTTCTTCCACCTGCACGACCTTCCAGCCTCCATCGGCGTCGAACGCCCCGTGCCCCCGGATGATGGCGAAATCGTTGGCGCGGCGGGTGATCGCGTCGGCCAGGGCCGGCTCGAAGCGCAGCCGGACGATCCTCTCCCCGTAGTAGTCGTGGAGTTGGGCGGTTCCCTGCGCCCAGTTCACCTCCCGCAGCCAGCCGTTCAGGATCGCGATTTCGTCCCCCTCCGCGACCTCGGTCTCCGCGACCTCCCGCGTTCGCCGTCGCAGTTCCAGCCCCCGCCCGCTCGCCGGGTCGCCGAGCCGGACCGAAGTCACCGCCTCGGACAGCCCGCCCGCGATCGCCTCCAGTTCGTCCTCCACCCTCCCGGGCAGGTCGTCCCGGTCGAGCAGCCGGGCGATGGCCGCCTCCCGGAAGTCGCGCCACTCCGGGGGACTGCCGCCGGCCGGCCCGACGAAGAGCGGAACGAGCAGCGATCCCGGCGCCGGCGCCCCGACCCGCATCGCGCTCTCGCGCATCGCCCATCCCGTCTCCCGGCCCTCCCGCGGGATCCGCTCCGCGTCCTGCTCCAGCAGCCGCCGCAGCGCCTCCCGCAGGTGGAGCACCGTTCGGTGCAGATCGTCCACCTCGATTCCGGAGGCGATCTCCGGCCCGTCGAAGCGGAGGTCCAGTCTCGTGTTCCCGTCACCCTCCTTCCGAACGCCGCCAAGCCCGGCGGTGCGCCGATCGGAACGAGTTCGGGAGTCGTCCGATCATTGTAGGCAGTCCCGCCGCCCGGAGTCGCCGCGCGGGTTCGCCGGCCCCCGGAAGACCGCCCCCGCAGCGCGGCCCCACCCCGGGCCCCGCGCTAGGCTTCCGGTGCCGGCGACGCACACGGTCGAGGAGGTGATCGCCATGGATCCGACGATGATTTCCGTCTTCGCGGTGGGGGCGACGCTCGCCGCCCTCATCTTGGGCGGCCAGCGGTCCATGCGCACCGAGATCGCCGCGGTCGAGATTCGCCTCGGAAAGCGGATCGACGCCGTACAGGGCGAGATGAAGGAGGTGGAGAGCCGTCTGGGGAAGCGGATCGACCGCCTGGAGGATCGGGTCACCGGGCTGGACTCCCGCCTCTCGCACCTGGAAGGGGCCCTCTCGGCCGTTCTCGGGCCGTTCCGCCGGACGCCGCTCCCGGAGCCGGCCCCCGACGAGTCCCCCGCCTGACCACGGCGGCTTCCGGCTTCCAGCTTCCGGCTCGGGGTTCGGGGGCTGGCCGGCAGGTGACCGCGACCGACGCGTCCGGGGAGGTGACGCCATGGATCCGCTGATGGCGGGGTCCCTCGCGCCGGTCGCGGTCATCCTCGGCGGGGGAGCGGGTCTGGCCGCCCTCATCCTCGCCGGCCAGCGCTCGTTCTTCACCGAGATCAGGGCGGTCGAGACCCGCCTCGGACAGCGGTTGGACGCCGTTCGGGGCGCGCTGAAGGAGATGGAGACCCGCCTCCGGGGAGACCTCCACGCCCTGGAGACCCGCCTCCGGGGAGACCTCCACGCCCTGGAGACCCGCCTCGGGAGGCGGATCGACCGCCTGGCGGATCGCCTCACCGGACCCGAAGCCCCCCCTTCGCCCGCGGCAGGCGCCCGCTCCGCGGCGCCCGGGCCGCTCCGCCGGACGCCCGTTCCGGAGCCGACCCGGGTCGAATCCTCCGCCGGACCGACGCGGGGGCCGGCTGACGGAGCGGGGTCCGCGGGATCCCCCCGCCCCGGCAGGGGAGCGCCATGGAGCCGCTGACGGTGGGGTTCCTCGCGGTGGGAGCGACTCTCCTCGGAGCGGGGGGCGGTCTGGCCGCCCTCATCCTGAACGAACAGCGCTCCCTCCGCGCCGAGATCGGCGCGGTCGAGATCCGCCTGGGAGAGCGCCTGGACGCCCTTCGGGGCGAAGTGAAGGAGGTGGAGACCCGCCTCGGGAGTCGGATCGACCGGCTGGAGGATCGGGTCACCGGGCTCGACTCCCGCCTCTCCCGCCTGGTGGGGGCCCTCTCTGCCGTTCTCGGGCCGTTCCGGCAGACGCCCGTCCCCGAACGGACCCCGGACGAGTCTCCCGCCTGACCGGGGGCCCCGGGCAGCGGCCGTTCGCTGCCGGTTGCGCGGCCGGCCGTTGCCGCCCGACCGGGCGGGGCGCGACGGGTCGGTCGCGGAGCGGCGGGGCGGCGGGGCGGCGAGAGCGGGGCCCGTCCCGTGCTTGGGGCGGGGCCGGGGGACCCCCGACCGGGCCGCGCCGGGCGGTAGGATTCCGGGCGCGGTCGGGGTGGTCGGCGAGATGGCTCCCCGGCGGGGTCGGCCGCCCCGGGGGGACCGGGACCGTCGCCGCGCGGTGCCGAGGGGTCTCCGGAGACCCGCCCGCCGCCCTCCGGCGGGGCCGGAGTGGACTTCAAGTGATTTGTTAAGAGTTGCGGTGGCGGCGCCGATTCTGTGATATCATGAAAACGCTCTTGTACTTGGAGCACGGTTCCACGCCGGGCGTCGGCCCGGTTTTCCACCCAGGTGATTGGGGGTACCCAGACATGACGAAGCCGAGCCGCCGTTCCTCCGTGGCCAGCGCTCTCTTCCGGGCCCGGCCGCTCCGGCTCGCCCTTCCCGCGCTCGTCGTCCTCGTCGGGTTCGGGCTCTTCGTGTCCGGGTGCGGCGACGACCCGGCGCCGACCACCCCGACCCCCACCCCGACTCCGACCCCCACGCCGACCCCGCCGGGCGTGCCCACCGGGCTGGAAGTGGCTTCGACCGGGCCGGACTACATCGAGTGGACCTGGACGGCCGTCACGGGCGCCACTGCCTACGATGTCCAGATGTCGAACACCGCGGAGAACGACTTCACCGCGACGACCACCGCCAGCGATGTGACGGCGACCAGCCGCCGCTTCGACGTGCCGGCGGAGACCACCCGCTGGGCGCGGGTGCGGGCGAAGTCGGCGGCCGGCGAGAGCGCCTGGAGCGAAGCCGTGTCCGGGACCACCGGCAAGGCGCCGCTGGTCCTCGCCATGCCGACCGGCCTCCGGGTCGCGGACCGCGGGCACAATTTCATCGAGTGGACCTGGAACGTGGTGGCCGGCGCCACCGCCTACGAGGTGCAGACGCGTATGGGCAACGCCAACTTCGCGGCGTCGGACGAAATCCGGAACACCCCGGCGACCGCCTCGCCGAAGTGGCGTCTCACGGTGGAACCGGAGACGACCCACTATGCGCGGGTCCGCGCCGTCGCCGGAACCGGCGCCGAGAAGGTGGAGGGAGACTGGGCGCTGGCCGTCGAGGGTATGAGTCTGGAACAGCCCATCGGCGTCCCGACCGGTCTCGAAGTCACCGGGGTCGGAGTGGACTTCATCGAGTGGGAGTGGGACGCCGTGCCCGGCGCGACGAGTTACGCCTGGCAGGTGGATACCAGTAGTCCGTACACCTTCAATCCCCCGAGCGGCAGCGGCTCGGCGACGACGACGACGCACCGGGGCAGTTTCCGCTCCGGCTTGGTGGTGCACCTGCGGGTGCGAGCGAACATCGGGACCCCCCCGAACCAGCGCCGCGGCGAGTGGTCGGCCGGCGTCGCCGGAGAGACGGAAGAGCCGCCGGTGGAGCCGATCGGCACTCCCACCGGCCTGGCGGCCAGCGGGGAGACCCGGTCGCGGGTGTCGCTCGACTGGAACAATGTCGAGAACGCCGAGAACTACGAGGTGCAACAGCGCGCCGGCAGCGGGAACTGGGCGAGCGCGGCCTGCGACGAGGCGGACGGCGACAACGAAGTCGAGGAGAGCGAGTGCACCGTCACCGATCTCGAATCCGGGACGGAGTACCAGTTCCGCGTCCGCGCTGTCCCGGTGGACGACGACGACGACCTCCTGCGCGAGAGCGCCTGGTCCTCCCCGGTGACCGCCACGACGACCGGCCGCACCACCGGCGGCACCGGCGGCGGAGCCGGCGAACTGAACATCACTTGGCTGAGTACGGCGAACAGCATCACTTGGAACTGGGACCAGGCGGGTCGTGGCGTGAGATACCAGGCCGTCGTGCTCGAGAATGTCCTCGATCTGGCGGCGCCGTGCGAAGATCGATCGGTGAATTGGACGATGGATACGACCGCCCCCACCTCTCATACCGTGACCGTAACGACCAGCCAGGCTCGGCTCCTGTGTGTCCGGACGGCGACCACCGACAACGACGGAGAGACCACCTACGGGACTCCTTCGTGGAGTTGGGCCGCGGCGGCCCCGCCCACACCCGCCCCGGATGGCACGACCCCCGCGAATTTCAAGGACGATCTGACCGGTGGCCAGGCCGGAGAGACGGATTCCCTGGTTTGGACCGCGAGTTTCTCCGCCCAGCCGCACTTCGAATACGAGTTCCGGTACATCGTTGACCAAGAGGAGGACACCACAGACAATTGGGAGGTTCCGGACGCCAATGCGGAACAGCGGACCTGCGACGCGGCCGATGTGACCGAGACCATCGAACCCAGCGGTTCCGGACGCACTACGTTCACTTCCGGTATCGACTTGGAGCCCTACGCGACCTACTTCATGTGCTACCGCGTGGTGAACGATGACGGAGAGTCGGCCTGGGCGCACAGCTTCGGCACGCCGGTCTTTACTCGGCCGATCAAGCCCTCCGTCTCGGGGGCGACGATAACCAACAACCACGACGCGAACGGCGGTCAGGGGACTTCGCATTTCCGTGGGGCGTGGACGATCACCGCGGACCGGAATGCGCCGAGGGTCGCCACCTCGCACACCGGCATCCTCGATGACTACGCGGTCGTGGTGGCCCGACACGTCAGTGCGCGGTCCGATACGGCAGTCAGGGCTGCGTGCCAGGCCCAATTCGCGGGTGAATCTCTGCCGGGCGGCTTCTGGGCGACGGCTGCCTCGACGGCCAACCAAGTCAGGTCTCCATCGCGGGAAGGGAGCGCGTTCGATGTCTGGTTCACTTTCCAGAATTCGGACGCCACCCAGCGGCAGTACTACTATGTCTGCGCTCGCACGAAGGACGCCCGGGGTTCCGGTTCTGCTCCGGGGCAGGGCA
The DNA here is from genome assembly GCA_965243415.1 of Candidatus Marinacidobacterium sp. Taxonomy (GTDB): domain Bacteria; phylum Acidobacteriota; class Vicinamibacteria; order Marinacidobacterales; family Marinacidobacteraceae. The sequence continues at coordinate 196,117 of OZ251549.1, read as the reverse complement.
ACAGTCCTTGGGTCGTCAGCACGGGTCGGGCGCACGGAGGGAGCAACTAGCCGCGACGCGGTCTTCCGACGCGGCCGGCGCGTCCCGTCTTCGGACGGGGCGCGCCGGTCTTTTCTTTTCGTTTGGGCCCGGTCGCGGCGGCCGTGCCCGCCCGGGAATCTCGGCCGGCCGGGCGCGGCAACGCCGGCGGCCACGCTCGTTTCGGGAGCGGTCCCGGTCAGCCGGTGACGAGTCGCGCTCGCTCCCTCCATACGCCGCTGAGGGCGCGGTTCACCTTTCGGGAAGAAGGAGTCGGGGGCAAACCCTCCGGCGGTGCACCGGTCCCTTCGTCGGCACGGCCGACCGCCCATCGTGGGTGGGGGCTCCCCGACCGACTTCGTGCACTCACCCCCCACGCGCCGGCGCGCCCGGAGGTCGCCGCCCCGTCAGCGAACCGGGAGGTCGAACCGGGGCGCCGAACCGAGACCTCGGGCTACAGGTAGCGATCCGGGTGGGCGGCGAGGTGGCGGACGGCCTCCACCAGACGCTCCACTTCGCCGGGCAGGTTGTAGAAGTGGACGGACGAGCGCACCGCCGAGAGGTCCGGCTTCTCCACCGTGCGGATGAAGAGGCCGGCGCGCTCCATGACGCCGTCCACGATGTTCTTCACCGGCACTTCGCCGATGCTGAAGGTGGTCAGCGCCGCCGCCATCCGGGGGTCGGTCGGGGTGAACATCTTCACGCCCGGGATCGCCGCCAGTTCCTCCCGCAGCGGCTCGTTCAACTCCCGGAGCCGGGCCTCGATGACGCCCTTCCCGATGGTGTCCTGCAGTTGCAGCGCCGCTCCCATGCCGAGCACCGAGGGCGCGTTGCGCTGCCCGCCGAAGTCGTAGATTCGGGCGTCCTTCTGGTGGTCTCCTTCGTCTTCCCCGGGAACCCAACAGTCCGGCCAGATCCGCTCCTGCAGGTCGGCACGGACGAACGCCATGCCGGTGCCGGTGCCGGCCAGCAGCCACTTCTGGCCGGCCCCGGCGTAGTGGTCGCAGCCCATGGCGTGGAGGTCCACTTCCATCATCCCCACCGGGTGGGCGCCGTCCACCGAACTGAGGACGCCCCGTTCCCGCGCCAGGGCGCAGAGTTCCTGCACCGGCATGATGAGGCCGGTGGGGTACATCGCGTGGCTGACCACCAGGGCCCGGGTCTTCGGGCCCAGGGCGTCGCGGTAGAGGTCGAGCACCTGCTCCGGGCTCTCCGGCGGCCAGGGGACTTCCACCCAGCGGATGGTGATGCCCCGCCGCTGTTCCAGGGCGCGGTAGATCTGGATGGGCCAGGGATGCTCGTGCGGGTTCATGAGGACTTCGTCGCCCTCGCGCCAGTCGAGGCCGTGGGCGAACACCCGCATCCCTTCGGTGGTGTTCCGCACCAGGGCCATCTCGCCCGGTTCGGCGCCGAGGAAGGCGGCCAACTGCCGGCGCACCGTCTCCCGGTCGCCGAAGCGGTAGCCGTTCCGGGGGTCCTCGGCGACTTCCCGGGCGACGCGCTCCATGGTGTCGAGCACCACCCGGGGCGTGGGGCCGAGCGTCCCGTTGTTCATGAAGGTCATCCCGTCGAGCAGGTTGAACTGCCCGCGCACCTTCCACCAGTAGGCCTCGTCGGGCGCGCCGGTGAGCGCCAGGTCTTCGAGGGCGACCGCGACCGAGGGGTCGGGGCCGGCGGCGAAGCCCCGGGAAGCGGCGAATCCGGCCGCCGCCGCGGTGGAGGCGCCGAGGAAGCCGCGCCGGCTGAGACGGTTCGATTCGTTCACGGGATCGCTCCTTGGGAAGGTCGTTCCCCCCGGAAGTTCCGCCGGGGAAGCCATCGGACGCTATCCGCCCCCCCGCGCCCCGGTCAACCGCCCGTGGCCGAGGGCCGGGCGCCGGCGAGCCTCCGCTCCGCCGGGGGGGGCGACCGGTGGTCGGACTCTCCATCGGCCTGTGTAGTATCATTAGTGGTATCTCTACTCGGAAACCGATCCGGCCCCGCTTCGGCCGCTCCCGCAGGGAGGAAGGAGTCCGCCTGCTCGCGGATCTCGCACCACCGGAAACAGGGCCGCCGGAATCGGGAAGCCGGCGGCGCCTCCGGGAATCGGAAGTCCGGCTCGACCGGAGGTGGAGCGATTCCCGGGAACCGCGGTTCCCGGATCTTTCGAAGGTATGGGAAGCCCGCTTCGGCGCCCCCTGCGGAATCGCGACCGCCCATCGCGAGGTATCGGCTGCCCGGGCCTCGGGGCGGCGCGGGTCCACTTCGGGAACCGCAAGGGAATGGCGAAGCGGTACCCCGGTTCGTCGAATCGTCGCAGCCATCGTAGAGGTCACGACGGAGGAATCGAAAACGAAGACGAAGGAGTCCGGACGAGAATGAAGGATCGTTACACCTACCGCGTCACCTGGTCCGCCGAGGACGGGGAGTACGTCGGGCTGTGCCTGGAGTTTCCCCTGCTCAGTTGGCTGGCGGAGAGCGCCGACGAGGCGTTCTCCGGCATCCGGGCCCTGGTCCGGGACCTCCTGGCCGACATGGAGTCCACCGGGGAGACCCCGCCGGCGCCGTTGGCCGGGCGCCGCTACAGCGGCCGGTTCGTCGTCCGGCTGCCGCCCGAGGTGCATCGGACGCTGGCGATGCAGGCCGCCGAAGCCGGCGTCAGCCTGAACCGCCTGGTGAGCGCCCGTCTCGCCGGTGCGGCGGCCGCCCCGGCCTGACGCGGGACGGCCGCTCCGGCCTCCCGACCCGGGCTCGAGGGGCGGACGCTCCGCCCGCGGCCGCGCGGAGGCCGGGGGCGTTCAGCGCTGGATTTCGACTTCGGCGGCTTCTCCCAGGCCGAGGAAGAGGCGGGAGCGGAGGATGCGGCCTTCGCGGAGGCGGAAGAACACCGCGCCGGGGATCGTCCAGCGGGTGCCGTCGGTCTTCCGGGTGCCGGCGACGGTGAACTGGGCGGCCACCAGCGGCCCGCCCCAGGGGCCGGGGGCCAGGGGCCACACCGCCTCGGAGGTCTCCCGCGCGGTGGCGACGACCGGGCGGAAGGCGTGGTCGTCCCAGGCGGCCAGCAGGCGCTCGACCAGCACCGCGATCTTCTCCCGGCCCCGATAGGCGGCGCTGCCGCGCTGGTGGTCGCCGGCCGGACCCTGGAGGTGGAGGGCGTCCTCGGCGTAGAGGGCGAGGAAAGCGGCGCGGCTCTCCGGCGTCCCGTCGAGGTCGTTCGCCAGCCGGAACCAGCGCTCCGCCACCTCCCGGGCCTCCGCCTCCGGGGAGGTCCCGGTCGGGGCTTCCGCGTCGTCGGGGCCGGTCTGTCGGGCGCTCCCGGCCGCCGCTGCCGGCGCGGCGGCGATTCCCGCGGCGATTCCGATGGAGAGGACCCCGACCAGCGCGGCGCCGATCCGTCGGCGCGACCGGGGAGGCCGGTCCCGCTCCGGGGGCCGGCGAGCGGGGACTTTCCGGGACATCCGGGGGCGGATTATCCCCGCGCTGCCGTCCGTGTCGGCGCGGGTTGCGCCGCGGATCGCGGCGAGGGAGACCGCGGAGGGAACCGGCGGGTCCGACCGACGGGCGCCGAGCGGCCGCCGGCGCCGGGGCGAGCCCGGCTGCGCCGGCCTCATCCGACCGATGGCCGCGCCGTGCGGAAGGGGGAGGGCCGGCCCGCCGGCGACCCCGCGCCTTCGACCGGCCGGACCCCGGGGCCGAGGGCCGCGCCGGGTGGAAGGGGAAGGGCCGGCCGCCATCGATCCCGCGCCTTCGACCGGCCGGATCCCGGCCGAGGGTCGCGCGGTGCGGAAGAGGAAGGGCCGGCCCGCCGGCGACCCGCGCCTTCGACCGGCCGGACCCCCGCGCCGAGGACCGGGCCCGGCGGGAACGGGAAGACTGCCGGCGCGCGGGTCGTATCCTTCGCCGGCGGTCGGCGCGCCGCGGCGTCGGGCGGTTCCGCCGCCGACAGCCGCAGCAGCCGCCGTCGCCGGCCGCCTCCGCGAACCCCCGCTCCCGGCTCGCCCCCGTGAAGAACCCGCTGCGCTCCTCCCGGTTCGCCCGGTTCCTCCTCCCCGGGTTCTGCTTCCAGTCCATGATCATCGCCGGGGGGTACGGCACCGGCCGGGAGATCGTCGAGTTCTTCATGGCCTCCGGGGTCCGGGGCGGACTGCTCGGCATGACCCTCATCACCATGCCGCTGTGGTCGCTGCTGTGCGCCCTGGCCTTCGAGGTGGCGCGGCGCGCCCGGGCCTACGACTACCGCAGTTTCGCCCGGGAACTGCTGGGGCCGCTGGAGTGGGTCTACGAGGTCCTCTACCTGGCGGCGATGCTGGTGGTGGTCTCGGTGGTCGCCGCCGCCGGCGGGGAGATCGTCTCCCGCTCGCTGGGCCTGCCGTACCTGGCCGGCGTCCTCGCCATCGCCGCCGCCGTGGGCTGGCTCACCTTCCGGGGCACCGGCGCCGTCGAGCGATTCCTCTCCTTCTGGTCGCTGGCCCTCTACGCGGTGTACCTGGCCCTGCTGGCGGCCGCCTTCCAGGCCTTCGGCCCGGAGATCTCCGAGGCGGTCCGCAGCGGGACGGTCGGTTCCGGCTGGGTCCGCGGCGGGGCCGAGTACATGGCCTACAACATCGGCACCCTGCCGGCGGTGCTGTTCTGCGCCCGCCACCTCACCAGCCGCCGGGACGCGGCGATCGCCGGGGCCGCCGCCGGGTTCATCGGCATCTTCCCGGCGGTGCTGTTCTTCGTGGCGATCTCCGGCTTCTCGGTCGAGGTCCTGAACGAGGCGGTCCCCTCGGTCTATCTGCTGGAGCGGATCGGTTCCCCGCTGCTCTCCGTCGCCTTCCAGGTGATCCTCTTCGGCACTCTCGTCGAGACCGCGACCAGCCTGATCCACGCGGTGAACGAACGGCTGGCGCGCACCCTCGAGGAACGCCGCCGCTCCCTTCCCTCCGGCTTCCGCCCGGCGGTCTCGACGGCGGCGCTGCTGCTCGCGGTGCTGCTGGCCCAGGCCGGGCTCGGCTCGCTGATCGGCGTCGGCTACCGCATCCTGACCTACGGGTTCTGGCTGGTGTTCGTCCTGCCGCTGCTCGGCGTCGGCCTGCATCGGCTGCTGCGCGCCCGCTGAGCCGCCCCCCGGCGCGTTCCCCGCTCCTTCCCCCGTTCGTTCCCGACGGTTCCCCGATGCCTCTCATCGTTTCGACGGTCCGCTCCCACGGCGGCCCTTTTCCCGGAGACTGATTCCATGAAGTCCCTCTTCCTCACCCTCGCCCTCGCCGCCGCCGGCCTGGCCGCGGTCGCCGCCGCGCCTTCCCCCGCGCCTCCCGCCGCCGCGCCGGCGGAGATGACCTTCTTCCTCACCGGCCGCGGCCCCGGGGACGGCGCGAACCTGGGCGGGCTGGCCGGGGCCGACGCCCACTGCGCGGCCCTCGCCGCCGAAGCCGGCGCCGCTTCCGACCTGACCTGGCGCGCCTACCTCGGCGCCACCGGAACCGATCCGAAGAGCCGCATCGGTCCCGGGCCCTGGCACAACGCGAACGGGGTCCTGGTCGCCGCCGATGTGGCCTCCCTCCACGACGGCAGCGACGCGCTCAGCAAGGAGAATTCGATCTCCGAGAAGGGCGAAGTCATCAGCGGCCGGGGCGACGAGGTGAACCGGCACGACATCCTGACCGGCGCCACCGAGGACGGGAGGGTGTTCCTGAGCGAGGGCGCCGCCGTCACCTGCTCCGACTGGACCAGCAACGCGTCCGACGGCAGCGCCCGGGTCGGCCACCACGACCGGGTGGGCGGCGGCGACAACGGGCCTTCCTGGAACTCCGCCCACAACTCCCGGGGCTGCGGCCAGGAAGACCTGCGGGGCACCGGCGGCGACGGTCTCTTCTACTGCTTCGCTTTCCGCCCCTGAACCGCCGGCCCCGCCGCGCTCCCGCGGGGCGGCGCGGGCCGGGGGAGTCGCGCCGTTCGTTCCGGCGGCTCTCCCCGGCCTCCCGCGGAGCGTCCCCGGCGGCCGGCCCCCGCCTCCCCGGGGCCGGCCCGGCCGCGCTGCGGCCCCCCCTCCACCCGGTCCCCGTCGCGCCGCCCGCCCCGGCCTCCCTCGGGAAGGCAGCGTCGGAGCCTCGCTCGACCGACGGTTCCGCTCGCGCTGCCGGCCCCGTTGTCCGGCCCCGTTGTGCGCCGCTCCGCCCGGCGCGATGATCCCGGCGTTCGGTGCCCACCCTGACCGCCCCGCCGGCCGCCTCCGGCCAGCAACTGCTCGACGCCTTCTGCGAGATGGGGCGCAGTCTGGAGATCGGCCGCACCGCGGACACCGTGCTCGCCGGGGTCCGGACGGTGGTCCCCGCCGCCGACCGCGCCTCGCTCACCGTCCTCGCCCTCGACGGCGCCACCGTCGTCTGCCGCCGGACACGGGGCCGCGCCGCCGACTCCGGCGCTCCCTGCGAGCCGGGGGAAGCGCTCCGGTACGGCTCCGGCCCCGGCGAGCCCCTGGCGGGGCGGGCGCTCGCCTCCGGCCGGATGGAGCGGCCGGGCTCGCCGGCGGAGATCGCCGCCGACCCCGACTTCGCCCCCGGCACCGCCGCGGCGGTGGCGGCCCCGGTCCTCGGCGCCGGCGGCCGCCGCCTGGGCGTCCTGCTGCTGGAGTCGGCCGCCGCGGACGCCTTCGCCGGGGAGAGCCGGAACGCCCTCCGCGCCTACGCCGCCGGCGCCGCCACCGCGATCGAACGCACCCTCTTCTACGAGAAAGCGGTCGAGGGGCGCCGGCTGGTCTCGGAACTCGAAGTCGCCGGGAAGGTCCTCCAGGGGCTGCTCCCCCACCACCTCCCCCGGCTCGAAGGCCTGGAGGCCGCGGCCGTCTATGAACCCTGCTCCTCGGTCGGCGGCGACTACTACGACTTCGTCCCCCTCGGCGAAGACCGCTGGGGCCTCGCCGTCGGGGATGTGGCGGGGAAGGGCATCCCGGCGGCGCTGCTGGTGGCCGCCCTCCGCGCCTCCATCTTCTCGATGGCCCATTCGAGCCTGGCGCTGCGGGCCATCCTGGCGCGGACGAACCGCCTCCTCTACGAGTCCGTCGGCGAGACCCGCTACGCCACCCTCTTCTACGGCGTCCTCGATGTGCCGCTGCGCCGCATCGTGTACATCAACGCCGGCCACGCGCCGCCGATCCTGGTGCGGGCGAACGGCGCGGTGGAGATGATCCACGCCGGGGGGCTTCCGGTCGGCCTCTTCCCCGCGCCGCGGTACTTCGAGCAGGACCTCCAACTCGGCGCCGGCGACCTGCTCGCCCTCTACACCGACGGCATCACCGAGTCCGCCGACCGCTCCGGGGACCTGTTCGGGCGGGAGCGGCTGGCCGACCTCCTTCGCCGGGAGCGCGACCGGGGGGCCCCCGCCGCCGAGATCAGCGACCTGATCCTCAAGACCGCCCGCCGGTTCCGCGGCGGCGCGCCCGACGACGACTCCACCGCCGTCCTCCTCCGGGCCCTGTGACGGGGCCGGCGCGGCCGCCAGCCATGAAGTTCGCCGCCGCCTCCCCGGCAACTTCGAGGCGATCGTCTCCGCACACCCGGGCCTCGCCGCCGATGGCTTCGCCATCGCGGAGACCGAAATCGTTCGCGGTGCCTGAAACCGCCGATTCCGGTCGCGCCGGGTTCCCCTCGCCGGCGCTGCGGGAGGCACTCGAGTATTTCCGCTTCCGCGGACTGAGGGTCAGCTTCGATTACCGCGATGTCTGGCGCGAGGAACACGCCCTCGCCTTCACGGTCGCCAAGGTGATGGACATCGTCCTGCTCAAAGACATTCGCGCCACGCTCGACCGCGCCATCGGCGAGGGCCTGACGCTCCGCCAGTTCGAGCAGGTACTCGCGCCCCGCCTGCGAAGGGATGGTTGGTGGGGCAGGAAGGCGATGAAGGATCCGGTCACCGGAAATACGGTCCTCGCGCAGCTCGGGAGCCCCGGTCGACTGCAGACTCTCTTCCGTGCCAACCTCCGCGCCGCCAACGCGGCCGGCGTTTGGGGCCGGGCACAGCGAACGAAGGAGAGGTATCCGTACTTCCTCTACGAACTCGGCCCCGGGGAGGAAGATGGCGACCGGCACCGGCCCTGGGCGGGAACCCTGCTGCCTGTGGATCATCCCTGGTGGGACGAACACTTCCCGCCGAACGGCTGGGGTTGCGGGTGCCAGGTCCGCCAACTCGACGAGGCGGAGGCCGAGCGCCGCGGCGGTGCCACCGAGCCACCGCCACGAAAGGAGATCCCTTGGAAGAACGAGCGCACCGGCGAAATCGAGAGAGTGGATGAAGGCCTCGACGCGGCTTGGGCTGCGAACCCCGGAAAGTGTCGGGCACGGGGCCCCATGGGGTATCGCGATGAGAGACTCGACGCTGCCGAAGAGGCGTTCGCCCGCGCCGCGGTCCGTTCCGTCGTCGAGAGCCCGATCCTGACGCGGTTCGTGGAACAGCCGCACGGCGATCTGCCGATCGGAGTCCTCGACCACGAAATCTGGTATTGGCTCGGCTCCAGGACGCAACTGGTGCGTTTCCCCGAGGAGATCATGCGCAAGCAGCAAGGGGGCTGGGCGCACCGAACGAGGAGTGGGATCCGATATGCGGGGCACGACCTGACAGCAGGCGAATACCGTTTGCTGCCGCACCTCATCGAACAGCCCCAGATCGTGATGCGCTACCAGCCGGGGAGGCCCATCACGCCCGAGCGATTGGCCCGCCGATTGAACCTGCTCTCGGAGATCGATGGCGACTGTTACAACGTCGTGATCGGGTGCCCCGAGAACGACCCGACGAAGGCGCAGATCATCAGTTTCTACTCGATCGGGAAAGACCGTCCGTTCGTCGATCGCATGGTCGCCGGGGCCGAAACCGGCGAAGACGGTCAGACCGTCTTTCGAAACTCGCTGAGGTGAGTGAGAGGGACTGCGCCTGGTAGTCCCGCGGGGTCGCCCGGCGGGCTCGCGAATTCCGCCGTTCGGTTGGTGGCGCCGAATCCCTTGATCTTGGGCTTGCCAGGCATCCCGCACGCCTTGTGACGGCGACTGAGCAATTGGAGGCGACCCTTTCCCGGGAAGGATAGCAGGGCCCGCCGCCGGGCGTCCCGCAAACGATGGCCGGGCTCCGATGGCGGAGAGCGGACCGGCTATCTCGGGTTGAGGCCGGACGAAGCTGCTCCTCCGCGCCATCCGTCCCGGCTCCGGGTCGCGATCGGCGCCGGCGCGGCGGGAACCGGGGCCGGGGAAGGGGGGCGGCCCCGCTCCGTCAGTCGGAGAAGCGGCGGAGGTAGCGGGTGGTGCGCTCCGCCATCTCCGCGAAACTCGCGGCGACGAAGTACTGGGGCTGGTACATCGTCGGGTCGTACTCGGTGGCGGCGGTCGCTTCCGGGGTGTACGGGCGCAATTCGGCGGTCCCCAGACGGTCGAGTTCGCCCACCGAGGACAGCAGGCCGGCGCCGTAGGCCTTCGTTTCGCCGTCTTCCAGCGCGGCGCCGAATTCCAGGGTGAACCAGTAGGTGCGGGCGATGCGCTCCACTTCCTCGTCGTCGGCGGCGCGGGCCGCCCGGCCGAAGTGGGCGCTCAGGTCGGCGTAGCCGGCGTGGGCGAAGGAGGCGGCGTGCCCCACCAGTTCGTGGACGACATCCGGTTCCGGGGTGTAGAGCGGGCGGCTGTGGTGGCGGATGTACTGGGTCGAGAGGAACACCCGGTCGGCCAGGCCGGAGAGGAAGGCGCGGGGGGTCACCAGCCCGGCGACCGGCAGCATCCGGAAGCCGGTGCGCGGGCGGATCCGTTCGTTGACTTCCTCCAGTTGGGGGATCCGCTCGCGGTCGAGCGCCACCGCCTCGGCGCCGGTCCGGTACTCGGCCACCGCCCGCTCCCGGTGCCGGGGGGCCAGGAGGCCGCCCACTTTCCGCCAGACCGCGTGTTCGGCTGCGGTGTACTCGACCGTCGGCGCCGGATCGCCGGGGCGGTAGTCGAGCGCCAGCCGGGCGATGGCGTTGCGCCGGGCGCGGTACTCCGGGTCGCGGAAACCCGGATGGTCGGGGTCGAGCGGGACCAGTTCCGGCGTCCGGCGGGCGGGGGAAGCGGTCCCGGCGGGGGCCTCCAGGACCGCGGCGGCGTCAGGCATGGGAGCCGGGAAGTGTAGAACCGGGGGAGGGCCCCGCCGCCGGCGCCCTTCTGCCCGCCGCCGGCGCCCTTCGGCCCGCCGCCGGCGTCCTTCGGCCCGCCGCCGGCGTCCTTCGGCTCCCGCCGCGGCCGGTCAGAGGAGGAGTCCGGCCAGGAGGAAGGCCGCCGTCGCGGCGGCGCCGCCGAGCAGGGCGTAGGGCAACTGGGTGTTCACATGGTCCACCAGGTCCGACCCGGAGGCCATCGAGGCGATGATGGTGGTGTCCGAGATCGGGGAGCAGTGGTCGCCGAAGATGCCGCCGGAGAGGACCGCGCCCACCACCAGCGGGGCGTCGAGGCCGAGGACACCCACCGAGGGGAGCGCCAGCGGCAGCATGATGGCGAAGGTGCCCCAGGAGGTGCCGGTGGAGAAGGCCATCGCCCCGGCGGCGAGGAAGAACACCGCCGGCGCGGCCCCGGCCGGCAGCCCGCCCTCGGCCAGCCCGGCCAGGTACACCCCGGTGCCCAGGTCGCGGGCCACTCCGGAGATGGCGAAGGCCAGCAGCAGGACGGTCACCACCGGCACCATCCCGGAAGCGCCCCGGAGCACCAGGTCCACGCTCTCGGACAGGCGGAGGATCCGCTGGGACAGCCCCAGGGCCACCGCGGTGGCCGTGGCCGCCAGCACCGCCCAGAGCACCGAGACCCCGCCGCTGCCGGCGAAGAGGTCGCCGTCGCCGGTGACGAGGAGGCCGACGAAGATCATGACCAGCATGACCAGGAGCGGCGCCAGCAGGTTCCGCGCCCGGTGGGGGGTGCCCGGGTCGGGGCCGACCGCCAGCACCTCGTCCGCCACCAGCGGGCGGGCGCCTTCGCGAAGCACCTGGCCGGTCTCCCGCGCCCGGTGCTGCGCCCGGGCCATGGGGCCGAAGTCCCGCCCGGAGAGCCCGAACCAGACCGCGAGCGCCACCGCGGCCAGCGCGTAGAAGTTGAAGGGGATGCTCTCCACCAGCGTCCCCACCGCGTTCTCGACGCCGAGGGTGCCCAGGACGCCGATCACCAGCGCCCCCCAGCCGTTCATCGGGAGGAGGATGCAGACCGGGGCCGAGGTGGAGTCGGTGAGGTAGGCCAACTTCTCCCGGGAGAGGCGGAAGCGGTCGAAGAGCGGCCGCGCCGCGGTCCCGCTCACCAGGCAGGTGATGGACGACTCCACGAAGATGCCGAACCCCAGGATCAGCGCCAGCGCCTGGGCGCCCCGGGCGCCCCGGACCAGGCCCCGGCCGGTGACCCATTCCACGAAGCCGTGGACCCCGCCGAGGCGGCCGGCGAGGGTGAGGACCGCGCCGACCAGGGTGCTGAACAGCAGGATCTCGGCGTTGCCGGAGAAGGCGCCGGTGAGCCGGGTGACCGAGTTCGCCAGCGCCGGCAGGAGGCTCCCCCCGGCGAGCACCACCTCCCCGAGCACCACCCCGGCGAGGAGCGCCAGCACCGCCTGGCGGGTGGCCAGGGCGACCAGGATCGCCAGGACCGGCGGGACCAGGCTGACGAAGCCGGGGTTCTCCATGGGGCCAGTCCTCCGCTCAGTCGCCGGCGGGGGTCGGGCCGGCGGGGGTCGGGCCGGCGATGGTCAGGCGGGCCCGGCGCGGTCCGGGAGGCCGTCCGCCGGGGCGGTCCCGGGGATCCCCGCCGCGCGGGCCGCGAGTCTCCGCCGCCCCCGGCGCGTCGGGGCCGGAGGGCCGGCCGGCAGCGGGGCGCGGGGTTCCGGCGCGGCGGGACCCGGTTGGGCGGGCTTCGCGGCGAAGGGCCTTCCGGTGAAGGGCGTCCCCGCGAAGGGCCTCGTTCCTGCCGGGAGGCCGACCCGGGATCGGCGGGGGGAGGGCGGGGCGGGGCGGCGGGAGGGCGGGGCGCGGCCGGCGGGTCATCGGGAGAGTGCGAAGGGGATTTCGGGGGAGATTCGGAGGGGGCTCCCGGAGCGGGCGTTCGCCGCTGTCGTTCGCCGCAGAAGTTCGCCGCTGAAGTTCGCCGCTGACGCCGCCGAACGGCGTATGCAAGCACACGGGCCCCGGAGGCGCCGGCGGCGGGTACACTCCGCCCGTTCGCCGTTCCCGGCGCTCCGCGACGGATCGCGGCGCCGCGCCCGCCGGGGGGTCCCGGCGCCGACCGCGCGCGGGAACGGAGTCACCGTTTTCTTGGGAGATACCTCGCACCCGCCACTCGGGGCGGAGGAAGGGGCTTCGGCGCCGGCCGCCGCCGGCCGGCCGGACCGCCGTTCCGGAAGCGCCGCCCCCGGAGGAGAGAGGCCCGACGGAGGGGCGCCGGAAGGAGGGGCCTCCGAAGGAGGGACGCCCGGGGGATCGGCCCCCGGAGGAGCGGCGAAACCGGCTCCGGAGCGGACGAGGTCCGACGAGGGAGGACGCCGGAGAAGGCGGCCCGAACGCCGGAAACCGGATCGGGAACGGCCCGGCCCCGAAGAGTCCGACGGGGAACCGTCCGACGGGCAGAAGTCCGACCGGCAGCAGTCCGTCGGCGTGAAGTCCGACCGGGAAAAGCCCGACCGGCGAAAGTCCGACCGGGAACGCCCCGATCGGCAGCAGTCGGATCGGCAGCAGTCGGACCGGCAGCAGTCGGACCGGCAGCAGGCCGACCGGCAGAAGTCCGACCGGGGCCGGTCGGACCGGCAGAGCCCCGGCCAGCGAAACGCCCGCCGGGAAGAGCCGGAAGCGTCGGGCGCGTCGAGTCCGCGCCGGGACTCCTCCCGCCCGGCCCGTTCCGGACGCCCGTCCGGGCCCGGCCGGCGGCGGAGCGGCGACCGGCGCTCCGACTCCTCCCGGACGCCGGCGGCGGGGAGGCCGGCCCGGGAGGCGAGGGGGCGGGAGCCGAAGGGCTCCGGCGCGGCAGGGGAGGTCGCCGCCGGGAAGGTCGACGGCGGGGAGGTCGTCGCCGGGGTCCGGGTGGTCGCCGACGAAGCGGCGCTGCGGCAACTCGCCGCCGAGATCCGGGCCGCCGGCGCCTTCGCCCTCGACACCGAGTTCATCCCCGAGCACCGGCTGGTCCCCGAGTTGGGCCTGATCCAGGTCGCCACCGACTCCCTGGAGGCGGTGGTGGACCCGCTGGCGGTCCCCGACCTGACCCCGCTCTTCGAACTCCTCGCGGACCCCGGGGTGCGCAAGGTGGTCCACTCCGGCCGGCACGACTTCGAGATCTTCCACGCGATCGGCGGCGTGGCGCCCCGGAACGTGTTCGACACCCAGGTGGCGGCGGCGGTCATCGGCCACCAGCGCAAACTGCAGATCGCCCTGCGCACCCTGGTCGCCGGGTTCGTGGGCCGGGAACTCTCGAAGCAGGAACAGATGTCCGACTGGCTGGCGCGGCCGCTGGCGCCCCGGCAGATCGAGTACGCCATCTCCGATGTCCGCTACCTGTTGCCGCTCGAGCGGAAACTGCGGGAACGGGCGCGGGCGCTGGGGCGGCTCGAGTGGCTCGAAGAGGAGATGGCGCCCCTCTCCCGGGAGGACTCCTACGGTCCGCCGGAACCGGAGGAGGCCTACCGCGCCCTCGACGGCGCCGGGTTCACCCCCGAGCAGCGGGGCGCGCTCCGGGCGCTGGTCGCCTGGCGGGAGCGGCGGGCGCGCTCCGCGAACCGGCCCCGGGTCAAGATCCTGAAGGACGGGGTGGTCCGCGACCTGGCCCGGCGGGGGCCGCGGAACCACGACCAGTTGCTCGCCCCCTACCGCTCCGGCGACGGCCGGCGGCCGCCGAAGGGCGATCCCAAGACCGCGGCCCAGACCCGGGGCGTCCTGGAGAAGCACGGCGCCGAGGTGCTGCGGGTGCTCCGGCAGGGGGCGGCGCAGCCGGTGGTCTTCACCGGTTCCGGCAAGGTGGAGCGCCGGGCGGCGCCGGAATCGCTGGCGCTGCTGCTCGAGACCTGGCTCAAACTGCGCGCCGCCGAGCACGGGGTCGCCCCGGACCTGCTCGCCACCCAGGAAGAACTGCGCGCCGTCGCCGCCGCCTGGCCGGAGGAGGCGAAGGGCGTCCGCACCCTCACCGGTTTCCGCCGGCGCCTGCTGGGCGAGGACCTGCTCCTGATCCTGTCCGGCAAGGCGGTGATCCAGGTCGGCGCCCCCGACCGGGACGGCGACCGGCCGCCCATCCGCCTGGCGCGGCTGGGCGTGCTCGGCCGGCTGTCGCTCCGCTTTCCCTGAACCCGCTCCGCCGCTCCCCGCCTCTCCCCCTGTTCCCCGACGCCGCCGCGACCGGCGCCCTCCCGTTCGGAACCCCGACCGGGCGCCGGCGCCGGCCGCCCTCCCCGGAGGTCCCCGTCCCATGACCCCGCAGCCCTGGTACCGAAAGATGTGGGCGCAGATCGTTCTCGGTCTGGTCCTCGGCATCGTCTACGGCGTCCTCTCCGCCTTCTCCGGCTGGAACGACTTCACGAACGACTGGATCGCGCCCTTCGGCACGGTGTTCGTGAACGGGCTCCAACTGATCGCGGTGCCGCTGGTGCTGGCCTCGCTCATCGTCGGGGTGGCCTCGCTCAGCGACCTGCGCAAGGTCAGCCGCATCGGCGGCAAGACCATCGGGATCTATGTGGCCACCACCGCGGTGGCGGTCACCATCGGGCTGACCTACGCGAACCTGCTGGAGCCCGGCGAGGGGGTCCCGGAGTCCATGAAGGCGGAGATGAGAGAGCAGTACCGGGACGCCGCCGCCGGCCGGCAGGGCGCCGCCGAGCAGATGATGGAGGAGCGCGGCCCGCTCGCCATCCTGGAGGACCTGATTCCCCCGAACGCCGTGGGCTCGGCCTCGAGCAACCGGAACATGCTCCAGATCGTGTTCATGGCGCTCCTGTTCGGGATCGCCCTGATCCGCATCCCCGCGGCGACCGCGAAGCCGCTGCTGGGCTTCTTCAAGGGCCTGGAGGCGGTGGTCATCGAGTTCGTGGGCCTGGTGATGCGGGTGGCGCCGCTCGGGGTGTTCGCGCTCATCGCCCGGGCCATCTCCGGGATGGCCGGCGACGACCCCGGCCAGGTGGGGGAACTGCTGTGGTCGCTCGGCTTCTACTGCCTGGTGGTGGTCGCCGGGCTGGCCACCCAGATGTTCGTGGTGTACCCGCTGATCCTGCGGTTCTTCTCCCCGCTCGGCTGGCGCCGGTTCCTCTCCGGCGCCGGGCCGGTGCAGTTGGTGGCCTTCTCCACCAGTTCCAGCGGCGCCACCCTGCCGGTGACCATGCGCCGGACGATGCGCCTCGGCGTCTCCGAGGAGGTCTCCTCGTTCGTGCTGCCGCTCGGCGCCACCATCAACATGGACGGCACCGCCCTCTACCAGGCGGCGGCGGCGCTCTTCATCGCGCAGGCGTACGGCATCGACGTGGGGCTCGAGGGGCAACTGGCCATCGTCCTGACCGCGGTGATGGCCTCCATCGGGACCGCTGCGGTCCCCGGCGCCGGGATCATCATGCTGGTGATCATCCTGCAGGCGATCGGGGTGCCTACCGAAGGCGTGGCGCTCATCCTGGGCGTGGACCGCATCCTGGACATGCTCCGCACCGCCACCAATGTGACCGGCGACATGACCGTCGCTTCGGTGGTGGCCGCCTCCGAGGGCCAGTTGGACCTGGAAGGGGCCGCGAAGGACTGAGGGTCGGGCCGAACCGGCCGCCGCCTCCCGATCCGCCCCCGGGAGGCCGGCGGCCCGGCGCTCTCAGTCGAGGACGCCGGTCTCGATGAGCGCGCCGATCTCCTCGTCGAGGACCTCCCCGACCGGGCCGAAGTACCGCTTCAGGATCCGCCCGTCGCGCCCCACCAGGTACTTCGTCGGATAGCCCAGGAAGGGCCCGAAGGAGTCCCGGGCTTCGTCGGACCCCATCACATTGGGGTAGGTGAGCCCGCGGTCGGCGACGAACTCGGCGACCTCCTCGGCGCTCCCGGACTCGAGGACGATGCCCAGCATCAGGAAGTCCTCGTCCGCGAAACGGGTCGAGAGTTCCTGCAGGTGCGGCAACTCGGCGACGCAGGGGACGCACCAGGTGGCCCAGAGGTCCACCAGCACCACCCGGTCGCGGCCGGCTTCGCGCAGGCCGAGGGGCTCGCCGGTGTCCGCCCGGGGCAGGGTGAGGTTCGGCGCTTCCGCGGCGACTCCGCCGGCGGGGCCGCCCTCCCCGTCCGCCGGGGGCGCCCCGCAGGCGGCGAGCAGCAGCGCCAGGCCCGGAGCGAGGAGGACGCGGACGCCGGCCGGGGAGCGGAAGGACGGGGGAGGGGACGGGAGGTTCGGCAACGGGGGTCTCCGGGGCGGACGGGCGGGGGCGGCTCGGGGGGATCGGGGCGGGCGATCGGGCGGGGGCGGCGATCGGGGCGGGAGAATCGGGTGGAGGCGGGCGCCGGTTCGGGGGCGTCAGTCCGGGGGCGGTTGGAGCGTCCGCAGGTAGTGCACCACCTGCCAGCGCTCCTCTTCGCTCAGGGTCCGGGCCATCCCCGGCATCGGCTTCCGGCCTTCGGTGATCTTGTAGAAGATCTCCCCGTCGGTCATCCGGTCGCGGGCCTCGACGGTGGAGAGGTCCGCCGGCGCCGGGCGGATGAAGCGGGTGGCCTTGCCGTCGCCCTTCGCGGCGTCCCCGTGGCAGGTGGCGCAGCGCGCCTCGTAGGCGGCGCGGCCGGCGGCGAGCGCCTCTTCGCTCGGCGGGATCGGGTTCTCCACCGCTCGCGCTTCTTCGGGGGCCACCCAGGGCTCCTGGACCGGGGCGGCGGCGACGGGCGTCGGGGAAAGGACGGAGAACAGGATCGAAGCGGCGAGGAACATCGGGGGAGCGGGGGCGGGGGATTCTGCGGCAGCGGCGGGCGGAGCGTCCCGGGAGCGGCCCTCAGCCCAGGACCGGCAGGAAAGTGAGGTAGCGGGAGAGCGCCTGCAGGCTGTCGGTGAAGACCAGCACGCCGATGACCACCAGCAGGATGCCGCTGACGATCTCGATGACCCGCATGTGCCGCTTGATCTTCTTGGAGATCGTCAGGAACCGGTTCACCGCCAGGCCGGTCAGCAGGAAGGGGCCGCCCAGACCCAGCGAATAGACGCTGAGCAGCACGATCCCCTGGCCCACCGTCTCGCGCTGCGCCGCCAGGACCAGGACCGTGGCCAGGATCGGCCCGATGCAGGGCGACCAGCCGAAGGCGAAGGCCAGCCCGATCCCGAAGGAGCCCAGGAGGCCCACCGGCTCGCGCTCGGTGTGGAGGCGTTTCTCCAGGTTCAGCAGGCCGATCTTGAAGACGCCCATGACATGGAGCCCGAACAGCACGATCACCGTCCCGGCGATCCGCCCCAGCCAGATCCGGTTCCCGGCGAGCCACTGGCCCACATAGGTCGCCGAGGCGCCCATCGCCACGAACACCACGGAGAAACCGAGCACGAAGGCCAGCGTGTTCACCACCACCCGGCGCCGGCGGCGGAGGTACTCGGCGCCGCCGGACTCGGCCAGTTCGCTGAGCGAGGTCCCGGAGACGAAGGAGATGTAGCCGGGGACCAGCGGCAGGACGCAGGGGGAGATGAACGAGATCACCCCGGCGCCGAGCGCGGTCAGCAGGGTCAGGAAGTCCATTGGTTCGGTGGTTCCGCGCTCCGGCCCCGGCGCGGGTCGCGGGGCGGCCGGGCGGGACCCCGCCGCCGGCGCGTTGCAGACGCCGGAGGGCCGGCCCGGCCGGAAGCGCCGGCCGCCGGGGCGCGCCGGGCGGGCGCGGAGCGGAATCGTAGCGACCGGCCCCACCCGAACGATCCCGCCCCCGGACGATCCCGACCCCGAACGGTCCCCGCCGTCGCCCGAACCCCGTTCGGTGCAGGTTCCCCGAACCCGCCGGCCTTCCACCGGGAGCGCCCGCCGGGGTCCGGCGAGGCAGGAACGACCCGCGCGGCGGCGCCGGCGTCCCCCGTCGAGCCGGAGCGCCCGTCGGGAGCGCCGGGCGGAGGGTTTCCCGGCGTCGGCCTCCGCGGGGAGTCGGAGGCGGACGGCGGAGCCCGGACGCACCCGAAGAAGGGGCCCGGAACCGGTCCGGAACGAGCCCGGAACACGACTTATCCGAAACGGGGCGAAATTCCGGCCTTTCGCGGGCAGGAATTCGCCGCCGTCCGTTCTGGAGGGGGTATGCCTGTCTCTCTGCCTTCCGCCCCCGCTCCCCCGACCGAAGCCCCGGCTTCCGCCGCCCTCGCCGAGCGGCCCCCGCCGGCCGCCTCCCCGCCGCCGGCGGTCTCGCCCTCCCGGCGGCGGCTGGCGGTCACCCGCACCGGGACCGTCGTCGGGGTGGACGGACTCCTGGTCCGGGTCGAGGTGGACATGCAACTCGCCGCCGACGGCCGTTCCAGTTTCCGCACCGTCGGGCTGCCCGACGCGGTGGTCCGGGAGGCGCAGCAGCGGGTCCACGCGGCCCTGAGGAACGGCGGCGCCGAACCGCCCCCCTGCCACCTCATCGTGAACCTGGCGCCGGCGGGCGTCCGCAAGGAGGGCGCGGGGTTCGACCTCGCCGTGGCGGTCGGCATCATGGCGGCGGCCGGCGGTCTCCCCCGGCGGCGGCTCCCGGACACGCTCCTCCTCGGCGAACTGGCGCTCGACGGGTCCCTCCGGCCGGTGCGCGGGGCGCTCCCCATCGCCTGGGCCGCCGCCGAGTCGGGCCTGGGCGCGGCCATCGTCCCCCCGGAGAACGCCGACGAGACCGCCCTCGCCCCGGGGCTCTCGGTCCACCCCGCGGCCAGTCTGGCGCAGGCGGTGTCCCTGCTCGCCGCCGCCGAGTTGCCGGCCCCGCACCTCCCCGCCGCCGGCCGGCCTCCCGGACGGCGGCCGGACGGTTCCCCGCCGGTGGACCTCGCCGAGGTGCGGGGGCAACTCAAGGCCCGCCGCGCCCTCGAGATCGCCGCCGCCGGAGGCCACAACCTGCTGTTCACCGGCCCCCCGGGAAGCGGCAAGACGCTGCTGGTGAGCGTCCTCCCGGACCTGCTGCCGCGCCTCTCCGCCGCCGAAGCGCTCGAAGTGGCCCGCATCCGCTCGGCGGTCGGCCAGTCGCCGGCGTTCCCCGCCGGGCGGCCCCCGTTCCGCGCCCCCCACCACACGATCTCCTACGCCGGCATGGCCGGGGGCGGGCCGGGACCGAACCCGGGGGAGATCACCCTGGCCCACCGGGGCGTCCTCTTCCTCGACGAACTCCCGGAGTTCCGCCGTTCGGTGCTCGAGTGCCTGCGCCAGCCGCTCGAGAGCGGCGAGATCCACATCGGGCGCGCCCGGCACTCGGTGCGCTTCCCGGCCCGGTTCCAACTGGTGGCGGCGATGAACCCCTGTCCCTGCGGCTTCGACGGCGACGAGGGGCGACCCTGCTCCTGCACCCCCTCGGCGATCGCCCGCTACCGCTCCCGCATCTCCGGTCCGCTCCTCGACCGGATGGACCTCCATCTCACCGTGCGCCCGGTGCGTTCCGTCGAGGTGCTCGACCGGGGCCCCGGGGAGCCCACCGCCGTCGTCCGGGAACGGGTGGGCCGGGCGCGGGAGGCGCGCCGGGAGCGGTTCGAGCGGGCCCGGGGCCGCCGCCCGGAGACGGTGGCCGAGGTGCGCCGCGCCTGCCGCGCCGCCGGGCCCTTCCGCTCCCTGGTGACCTGGGCCATGGACGACCTGGGCCTCTCCGCGCGGGCGGTGACCCGCGCCTTCCGGGTCGCCCGCACCATCGCCGACCTCGCCGGGGCCGGCGAGATCGAACCCGGGCACCTGGAGGAGGCGCTGGCGTTCCGGAGCACGACCTCCTGAGCGTCCCCGACCCCGCCGCCGCCCGCCCCCCGGAAGATCTGTCCGAAAAAGGTGGTAGAATCACAGGTTCGCCCAATGCCCAAGGACGACCTGAGCCCCGATCCGCGCCCGAATCCGGGCTTCGAAGCGGGCCCCGTCGGGGGGCTCGTTCCCCGATTCGCCCGTCGCTGCGCCGGTCTCGCCGGGGTGCTCCGCGCCCGTCTGGGGGACCGGGCGCGCCGGTTCCTCGCCGGGCCCGGCGAGCGGAATTCCATCCGGGTCATGGTGTTCGGCGCCGGCCGGGGAACGCCCGCAGAGTATCGCCTCGGTTCCTCGCGCCTGCGGTGGGTCGCGCTCCTCGCCGGGGCGGCGGTGTTGCTGGGGGTCGTCCACTACGCCAGTCTGCTGGTCGGCGCGGGCGAGGTCTCCGCCGGGTTGGTCGCCGAGCGGGACGCCCTCCGGGAGCAGGGTCAGGGGTACGCCCGGGACACCGAGCGCATGGCCGGCCGGATCGAAGCCCTCGAGGTGCAGATGCGCAAGTTGGCGGTGCTGGCCGGCGCCGACCCGCTCCCGGCGCGGGTGGCCGGCATCGGCGGCGCGGTGGACGCCGCCAGCGGCTACGACTATGTGAGCGACCGGATCGAGGATCTCTCCAGCCGCATCGCCCGGCTCGACCAGCAGGGGCTGGCCCTCGAACGCAGCATGCGGGAGAAGACCCGGCTGCTGGCCTCGACGCCCTCGGTCTGGCCGCTGCGGGGCTACATCGCGTCCGGCTTCGGGCGGCGCAGCGACCCGTTCACCGGCGAGATCGAGTGGCACCAGGGACTCGACATCGTCGCCAGTCCGGGCGCGCCGGTGCGCGCCACCGCCGACGGCGTCGTGGTGGACGCCGCCACCTCGCCCACCTACGGCAAGAACGTGGTCGTCTCCCACGGTTTCGGCGCGGTTACCCGCTACGCCCATCTCTCCCGGGTCGATGTCCGCCGCGGCCAGCGGCTCCGGCGCGGCTCGGTGGTGGGGCTGGTCGGCAACACCGGTCGCAGCCGCGCCCCCCATCTTCACTATGAAGTGTGGCTCGACGGACGCCCGCAGAACCCGCTCGACCACATCGTGGACTACACCCGGTAACGGGGTGGGTTCCGTTCCCGGGAACCCCGCAGGGCGCCCGGCGCCGGATTCCGTCCCGGAGTTCCTCCCCGGGTCCCGGCGCCGGGAGCCGTCGGCTCGCCGGCTCCCCGGCGCCGCCGCCGCTCGCACCGGTTCCGACCCCGCGGAGGCCTGAGGCTCCGCAGCCATGCTCCAGAACCTCATCACCAAGGTCGTCGGGAAGAAGTCCGAGCGGCAACTGAAGCGGCTGCGCCCGCTGGTCGCGAAGGTCGGAGCGCTGGAAGCGGGTCTGCGGGAGCAGGACGACGCCGGCCTCCGCGCCCGGACCGCGGACTTCCGGCAGCGGGTCGAGAACGGGGAGTCGCCGGACGACCTGATGCCGGAGGCGTTCGCGGTCTGCCGGGAAGGCGCCCGCCGCACCCTGGGGATGCGCCACTTCGATGTGCAGTTGCTCGGCGGGGCGATCCTGCACCAGGGCCGCATCGCCGAGATGAAGACCGGCGAAGGCAAGACGCTGGTGGCCACCCTGGCGGCGTACCTGAACGCCCTCACCGGGAAGGGCGTCCATGTGGTCACGGTGAACGACTACCTGGCCCGCCGGGACTCGGAATGGATGGGCCGGGTGTACCGCTTCCTCGGCCTCGAAGTGGGCGTGATCCAGCACGACCTCGGTGACGACGCCCGCCGGGCGGCCTACGCCGCCGACATCACCTACGGGACGAACAACGAGTTCGGCTTCGACTACCTGCGCGACAACATGAAGTTCCGCGCCGAGTCCTTCGTCCACCGGATCTACCCGAAGACCGAGCGCGACCGGGACGGCAAGGAAGTGGAGCGCCTGTTCCACTTCGCCATCGTGGACGAAGTGGACTCGATCCTGGTGGACGAGGCGCGCACGCCGCTCATCATCAGCGGCCCGGCAGAGGACTCCGCCGACCTCTACTACACGGTGGACCGGATCATTCCCCGACTGCGCCGCGACCGGGACTACACCGTGGACGAGAAGTCGCGCTCGGTCACGCTCACCGAGGAGGGAGTGCCGCGCGCCGAAGAGTTGCTGCGGGTCGAAAACCTCTACGACCCGGCGCAGATGACCCTGCTGCACCACCTGCTGCAGGCCCTCCGCGCCCACGCCCTCTACAAGCGGGAGAAGGACTACACGGTCAAGGAGAACAAGGTCGTCATCGTGGACGAGTTCACCGGCCGGCTGATGCCCGGACGGAGATGGTCCGACGGTCTCCACCAGGCCGTGGAAGCGAAAGAGGGCGTCAAGATCGAACGCGAGAACCAGACGCTCGCCACGATCACCTTCCAGAACTACTTCCGCATGTACGGGAAGTTGGCCGGGATGACCGGGACCGCGGAGACCGAAGCCGCCGAGTTCGAGAAGATCTACGAACTCGAAGTGGTCCCCATTCCCACGAACCGCCCGCTGGTGCGCGAGGAGTACCCCGATGTGGTGTACCGCACCGAGCGGGAGAAATTGGACGCCATCGCCGAGGAGATCGGGGAGGAACGGGAGCGCGGGCGGCCGGTGCTCGTCGGGACCACTTCCATCGAGAAGAGCGAACGCCTGGCGCGGCTGCTGAAACGGCGGCGCATCCCCCATGTGGTGCTGAACGCGAAGTACCACCAGCGGGAGGCGGAGATCGTGGCGCAGGCCGGCCGCAGCGGCGCGGTCACCATCGCCACCAACATGGCCGGGCGCGGCACCGACATCCTGCTCGGGGGGAACTCCGACGAGATCGCCCGGGCGCGGCTGAAGAAGGAAGGGGTCGATTGGACCGAGGCCTCCGGGGAAGAGTGGGAGGCCGCGGTCGCCGCCGCCCGGGAGGAGACGAAGGCCGACCACGACGAAGTGGTCGGGCTCGGCGGGCTCCACATCGTGGGGACCGAACGCCACGAAGCCCGGCGCATCGACAACCAGTTGCGCGGACGCGCCGGCCGCCAGGGCGACCCGGGGAGTTCCCGGTTCTTCCTCTCCCTCGAAGACGACCTGATGCGCATCTTCGGCAGCGACCGGATGAGCGGGCTGATGCAGCGGCTGGGAATGGAGGAGGGCGTCCCCATCGAAGCCGGGATGGTCACCCGCGCCATCGAACGGGCGCAGAAGCAGGTCGAAGCGCAGAACTTCTCCTACCGCAAACACCTGCTCGAGTACGACGATGTGATGAACCGGCAGCGCGTCGCCATCTACGGGCTGCGCCGGCGCATCCTCGAAGGCCAGGACCAGCGCGACTATGTGCTCGACCTGGCCGCGCTGACCGGGGAACACCTCATCGAAACCCACCTGCCCACCGACAGCGACCCGGACGACTGGGATATGGATGCGTTCCGGGAGGCGGTCCGCGGCCAGTACGGGTTCGTCCCGGAATCGAAAGACGGGATCCCCTTCGCGGACCTGGGCCGGGACGAGGTGAAGGCCCTGCTCGCCGCGGCGGTGCCGGCGCGGTACGAGGAGAAGGAGCGGGAGATGGGGTCCGACCTCATGCGCGTCCAGGAGCGCTACATCATGCTCCACCTGCTCGACGCGCAGTGGAAGGACCACCTCTACGCGATGGACCACCTGAAGCAGGGGATCGGCCTGCGCGGGTACGGGCAGCGGGACCCGCTCATCGAGTACAAGAAGGAGTCCTTCTCCCTCTTCGAGGAACTCTGGGACCGGCTGGAGCGGGAGATCGTCCGGCTGCTGTTCGTGCTGAAGGCGGTGCGCGCCGCCCCGGCGCCGCGGGTGGCCGGGCCCCGGGCGCCGGCCGGCCCCGTCCTGCCGGCTCCCGGTCTGCCCGCCCCCGGCCGGCCGGCCCCCGGCCGGCCGGCTCCCGGAATGGCGGCGCCCGGAATGGCCGGCCCGGGACTCGCCGCCGCCGGGCCGGCCGCGCCCGGTCTCCCCGCCGGCGGCGGGCTGCCGGCGGCGGCGCCCGGGGGCGGCGGCCTCAGCGGCCGGGCCCCGGCCCCGCCGGCGCGCCGCGGACCCCGGGTGCTGCCGGTGCGCAGCGGCCAGGCCAAGGTCGGTCGGAACGATCCCTGCCCCTGCGGCAGCGGCAAGAAGTACAAGAAGTGCCACGCCGCCTGAGCCGACCCGGCCCCCGGCCCGATCCGGAACCGACCGGGAACCCGGCGCGGAACCGCCCCCGCTGACGGAAGCCCGCTGACGGAAGCCCCCGCTGACGGAATCCCGTTGACCGCGAGAGCTCCGGAGATCGCCATGGGAGCCGCCCGGCCCGGAACGCCGGCGGGCCCGGAGACCCTCGAAGTGGCGCTGACCTTCGACGATGTCCTGCTGAAGCCGCGCTACTCGGCGGTGCTGCCGGCGGACTGCGAGGTGGGCACCCGGTTCAGCCGCCGCATCTCCCTCAAGGCGCCGCTGGTGAGCGCGGCGATGGACACCGTCACCGAGGCCCGCCTGGCGATCGCCGTCGCCCAACTGGGCGGGATCGGCGTGATCCACCGGAACCTCCCGGTGGAGGCCCAGGCGGCGGAAGTGGCCAAGGTGAAGCGCGCCCAGGGCGGGGTGGTGGTCGAACCCATCGGGGTGGCCCCGGAGGCGCCGGTCGCGGAGGCGGTCCGGCTCATGGAGCGCCACGGCATCTCCGGCCTGCTGGTGACCGACGGCGAGGGGCGGCTGGTCGGCATCCTCACCCACCGCGACCTCCGCTTCGACGCCGACAGCGACAAACGGGTGCGGGACCTGATGACCCGGGAACTCCACACGGTCCCGGTCGGCGCCATCGCCGACGGGCGGGGCCTCGACGAGGCCCGGGCGATCCTCCACCGCCACCGGGTGGAGAAACTCCCGGTGGTGGACGAGCGGGGCGCCCCGGCGGGGCTGCTCACCTTCAAGGACCTCCGCAAGGCGAAGGAGTACCCGGACGCCACCCGCGACGACCGCGGCCGGCTGCGCTGCGCCGCGGCGATCGGGGTCGGCGACGCCGCCCTCGCCCGCGCCGAGGCGCTCGCCGAGCGCGAAGTGGACGCGATCGTGGTGGACACCGCGCACGGCCACACCGAGAGCGGCCTGGAGACCGTCCGCCGCCTCAAGCGGCTCCTGGCCGACCGGGGCCGCGCCGCGGTGGAAGTCGTCGCCGGCAACATCGCCACCGCGGAAGCGGCGACCGCCCTCGTCGAAGCCGGGGCCGACGGGGTGAAGGTGGGGATGGGGCCCGGTTCGATCTGCACCACCCGGGTGGTCGCCGGCACCGGGATGCCGCAGTTCTCCGCCATCCGCGCGGTGCGCTCCGCCACCGAGTCGAGCGGCGCGCCGCTGATCGCCGACGGCGGCATCCGCTTCAGCGGCGACATCGTCAAGGCGATCGCCGCCGGCGCGGACTCGGTCATGATCGGCAACCTGCTCGCCGGCGCCGACGAGAGCCCGGGCGAGACGATCCTCTACCAGGGGCGCGCCTTCAAGAGTTACCGGGGCATGGGCTCGCTGGGGGCGATGAGCGGCCACACCGCGGACCGCTACCAGCAGGCCGGCCAGCCGCGCTCCGGCCTGGTGCCGGAGGGGATCGAGGGCCGGGTGCCGACCAAGGGGCCGGTGGCCGGGGTGGTGCAGCAACTGCTCGGCGGCCTCCGTTCGGGGATGGGCTACGCCGGCTGCCGCGCCATCCCCGACCTGCAGCGGAACGCGGAGTTCGTCCGGGTGACCGGCGCCGGCCAGCGGGAGAGCCACGCCCACGATGTGGTGGTCACCAAGGAAGCCCCGAACTACCGGCTGGAGTAGCGGGATGCGCCGGCCGGGCCTCCCCCTTCGTCTGCCGGATGGCCCGGGTCTTCCCGCCGTTCTCGCCGCCCTGGCGGCGACGGTCCTCGCGGTCGGCGGGGCCGCCTCCTGCCGGACGGAGCGGCAGCCGCCCCTGATCACGGTCTATGTGCCGGACATCGCCGTGTCCCTGCCGCTGCCCCAGGGCTGGACTTCGGCCTCGAACGAACAGGGCGGCTTCCGCATGACCACCTTCACCGGCCCCTCGGTGGATGTCCCGGACCGGGACGGCATCCAGGTGCAGGTGATGGCCGGCCCGGCGCCGGCCGGCTCCTCCCTGCGCGAAGTGGCCGACCGCTACTACATCGGCGGGCAGACGGTGCTCTCCGAGGAGGACTTCCGCCTGGGCGACCTCGAAGGGCGGATCTGGGCCTTCGAATTCGAGCGGCGCCCGCAGGCCGGCCGGCTGCTGCTCCTCGAAGACGGCGACCGGCTCTACGGGGTCTTCACCACCGGCGAGGCGCGCAGCGTCCGGGCCTACGGGCCCACGCTCGACCGGATGTACTCGGGGTTCTCCCTGGAGACTTCCGGCTACTTCGAGGTCTATCGGGACTCGGTGTTCGAGGTCGAGATCCGCCACCCCCGCAGTTGGACCCGGTCGCATGTCCTCCGGGACTCGGACCGCACCCTGTTCGTGGGCTTCCGCAGCGCCCCCCTGGCGGTGGAAGCGGGCGGGGCCACGGTCCACGCGACGCTCGAACTCACGATCGAGGAGGCGGCGCCGGGCGCCACCCTGGAGAGTTTCTACAGCGAGGCGGTCGAGAGCCTGGGCGAGAACTACCGGATGCTCCGCCACGACATCTTCGCCGACGGCCGGGGCATCGCCGTGCTCTACTCGGTCGAGACGCAACTCGCCGACTACCTGGAATGGGTCATCTACAACCTGGTGGACGGTCGCACCTACCTCTACCGGTTCCACTGCCGGAACCGGCTCTACCGCGCTGTCGAGCCCTGGTTCGCGGAGATCGCCGACCGGTTCGTCCGCAGCGGGGCGCCGGGGATCGGGTCCGCGGGCCCGGACGCCCGGCTCGCTCCCGTCCCGTTCCCTGCCGAATCCTTCCCCGGACCCTTCCCCCGACCCTTCGCCGAACCGGCGGGCGAAGCCGGCAGCCCGCGGCGCGGCGCCGCCTTGGGCGAGAATGCCCCCCGGAATGCCCGTCCTGATCTCCCCGGAAAGGACCGAGCGAGTGTCGCCCCGGGGGTCTGAACCGCCGGTCGGAGTCGCCGGGAGTCCGAACCGCCGGCGCTCCGCCGCCGACCGCTGCTTCCTCGCCGCGGCGCTGGGGGCCTTCCTCCTGGCCGCCCCGCTCCCGGCGGTCGCGTTCGGCGGCCCTCACGCGACCGGCTCGCCGCAGGACTCCCGCCGGCCGCAGGATCGCCTCCCCCGGGATCGCGTTCCGGCCGGGGAAGCGCCGGCCCCGACGGAGGCGGCCCCCGACGACCCCCGCCGGGAGTCCGCTCCCGCCGAGGCCGAAGCGGCGGTCCGGGCCCTGCCGCAGCCGGCCCCGGTCTCCCCCAGCGCCGAGGAACTCCGCCGGATGCCGCGCGAGGCCCGGGTGGCGGCGCTCGAGGCCCGCTCCTGGGAGATCCGGGCCGAGCCGGCGGGGCCCGAGGGGATCTCGGTGGACGGCTGGCTCGACGAACCCGGCTGGGAACGGGCCGAACCGGTGGGCGACTTCTACGAGCGCGAGACCCGGGAGGGCCTCCCCTCCACCGAGACCACGACGGTGCGGGTGCTCTACGACGAAGAGAACCTCTACTTCGGCTTCTGGTGCACCCTGGAGGACGCCGAGAAGCACCGCCCCCGCACCATGTTCCGGGACGAGAACATCGCCAGCGACGACGCGGTGGCGATCATGCTCGACGCCTACAACGACCGGCGCAGCGCGGTCTTCCTGGCCACGAACGCGAACGGCATCGTCTTCGACATGAGCCAGAACGGGCAGGGCCCCGGCACCCGGAACCTGGACTGGGACACGGTCTGGGAGTCCCGGGGGCGCCATCTCCCCGGCGGCTGGACCGCGGAGGTCCGGGTGCCGCTGAAGTCCCTCCGCTTCCGCGCCCCGGCCCCCGGCCAGCCGGCGGTGTTCGGGGTGGGCTTCAAGCGGAACATCCCGATGAAGACCGAAGAGGTGTACTGGCCCTTCGTCGGCAACGACTCCACCTGGTACCGCCCCGCCGAACTCGGCGAACTCCGGGGCCTGGAGGGCATCCGCCCGGGCCGCAACGTGGAGATCCGGCCCCATGTGCTCGGCGGGCTCGACGGCGGCCGCGACTGGGAAGGGGAGGCCGCCCGCGCCGACGCCGGCCTCGACCTGAAGTGGGGGGTCACCCCGGGTCTCACCGCCGACTTCACCTGGAACACCGACTTCGCCCAGGAAGAGGTGGACGACCTGCAGATCAACTTCAGCCGGTTCTCCCTGCGCTTCCCGGAGAAGCGGCAGATCTTCCTGGAGGGCCAGCGCAACTTCCAGTTCGGCGAGCGCCGGGACGCGGACCTGGTCTTCACCCGCCGCATCGGTCTCTCCGACAGCGGCGAAGCGGTGCCCATCCTCGGCGGCGGCCGCCTCTCCGGCCGCCAGGGCGCCTACACCCTGGGGCTCATGGGGATGGCCACCGGCGCCTCCGCGGACCTGCCGGGCGAACGGTTCACCGTGGCCCGGGTGCGCCGCGATGTCTTCTCCCGCTCCACTGTGGGCGCGGTGTTCACCGACCGTTCCGGCGGCGGCGCCGTGAACCGGGTCATCGGGCTGGACACCAGCCTCTTCTTCCGGAGGGTCTGGACCTTCGAGGGCGTCTGGGCGCGGGTCTTCGACAACGCCGCGCCGGAGGTCGGCGGAGCGAACACCGGACTCGCCAGCGGCCGCCTCTCCTACGACACGGACCTCCTGGGAGGGACCCTCAAGTTCATCGAGATCGGCGACGGCTTCGACCCCGGCATCGGCTTCGTCCGCCGCACCGGGATGCGGAAGCTCTATACCTCCGCCCGCCTCTCCCCCCGCCCGCGGGCGCCCTGGCTCCGCCAGGTGCACTTCCAGGCCAACCTGCGGCGGATCACCGACCTCGCGAATACCCCCGAGACCCGCCAGGTGGACCTCTCCGGGCAGGCGACGCTCGAGAGCGGCGACGAGTTCGAAGTCGAGGTCAGCGAGGTCCGGGAGACGACGACCTACGACTACTCCATCGGCGAGGTGCCGGTGCCGGCCGGCGACTACCCCTTCCGGCGGTACTCCTTCTCGGTGAACACCTACCGCCGGCGGTACGCCTCGGTGCGCGCCAGTTACGAGTTCGGCGGCTTCTGGGGCGGCGAGCGGGACGAGTGGTCGGTGGGGGCGAACTACCGGGTGAACCGCAACTTCGGCCTGAACGGCAGTTACGCCCACAACCGGCTGCGGCTGCCGGGGGGCGACTTCGACACCCATCTCTTCTCCACCCGGATGCGCGTCGCCTTCCGCAACGACCTGGTGCTCCTCGGCCTGTTCCAGTTCAACCACGCCACCGGCGACCTGGCCTCGAATGTCCGCTTCAACTGGATTCCCAAACCGGGGACCGATGTCTTCGTCGTCTATACCGAGTTGGACGAATGGCACGACGCGTTCTTCGTCCGGAACCGCAGCCTCTCGGTGAAGTTGAACTACCTGTTCCGGCTCTGAGCCGCCCTTCCCGAGGCCCCGGTCCCCCCGGCGGCCGGAACGGGTTTTGCTGATTCCCCGGCGCCCATGATGAAGAACCTCATGCACTTCCCGACGAAACTCGCCGGACCTCGTTTTCCTTTCTTCGACCGCGCTTCGCGGCGCGCCGCCCCCTCTCGGTCGGCGCTCCGGGCGCGCCTGGCCGCGGCGGTCCTCTCGGTCGGCGCCCCGGCGCTGTTCGTCCTCGCCGCCGCCGCTCCCGCCGCCGGGCAGGGGTTCCGCTTCCGCGCGGAGGCCACCCGGGTGCTCGTGGATGTGCTGGTCCTCGACGGCGACGGCAACCCGGTCCCCGGCCTGGGGCCGGCCGACTTCGAGTTGTTCGAGGACGGGACCGAGCAGCAGGTCGCCAGCGTGGAGGTGGTGGACTGGGAGCGTTACGCCGTCGGCGACCCGGAGGTCTCCGCCGCCGCGCCCGCGCCGCCGGCCGCCGCGGACCCGCTCCCGGCGGCGAATACCACCCCGCGCCGCTTCGTGATCGTCTTCAACCGCCGCCTCGCCGACCCGGTGAACCTGCGCCGGGCGAAACGCGGGCTCGAGGAGTTCGTCACGAGCCACATGGTGGACGGCGACGAAACGATGATCCTCGAGTTCGCGAACACCGTCCGGGTGCTCCAGGAGTTCTCCCCGGGGAAGCAGGAGACCCTGGCCTCGGTGCGGCGCATCGTCCCCGGGACCTACGAGAGCCCGGTGGGCCCGGAGATGGACGCGCGCGAGTCCTTCCAGATGCTCTACGCGCTCTCGGAGGCGCTCGAGCCGGTGGAGGGCCGCAAGATCGTGGTGCTGTTCTCGATCGGGCTCGACACCTTCGCCGACCCCCGCGCCCGCATCGACACCACCGCCGGGGAAGCGGTCGAGGAATTCCCCGGCCGCCGCCAACTCGACGAGGCGAACTCGCTCTTCGCCGCCATCCGGCAACTGAACCATGCGAACGCCACCCTCTACACGGTGGACCTCGAAGGCGTGTACGGCAACGAGAACCGCATCCTGACCGCCAGCCTGAACGAGTTCGATGTCCTCGGCAACGAACGGGAACTGGTGCCCTCCGCCCCGCTCGACCGGATGGAGATGGCGGCGAACCTGCCGTCGGAGGGCGGCGCCGCCTCGCTGGCCATCGCCACCGGCGGCGAGTACTACGCGAACACCACGAACTTCGCCGTTCCGTTGAGCCGCATCGGCCGGCAGAACGAGTTGTACTACCTGCTGAGTTTCTCGCCGGAGAACACCGAACTCGACGGCAGTTACCGCCGGCTGGAAGTGCGGGTGCGCGGCCGGGACGACTACCGGGTGGTCGCCCGGCCCGGCTACTTCGCGCGGGAACGCCGGCGGGGCGCGGGCGGCCCGGCGGCGGGGACGGTGGCGCGGGGCGACTACGACTATGCCCTGCCGGAGAACCTCCACACCTACGCCTACCTGCTGAACGCCGTCCCCGGGGGCGCCTTCGCCGCGCTGCGCGCCGCCCTGCCGGCCTCGAGCCTGCCGGAACCGGGCGCCGACGAAGTCGCCGAACTCGGCTTCCGGGTGCTCGACGCCGGGGGCGGGACCCTCGCCGAGGCCGGCGACCGGGTGGACCGGCAGCGGTTCTGGGTCTCGGCGGCGGCCCCGCTGCCCGCCGGCGAGCACCGCTTCGAGATCCTGGTGGGGGCCGGGGACAGCCTGCGCTCGGCCGCGACCGCCCTGACCGTTCCCGCGGACTACGGCAGCGGGTTCTCGCTCTCGAGCGTCTTCCCCTTCGTGGCCGAAGCCGAGGGGCAGGGGCCGGGGCCGCCGGTGCGCCCGGTGGCTTCCTTCGCGGTCGGGGAGGAGGCGCGGGTGGCGTTCTTCGTGTTCCCCGGGCAGGAGGAGCCGGTGGCGCGGGTGAGCGTCGCCTACGAGATCGAGAACGAGCGCGGCGAGGTCTCGGTGGAGGCGGAGCGTCCCGGCTTCTTCGACCTCGACCCGGCCCGCGCCGACGGGATCCCGATCATGCTGCCGCTCGGCACCGGCGGCCTGCCGGTGGGGCGGTACACCGCGGTGGTCCGGGTCTCCGAGTCCGGCGGCAGCCGCACCGCCGCTTCCGAACTCGACTTCGAGGTCCGCTGACCGCGCCCCGCCGTGCCCCTTTCGGGAGTCGGCCGCCGGCCGGGGGAGTCGGCTGCCGGTTGGAGGAGTCGGCCGCCGGCCGGGGGCGCTCCCGGCTCGGGGTTCAGCGCGTCCGAGGTCCCGTCCGTCTTCCGCGCCGATTCGCCGACTGCGTCCTCGGGGAAGGCGGGCCGCATCGGGTGCCTCCCGGGTTCCCGGAGTCGAGGCCCGGTGCCGTGGCGCGTCGCTCCCCGGCGTTCGGGTGGGTACCCCCGGTGGCCGGCAGATCCCGCCTCGCGCCCGGCACTCCCGCCGCGTCGTTTCCCCGTATCCGGCGGGATCCGGAATCGCCGTGGCGAGACCCGGCGGCCCGGTGCCGCGCGAGCGAACTCCCCGATTGAACCCCGAGATCGAGCCCGACCATCGAGTCTCCCGGCGGAACTCCGGAAGCCGTGGCGGGAGGCCGATTGCGGGGACGCTCCGCCCCGGAGGTCCGGGCCGGCCAGCCAGCCACTCCAGGTGATCGTCCTCGTCAGGGAGCCCCGCAGAGGGTGCGCCGCCGCCGTCGAATCCCGCTCCGGCATCCCCGGCTGAGGCAAGTGTGGTGATTCCGCTGCTGGTGTTCGCCACGCTCGCCGCAGCGCCCTCCGCCCGACCCCGGACCGAACTCGCCCCCTTGCCTCCCTCGCTTCCTGCTCCTGCGCCCTCGTTCGCGCAGCCCGACTACACGGCTGCCCACGCCGACGCTTCCGCCGCCGCGCTGCTCGACCCCTCGGCGCCGGACTGGAGGGGCGCCGCGTCCATCGCCTGGGGGCCGGCGCCGTACCCGACCCGCTTCCGGGCGCTCTGGAGCGCGGCCGGCCTCCACCTGCGGTTCGAAGCGGACGACGACGACCCCTGGCACACGCTGACCCGCCGCGACGACCCGATCTGGGAAGAGGAAGCGGTCGAGATCTTCCTCGACGCCGAGCGGGACGGTCGGTACATCGAGGTCGAACTGAGTCCGGCGAATGTGGTGTGCGACCTGCGCCGCGCCGCGCCGGGAGCGGTCTCGTCCGATCCGATCCCGGTTCCTTCCGGGGTCATGGACCGCGGGTTCCGGGTCGCCGGCCTGCAGACCGCGGTGACCCGGACGCCGACCGGCTGGACCGGGACCCTCTTCCTCCCCTGGCCCGGTCTGGGTCTCGCCGAGGCGCCGGAAGCGGGGACGGAGATGCCGTTCAATGTCTTCCGGATCGAGCGGCCCGGCGGGCCCTCCGCCCCGGAAGAAGGCGCCGTCTTCGCCGCCTGGTCGGACACCGGCAGCCCCAGTTTCCATGTCCCGGAGGCCTTCCGGCCGCTGCGCCTCGCGCCCCCGGGTCGGTCGCCGTAGTCCCGCCGGGGCCTCCGGGCCCGCGCCGCGCCGGTGTCTTCCGGCCCGATCCCGGTTCCTCCGGCGTCAGGGCGCCGGGGTGCGAGACCGGCCGGCCCGGAGACCGCCACGACCCGGACGCCGACCGGTCGGACCGGGCGAGGTTCCTTTCCCGGCCCGGTCTCGGTCCCTGCGGAGCGCGGGGAGCGGGAACCGCGCTGCCGTTCGAGGTCTTCTCCGGATCGAGCGCCCCGGCGGCCCCTCCGCCCCGGAGGAGGGCGCCGTCTTCGCCGCGTGGTCGGACATCGGCAGCCCCCGGTTTCCGGGTCCCGGAGGCCTTCCGCCCCCTGCGCCTCGCGCCCGCCCGCCACCGGGCAGATCGCCGTAGTTCCGCCGGGGCCTCCGGGCCCGCGCCGCGCCGGTGTCGTCCGGCCCGATCCCGGTTCCTCCGGCGTCATGGCCCCGGAGCTTGGAGGTCGCTGGCCCGGAGACGGCCAAGCCTGGATGCCGACCGGCTGGACCGGACGAGGTTCCTTTTCCCGGCCCCGCCCGGGTCCCCGGCGGAGCGCCGGTGCGGGGCGGCGCTGCCGTTCGAGGTCTTCCGGATCGAGCGCCCCGGTGGCCCGTGCCTCCGGATCGCTCGCCGTAGCCTCGCCCGGACTTCCGGTCCGCCGCTGTCCTCGGGAGAATCGCCGCCCCGGTTCCTCCTCCGCCTTGCGCCCCTCCGCTCGTTCGCGGTCGCGGCCGGCGGCGTATTCGATCCGACGCGGATTTCCGCCGCCCCGGTGCCGGGTCGGCGGGATATCTTCCCGCGCCACCGTTCCCCGTCCCCGGATCCCCTTCCTCCCCCCTCCGCCTCCCTTCCCGTACATGCGCCGTTTCCTCCTTCCTCGCCGCCGTCCCTGCCGCGCCTCCGCCCCCGGGGCCTTCTTCCTCCCGATCGTCCTCGCCCTCCTCGCCCCGGCGCCGGCCGCGGCGCAGGAGCCGGCGCGGGTGTGGGAAGGCACGCTCACCCTCCCCACCTACGACCTCCTCCCCGACGACCCGAACCCGCAGTTCCGGGAGACCGACGACTCCATCGTCTATCCCTACACCATGCAGGACAACCTGGGCTCCGAGCGCCGGCCCCGGGTCTGGCGCGCCTTCTTCCTGGAGAACGAGTACCTGAAGGTCGCCTGCCTGCCGGAGATCGGCGGGCGGATCCAGTGGGTGCTGGACAAGCGGCGGAACGAGCAGATGTTCTACGAGAACCGGGTGATCCGCCCGGGCCTGATCGCGCTGCGCGGCGCCTGGATCTCCGGCGGGATCGAGTGGAACCGGGGGCCGCAGGGGCACACCGTCACCAGTTACTCGCCGGTGAATGTGGCCGGGGTGGAGAACCCGGACGGCTCGGCGACCCTGGTCATCGGGGAGGTCGAGCAGAGCCACCGCACCGGCTGGGAGGCGCGGGTGACGCTGCGGCCCGGGGTCGCCCGGCTCGACGAGGAGATCCGCCTCTTCAACCCCACCGACCTCCCCCATCCCTACTACTTCTGGAACAACACCGCCTTCCCGCAGCGGCCCGGCACCCGGTTCCTCTATCCGATGTCGCTGGCCATGGATCACTTCGGGACGACCTTCTACCGCTGGCCGGAGAACGAGGGCCTGGACCTGACTCGCCTGCCGAACTACCCGGAGCCGACCTCGATCTTCGCCTACCGGGCGGTGGCCGACTTCTTCGGCGCCTACGACTCCGGGGCCGACCGGGGCATCGTCCAGACCGCCGACCACCGGGAACTGCCCGGGAAGAAGGGCTGGACCTGGGGGCAGGGGGACGATGGCGCGGTGAACCAGCGGGCGCTCACCGACGCGGACGGCCCCTACATCGAGGTCCAGAGCGGGCCGCTCCCCACCCAGTCGGACTACGCCTGGCTCCACCCGGGGCAGACGGTCGCCTGGGAGGAGCAGTGGACCCCGGTCTTCGGCCTGGGCGAAGGCTTCGAGTACGCCACCCCGGACCTGGTGGTGGAGCGCGTCTCCGTGGCCGGCGGGGACCGGTTCCTCTTCCTGGCCGCCCGCGCCCTCCCGGGGGCGGTGGTGACCCTGCGCGCCGGGGGCGAGGTCAGTTCCGTTCCCGCCGACCTGACGCCGGAGGCCGTGTTCTCCGTGGGCGCCGACTCCGGGCTCGTCGTGGCGGCGGGCGCCGAGGTGGAGGTGGAGGTCGCCCGGGACGGCGGGACGCTGCTCTCCTACCGTTCGCCGTTCCGGGTTCCCGCCGAGGAGCCGCCGCCGCTCCCGGAGGCGGAGGAGCCGGCGACCGCCGCGGCCGCCTTCGCCGCCGGGGAAGTCGCCGACAAGGCCCTCGACCGCGCCGCCGCCCGCCGCCTCTACGACCGCGCCCTGGCCTTCGCGCCGGACCACCCGGACGCCGGGGTGGCGCTGTCGGTGCTGGATCTCAAGGCGGCGCGCTTCGAGACGGCCGCGGCCCGGCTGGCGTCGGTGGCGGCGGCGAACCCGGAGCACGGGCGCGCCCGGTTCCTCCACGGGGTCGCCCGTTTCGGTCTCGGCGACTGGCGCGGCGCGCTGGACTCGGCGATGCTGGCCACCCGGCTCGGCGGGGTGGAGGCCGTCGCCTGGCGCCTCGCCGGCCGCGCCCGGATGCGCCTCGGGGAACCGGAGGCCGCCGCCCGCGCCTTCGACCGGGCGACCGCCGCCGGCGCCGGGCCGGAGAGCGCCGAGCGGGCCGCGCTCGCCCGCTATGCCGCCGGGGATCTCTCCGCCGCCGGCGCCCGGGCCGACGAGCGGATCGCCGCCGGTTCCATCCGGCTGACCCCCTGGGCGCTGCGGCTGGCGCTCGCCGAATCGGCCCCCGCCCGCGCCGAGGCCGCCCGGTCGGTGCTGGCCCTCGCCGGCGAGCCGGAGTTCGCGATCACCGAACTTCTGGTCGAACTCGCGTCCCTCGGTCTGGACCGGATGGCGCTGGACCTCCTGGCGGCGCTCCGGGCCGAGGGTTTCGAACCGGGGCCGGTCCTGCTGTTCCACGCCGCCGCCCTCGCCGCTGCCGGGGCCGACTCCCCGGAGGCCGGCGACCGCTTCCTCGACGAAGCGCTCGACGCCCCGCCGGACTACGCCTTCCCCTCCCGCCCGGAGTCGCTCGCCATCCTCCGCGCCGCGGTGGACCGCCGCCCGGCCGCCGCCGCGCCGCGCCTGCTGCTCGGCCACCTGCTCGGGAGTTTCGGCAGATACGAGGAAGCCGCGGCCTCCTGGGAAGCGGCGGCCGAACTCGACCCGGGCCTCTCCACCGCCCACCGCGCCCTCGCCATGTTCCACTGGAAGATCGAGGATCGCCCTGCCGCCGCCGAAGGGCGATTCCGCCAGGCGATCGCCGCCCGTCCGGACGACCAGACCCTCTCCCGGGACCTGGCGCGGCTGCTCCTCGAGACCGACCGCCCGGCGGCGGCCGCGGCGGCGCTGGCGCCGTTCCGCTCCGCTCCGCGCCGTCGCCACGATGTCACCCTGGAACTGGCCCGCGCCCTGAACGCCGCCGGCCGCCCCGGGGAGACGGTGGCGATGCTCGAAGCCGCAGCCGTGAACTTCCGCGAGGGCGACGCCACCATCTGGCGCCTGTTCTCCGGCGCCCACCTGGAACTCGGCCGGGCGGCCCTGGAGGAGGGCGACGCCGCGACGGCTCTCCGGCACTTCGAGGCCGCGCTCACCTACCCGGAGAACCTGGGCGTGGGCCGCTCCCACCGCGCCCCCGAAGCCCGCGCCCAGTGGTTCCGCGCCCGGGCCCTCGAGGCCCTCGGCCGCAGCGACGAGGCGGAAGCCGCGCTGGGCGCCTGCGTCGAGAACCCGCCCCTCGCCGGCACCCCCTACGCCGACGAGCAGACCCTCTACCGCACCCGCTGCGCCGGCGCCCGCTGACCGGGCTTTCGCGCCCGACCTCCCCGCGCGGCCCGCGTCCGCGGTCCCTGTTCGCCCGGCGCCGGACTCGTCGGGGGCGTGGACTCCGGGGCTATCCTCTCCGGTTCGCTGTCCCCGGGGAAACGCCCCGGCGCCGCTGACCACCGGAGGTCCTGATCGTGTTGTCCCGTTGCCGCATTCGCCGGTTCCGCGGGATCGAGGACCTGGAACTGACCGGCCTGGGCCGGATCAACCTGATCGTGGGACGGAACGACTCGGGCAAGACCAGCGTCCTGGAGGCACTCGCGCTCCTGTCCGCCGGCGCCCGGGTTCGGTTTTCCCAGGGCATCCTGGACTCTCGACCTCTGAGTTACGCCCGGTCGGAGAGAGCCATCCGGGACACCCTGTGGCGGCAACTGTTCTGGCGCCTGCAGGCCGATCGGGCCATCGAGATCGAGGGGGAGACCGACGCCGGGCAGGTTTCGCTTTCGATCCGTTCCGGAAACCACGCGCGGACGGCCGTGGATCCGGGTGAGGACGCTCCGCCGATCCGCGACGGACTCGCGGAGAAGTCCGTCCTCGAATTCCGCTGTGAGCGGAATGCTCTCCCGGAAGTCGGCGTCATCCAACTGGGCCGGGACCGGATGCTCTTCGACGAGCCCGACACCGAGGGCGTGCCCATACCCTGCGCCTTCGTCGACATCCGGTCGAGCGAGGCGGAGGATTGGGCCGAGGCGCTCAGTGAACTGAAGCGGACGAAGCGCGACGGGATCGTGCGCGAATCCCTGCGCCGGATCGCTCCCCGGCTGCAGAGCATCGAAACCGGTACCGCGAGCGGACGACCGATGATCTGGTGCGACATGGGTCTTGCCGAGACGCTTCCCTTGGGCGTGGCCGGGGAGGGACTGGTCCGGATGACCCAGTTCCTTCTCGCCATGCCCGGACGGGAAGACGGTATCGTGCTCTACGACGAAGTGGACAACGGCCTCCACCATTCGGTCCTCGTCGAGGCCTGGAAGGCGCTGGATCGGGCCTCCCGGGAATTCCGCACGCAGATCTTCGCGACGACGCACAGCATCGAGTGCCTCCAGGCCGCGCACGAGGCGCTGTCGCCCGACGACCTCTGCGCGTACCGCCTCCAGGGTCATGTGCCGAGTCGTCCGGTCGTCCGCTACTCGCCGGAGGCGCTTTCCGGGACCTTC
The DNA here is from genome assembly GCA_965243415.1 of Candidatus Marinacidobacterium sp. GTDB lineage: Bacteria > Acidobacteriota > Vicinamibacteria > Marinacidobacterales > Marinacidobacteraceae. Next base: position 158,236 of record OZ251549.1, on the reverse strand, counting down.
AAGTTCGGGTTCGAGATGCGATGACTCCCATCGGCCGGTTCGATGGCGCCGACGGGCCCATTCGCATCACGAAGCGTCTTCAACTGCTGGTCGAGGGAAACGATCAACGCAATTTCGTGGAGGCGTTTCTCACCCGGCTGGGCCGCAGCGATATCGAGGTCCAGAACTTCGGCGGGATCACACAACTCGGGGATTTCTTGGCAGCCCTCCAGGGATCGGCGAGTTTCGAGACCGTGGACGGCATCGGTATCCTGCGGGACGCTGAAGGAAAGAGCGCCGACGCTTTCCGCAGCGTGCAGGGGGCTCTGGCGAAAGCCGCGCTTCCGGTGCCCGACGAACTCGGCCGTCGGGTCGCCGGCGCCCCGGACGTCACGGTGTTCATCCTCGGGGGCGATGGCGGGATGCTCGAGACCCTTCTGAACCGCACCGTGGAGGAAGAGCCCGAACAGCGCTGCGTGGAGGAGTTCCTCCGCTGTGTCGAAAAGGAGCGGGGCCGGGCGGTGCGCAATCCGCACAAGTCGCGGGCGCATGCCTGGATCGCGACCCGGGATCATCCGGAGGTTTCCGTCGGCGTGGCGGCGCAGAAGAACTACTGGCCGTTCGAGCATCGGGCGCTCGACGACCTGCGGGCGTTCCTGCGGAGCCTCTGATCCCTCCCGTTGCTTCGTAACGCGGGCCCGGGCGGCGCGCTCGTTTCCCGGCGGCGCCCGCCGCGGCAGCGCCGGCCGAACGGAGCGGCGGCGTGAAGTACGACCGGGGGCGCGCGCTGGAACTGCTGCGGGCCGGGGCGAACCTGCCGGGCGCCGGCTTCCGCGAAGGACAGGAATCGGCCATCCGCCGGGTGGTCGAAGGGCAGGGGCGGCTGCTGGTGGTGCAGAAGACCGGCTGGGGCAAGAGTTTCGTCTATTTCATCGCGGCGAAGATGCTGCGCGACGCCGGGGCCGGTCCGGCGCTCCTGGTCTCGCCGCTCCTCGCCCTGATGCGGAACCAGATCGCCGCCGCCGGACGCATGGGCCTCCGGGCGCTCCGGATCGCCTCCGACAACGAGGAGGAATGGGACGAAACGGAGGCGCAACTGCGGCGCGACGAAGCGGACCTCCTGCTCATCTCGCCGGAACGTCTCGCCAACGAGCGTTTCCGCGCCGAGGTCCTGGCCCGGATCGCCGGCCGCATCAGCCTGCTGGTCATAGACGAAGCGCACTGCATTTCGGATTGGGGGCACGACTTCCGGCCGCACTACCGGCTCATCGAACGTATCGCCCGCAGTCTGCCGCCGAACCTGCGCCTGCTCGCCACCACGGCGACCGCGAACGATCGGGTGATGGCCGATCTGACGACTGCCATGGGGCCGAACCTCGCCGTTTCGCGCGGCGACCTCGACCGCCCCTCGCTGCGGCTGCAGACCATCCGCCTGCCCCGGCAGTCGGAACGCCTGGCGTGGCTCGCGGCCCGGCTGCCGGAGTTGCCCGGCCACGGCATCATCTACACGCTCACCGTCCGCGACGCCGAACGGGTGGCCGAGTGGCTGCGGTCGCGCGGTCTGCCGGTGCGCGCCTACACGGCGGACTCGGAAGACCTGGAAGCGTTGGAGAACGCCCTGCTCGAGAACCGGGTCAAGGCGCTCGTCGCCACCACCGCCCTGGGAATGGGTTTCGACAAACCGGACCTGGGTTTCGTCATCCACTACCAGACGCCCGGCTCCGTCGTCGCCTACTACCAGCAGGTGGGCCGCGCCGGCCGCGCCCTCGATACCGCCTACGGCGTCCTGCTGAGCGGCGAAGAGGAGACGGACATCACCGACTACTTCATCACCGGGGCCTTCCCCACCCGGGAGGAAGCGGAGCAGGTGATCCGGGCGCTCGAAGCCGCCCCGGAGGGACTCTCGCTCCCGCAACTGCTCGGCGCGCTGAATCTCAGCCAGGGGCGCATCGCCAAGACCCTGGAGCTCCTTTCCCTCGAATCCCCGGCGCCGGTCGTGAAACAGGGGACGAAGTGGCAACTCACCGCCGCGGAATTGGGCGGCGAGTTCTGGGAGCGGGCCGAACGACTGACCGCCTTGCGCCGCGCGGAACAGCGCCAGATGCAGGAGTATGTGGACCTCGAATCGGGGCACATGGAGTTCCTGGTCCGGGCGCTCGACGGGGATCCGGGGGCGGTGCGCCCTTCCCCGCTGCCGGCGTTGCCGGTGGAAGTGCCGCGGGAACCGGAGCAGCAGGCGGTCGAATTCCTGCGCGGCGCGGCGCTCTCTCTCGCCCCCCGGCTGCGCTGGCCCCGGGGCGGGCTTCCCGGCTACGGCGTCCGGGGCGTGATCCCCGCCGAACTCCGCGCCGAACCGGGCCGGGCGCTCGCCGTCTGGGGCGACGGCGGGTGGGGCCGACTGGTTCGCGCGGGCAAGAACCGGGAGGGGCGGTTCTCCGCCGACCTGGTGGCGGCCGCCGCCGCGCAACTGGCTCGCTGGAAGCCGACCCCGCCCCCGGAGTGGGTGACCGCGATCCCCTCCCCGCGCCGCCCGCGCCTGGTTCCCGGGTTCGCCGAATCGCTGGCGGAGGCGTTGGGCCTGCCGTTCCGCCCGGTCCTGGAGTGCGCCGAAGTCCGCCCCGAACAGAAGACCCGGGCGAACGGCGTCCAGCAGGCGCGCAATGTGGACGGGGCGTTCACGGTCTCCGCGGCCCGGCCGCCGCTCGCCGGGCCGGTGCTGTTGGTGGACGACCTCACCGACTCCGGCTGGACCCTGACCGTCGCTGCGTGGTTGCTGCGGACGCGCGGCAGCGGCCCGGTCCGGCCCCTGGCCCTGGCCTCCACCGGCCGCCGCCGATGAGTTTCGCCCTCTCGCCGGACACGCAGGCGATCCTGCTGTTGACCGCTCCGCTGCTCGCCGGTCGGACCGCCTCGGCTTCCGACGACGCCGGGGACGACCGGACGCCGAAACCGCTCGCCCCCGGCGAGTACCGCGACTTGGCCGCCCGCCTCCGGGCCGGGAACCGGGGGCCGGCGGACCTGCTGGAGGCCGGCGCCGCCGGGGTGGCGCGGGAGTGCGGGGCCGCCCTCGATCCGGGGCGGCTGGAAGCCCTGCTGGCGCGCGGTTTCCTGCTCTCCCAGTCGGTGGAGAGCTGGCGGGCGCGGGCGATCTGGGTCCGCAGCGCCGGCGACCCCGGGTACCCCGAACGCCTGCGGCAGCGGCTGGGCCCGGCCGCGCCGCCGGTCCTCTACGGATGCGGCGAGGCGGCGCTCCCGGAGGGCGGCGGCCTGGCGGTGGTGGGCTCCCGGAGGGTCTCCGAGCCCCTCGTCGCCTACGCCCGGCGGGCGGGAGCCCTGGCGGCGGCGGCGGGACGCCCGCTGATCTCCGGCGGCGCCCGGGGGGTGGACCGCGCCGCGGTGTTCGGCGCTCTCGACGCCGGGGGCTCGGCCGTCGAAGTGCTCGCGGACGGCCTCGAACGGGCGGCGACGCAGCGGCAGCACCGGGAGGCGCTGCGGGCGGGCCGGCTGGCGCTGCTCTCTTCCAGCGATCCGGCGGCCCCCTTCCACATCGGCCTGGCCATGCAGCGCAACAAGTGGATCTACGCGCTCGCCGACGCTGCCCTGGTGGTCAACGCCGAGCCCGGCCGGGGCGGGACCTGGGCCGGCGCCGTCGAACAGCTCGAACGCTCGAAGGCCGCCCCGGTCTATGTCCGCCCCGGCGGCGGGGGCGAAGCCGGCGTCGCCGCCGAAGCGCTGCGGCAGCGGGGCGCGCGCCGCTGGCCGGACCCGGGAACGCCGGAGGAGTTGCGGGAACTGCTGGACTCCCCGCCGAAGGCCGACGCCGACATGCCGAGACCGGGTTCCCTCTGGGCGGAGACGCCGGGAACGACGGGCGACTGAGGACGCGGCCGCGGCTCCCCTCCCGCCACGCTCCGGCCCTCCGCTCGTTTCCCGTCCGGTTGCGCGGATCGCCCGGCGGGGAACCGGTCGGACCGCACCATGCTCCACCCCCGCGATGAAGCGGGAGCGGAGGCGCACCGGCGGGCCCGGCAGCGCCGCCGCCCGCACCCGGCGCGGCGACTCCGGCCCGGTCCCCCGTACTTCCGTCCGCGCCGGCCGGGCTCCCGGGCAGAGGTGCCCGCCCGGCGCCGGATGCCGGTTCGGTTGCCGGCCTGAGATCGAACGAGTCCGGCGCGATCGGAACTCCCGGACTGCCTGCCGGATTCGCTCCTGCCTCCCGACGACGCCGGCGCGGCGAGCCCCGGTTCGCTCCGGGGATCCCGGCCCGGGGCCGGCAGAACCGCCCGACCAGGCTCCCTCCCTCGCCCGTTCCCGACCGCCGGAGCGTGTCGGCCCGGGGCCCTCGGCGGGGAAGGGGCCGGACCGGGTAGTGCTCGACCCCGTGGATGAAGCGGGAGCGCCGGCGCACCGCCCGGGCCGGGCGGCTGAGGCCGCGGCCTCCTCCGGGATCCCCGACTCGCCGGTTCCCGACCGCGTCGGCCCGGCGGCCGGTTCAGCGGGGAAGGAGTCGGACCGGGTAGTGCTTCACCCCGTGGATGAAGTTGGAGCGGAGGCGCACCGGCGGGCCCAGCGGCTCCACCGCGCGCACCCGGCGCAGCAACTCCTGCAGGGTCACCCGCACTTCCAGCCGCGCCAGCCAGGCCCCCAGGCAGAAGTGCCGCCCTGCGCCGAACGCCAGGTGCGGGTTCGGTTCCCGCCGGAGGTCGAACGAGTCCGGTTCGGGGAACACCTCCTCGTCGCGGTTCGCCGCGATGTAGAAGAGCACCGCCCGGTCGCCCCGGCGCATCCGGGCGCCGTCGAAGTCCAGGTCCCGGGTGAGCGTGCGCCGGAAGTGCATGGTCACCGAGGTCCAGCGCAGGATCTCCTCGACCGCCGATTCGAGAAGCCCCCGCTCCTCGCGCCCCTCCGCCAACTCCCGGAACGCCTCCGGGTGGGCGAGGAGCGCCTCCAGCCCCAGGGTCAGCGTGTGCCGGGTGGTCTCGTTCCCGGCCACCACCAGCAGGAGGAAGAAGTTCTGGAATTCCAGTTCGCTGAGCGGCCGGTCGCCGGTTGCCGCGGTCAGCATCCCGGAGAGGACATCGTCGGTCGGGCGCCGGAGCCGCTCCGCCCGCGCCCGCTTCGCGTACTCGAACACCGACCGGGCGGCCGGGCTGCGGAAGGGGAGCAGCCGGAACGCCTCGGTGTCTTCCTGATCCACCACCGCCAGCGAGTACTCCGGGTCGGCGTTCGAGATCAGCGCGTCGCCCCACTCCACCAGTTCCCCGGCGTCCGCTTCCGGAACCCCGAGGATCCGGCAGAGCATCCGGATCGGGAGTTCCCGCGCCACCGTCTCCACGAAGTCCACCTCTCCTTCGGCCCGGGCGCGCTCCACCACCTCCGCCGCCAGCCGGCGCACCGCCTCTTCCCGCGCCGCGATCGCTTTCCGCGAGAACCCGGCCCCCACCAGGCGGCGCAGCCGGGCGTGCTCCGCTCCGTCGTACTCCATCATGGTGCGCCGCGCTTCGAGTTCCTCCGCGTCCAGCCGCTCCAGCCGGATCCCCGAAGCGCAGGAGAAGTCCGCCGGCGTCGTCCCGGCCCGGAAGACCTGCCGGTACCGGGTCAGCGCCCAGAACCCGGCGCCGTCCGGCTCTTCCACCCATACCGGCCGGCCCTCGGCGCGCATCCGGGCGAAGAGTTCCCAGGGGACTCCCTCGGTGTAGGTGTCGTGGGAAACGACGGCGGCGTAGGCGGGAGACGCGGCGGCGGGGGGCTTCACGAGAGGGCGGGGGACGCGGCTTATAGTCTCACCGCTTCCGCCATGCGGTCCCCGAGCAAGATCCTCTGCGTCCATCTCAACTACGAGAGCCGGGTGCGCGAGTTCGGCGCCCGCCTGCCGGCGGCCCCGACCTACTTCATGAAACCGCCGAGCGCCCTCGTCGGCGACGGGGAAGCGGTGGTGCGCCCGCCGGGCTGCCGATACCTGAATTACGAAGGCGAGATCGTGGCGGTCATCGGCCCCGACGCCGAGGCGCCCGCCGCCGTTCCGGACGCCCCGGACGAACTTCGCGGCGTCCGCCACCTGCAGCCGGAGGACGCCGGCCGCTTCATCGCCGGTTACACCGTGGGCAACGACTTCGGCCTCCACGACTTCCGCGACACCGACGCCGGCTCGATGCTCCGGGTGAAGGGCGCGGACACCCTCTGTCCGGTGCTCCCCCGGGTCGTCCGGGACTGGGACTTCCGCGGCCGCGCCCTCCGCACCCTGGTGGACGGCGAAGTCCGCCAGTCCGGGAACACCGACGAGATGCGGTGGGACCCGCACTACCTGGTCGCCGACCTCTCCCGCACCCACACCCTCTTCCCCGGCGACCTGGTGTTCACCGGCACCCCGGCCGGTTCCCGCCCGGTGGAGCCCGGCGCGGAAGTGGTCGTCGAGGTCGAGGGTCTGGGCCGGCTGCGGAACCCGGTCGTGGAGCGCGGCCCCGGCCTCCCGGCGGCGTTCGGCGCCCAGCCGACCGAGTCCGAGGAAGTGCGCTCCACCGCCCTCGGCGGCGACTGGGAGTTCCGCGGCCGGCGCCCGCCCCGGCCGGAACGATCGTGACCGGACCGATCGTGAGCGGCGCGCGCGCCGGCCGCCCCCGCATCGGCCTCACTTCCTGGAAGCGCCCGGTGCGGACCCAGGTCGGCGACCCGGAACAACTCTTCACCCTCGCCGAGGAGTATGTGGACCGGGTGCGCCGCGCCGGGGGCCTCCCGGTGATCCTTCCTCCGGCCCCGCTGGCGGCGGCGGCGGAAGCGGCGGCGATGCTCGACGGGCTCGTCCTCACCGGCGGCGGCGACATCTGCCCTTCGGTCTATACCGAGACCGACGAAGGAGTGAGCCTCGACCTCGACCCGGCGGAAGACGCGTGGGATCTCGCCCTGGTGGCCGCCGCCCGGGACGCCGGGAAACCCTTCTTCGGCATCTGCCGGGGGATGCAGGTGCTCAATGTGGCCCTCGGCGGCACCCTCCGCCAGGACATCTGCGGGACGCCGACCCACCCGCCGATCTCGGAGGTGCCCGCCGAAGCGGTCGGCTACCGGCATCCGGTGCGGCTCTTCCCCGGCACCCGGCTGGCGCGGCTGCTGGGCGCCGGCGAACTGGTGGTCAACAGCATCCATCACCAGGCGGTGGACCGGTTGGGGGCCGGCCTCCGCGCCACCGCCGAAGCGCCGGACGGCACCGTGGAGGGTCTGGAGTACGAGGGCGGGAACGGGGCGCCCTGGTCGGCGCTCGCGGTGCAGTGGCACCCGGAGCGGCTGCCCGCCGGCCCCGACCAGCGCCTCTTCGAAGACCTGGTGTCCCGCGCCGCCGACCATCGGGAATGACCGGCTGCGGGCGGTCTCGCGCCCGGGAGTAATCTGCCCGTGGATTCGATGTTCTCCGCTCGCCGGCCCGCTCCCCGTCCGCGGGATCTCTTCCTTCGCGGCGTCGGCAGCATCCTGGAGATCGCTCCGCCGCGGAGTCGTTTCCACGAACTCGTTCCGTCGCAGACTGCGGACGAGGCGTTCGCCCGGTACCGCGCCAACTTGGAACGGTACCTGGGCGCCGCCGTCGCCCGGTGGGAAGCGGAGGAAGGCGGAGCGCCCGCGGCGGAGTCCTCCGGCGAGCCGTTTCCCGACGAATCGTTTCCCGGCCCGCTCCCTTCGCTCGAACTGCTGCGCCGCTGCGAAGAGGTGGTTCCCGGCGCCGGCGAACGGATCCTGGCCCTCGCGGAACAGGCGCAGGAACAGGAACAGGGGCGACGGGTGTCCCGGGCGGAAGCGGCTCTCGGAACCCTGCGCCGCGGCCAACTCTGCGGACTGGCCGTGGCCCTGGGCGCGCTGGGAGTGGCGGGGTTCGCCGTGTATCTCGGCTATCCGGTCGTGGCCGCGATCCTCGGTGCGACGACCCTGACCGGTCTGGTCGCGGTATTCGTCGCCGGGAGGCCGGGCGGGAGTCGCGAGGGGCGCCCGTCCGAGTCGGCGCCGCCGGAGGTCTGATCCGGAACCCGATCGCGGAACCCCGAGGCGGCCGCGGCCGAGCGCGGGGCGAACCGGTTCCGTACCGCGCCCGACCCTCCGCCGGGCCGGGTCGGAGGGGCCGCTGCGGGGCGGTTATCCTCCGGGGATGGCGGAATCGGGCCTGAATCCGTTCCAGCCGGGCCGGGGCGTGATGCCGCCGCTGCTCGCCGGACGGGAGCGGGAGTTGGCGGAAGCGGAACGGCTCTTCGACCGCCTGCGGGAGGGACGCTCGCCCTCGCAGGACCTGCTGTTCTACGGCCCGCGCGGGAACGGGAAGACCAGCCTCCTGATGGAGTTGAAGCGCCGCTCCCGGGAACGCGGTTTCCGGGTGGAGACGCTTCCGGTGGCCGCGTTGGCCGAGAAGGCGACCCTGATCCGTCTGCTGCAGGAACGCTCCGGCGCGCTGGACCGGCAGTTCACCAGCGTGCAGATCGCCGGTTCCGGAGCGACCACGACGCCGCCTTCCCCGACCGAGGACCTCGAGACGCTCCTGATGGACTGGATCGGGCGCGGTACTTCGTTGCCGGCGCTCGTCATCGTCCTCGACGAGGCGCAGGCGCTCGTTCCGGAAGTCGCCCGGCAGTTCTTCGAGGCGGTGCAGTCGGCGAAGTCGGAGGCGCCGCCGTTCCTGGTTCTCGCCGCCGGGACTCCGGACGCGCCCCGGCGGATCTTCGCGGCGGGGACTTTCAACGAACGCGGTTTCGCGGAAGTGCCGGTGGGCCGCCTCACCCGTCCCGACACGATGGCGGCAGTCAGCGAACCGGCGCGGGCGGCGGGCCGACCGATCGCCGAGGATGCGGCCTCCCTGCTGGCCGAGGAGTCACAGGACTATCCGTACTTCGTCCAGTTGTTGGGGAGCGCCGCCTGGGAAGCAGCCGACGGTGAGAATTCGGGCGCCGGAATCTCCCTCGCGGCGGCGCGGCGAGGCGCGACGGTGTTTCGCTCCCGGGCCGAACAGTTCTACGCGCGCCGCTATCGCGAAGCGGAAGCCCGTCGCGTCGAACCGGTCCTGGAACCGTTGTCGGCTCTCGTCGCGGAGCACGGCGGGAGTCTCGGCGACGCGCAGTTGAGACCGCTGCTCCGGCGATTCGGGGCCGACCCTTCGATTCCGTTCGACGACCTCTCGCTTCGGGATGAACTCTCGGACCTCGGTGTCCTGTGGGAAGTCCGGCCGCGAGTCTGGGAAATGGGGATACCCAGTTTCGCCGACTACCTCCTCCGCCACGGCTGACCGCCGGGCGCGGCAGCGACCTTCCCGGCGCCCGGTTCGTTCCTTCGCGGACCCGCCTCGAGTCGGGGGGCCGGGCTTCTCCGCCGCCGCGGCGCCGGGGCGGTTATCCTCCGGGGATGGCGGAATCGGGCCTGAATCCGTTCCAGCCCGGCCGGGGCGTGATGCCGCCGCTGCTCGCCGGACGGGAGCGGGAGTTGGCGGAAGCGGAACGGCTCCTCGACCGCCTGCGGGAGGGACGCTCGCCCTCGCAGGACCTGCTGTTCTACGGCCCGCGGGGGAACGGGAAGACCACTCTCCTGTTGGAGTTGAAGCGCCGCTCCCGGGAACGCGGTTTCCGGGTGGAGACGCTTCCGGTGGTCGCACTGACCGAGAAGGCCGCCCTGGTCCGTCTGCTGCAGGAACGCTCCGGCGCGCTGGAAAGGCAGCTCACCGGCGTGCAGATCGCCGGTTCCGGAGCGACCCTGGCCTCGCCCTCCCCGACCGAAGACCTCGAGACGCTGCTGTTGGACTGGATCGGGCGCGGCACTTCGTTGCCCGCGCTCGTCATCGTCCTCGACGAGGCGCAGGTGCTGATCCCGGAAATCGCCCGCCCGTTCTTTGAGGCGGTGCAGCGGGCCAAGTCGGAGGCGGGGCCATTCCTGCTCGCCGCGGCCGGCACTCCCGACGCTCCTCGGCGGATCTATCAGGCAGGGGCCTTCAACGAACGAGGCTTCGTGGAACTGCCGGTGGGACGCCTCGCCCGCCCGGAGACTCTGGCCGCGCTCGTCGAGCCGGCGCGGGCCGCCGGCCGGCCGATCTCGGAAGACAGCGCCGCCCTCCTGGCCGAAGAGTCGCAGGACTACCCGTACTTCGTCCAGTTGCTGGGGAGCGCCGCCTGGGAAGCAGCCGACGGTGAGGATTCGGGCGCCGGAATCTCCCTGGCGGCGGCGCGGCGAGGCGCGACGGTGTTTCGCTCCCGGGCCGAACAGTTCTACGCGCGGCGCTACCGGGAAGCCCGGGCGCGGCGGATCGCGCCGGCGCTGGGGCCACTGGCGCGCCTCGTCGCCGAAAACGACGGACGCTTGACGAACTCGCAACTGGACCCACTCCTGCGACAACTGGCGGACGACGGCGTCGTTCCGTTCGACGACCTGACGCTCGAACAGGAGTTGTCCGACCTCGGCGTCCTGTGGGAAGCCCGGGCGGGAGTCTGGGAAATGGGGATACCCAGTTTCGCCGACTACCTCCTCCGCCACGGCTGACTGCCGAGTACGGGAGCGACCTTCCCGGCCTTCGACGAACGGGGTTTGCGGCGCTGCCGGGCGGGCCGGCTCGACCGCTCCGCCACGATGGCCGCGCTCCGGGAACCGGCGGCTGCATCGGGACGGCCGTTCACGAACGAGGCGGCCGCGTTCCTCGCGGAGCAGTCCCGGGATTCCCCGTACCCTGAATCCGGGGAACGGCGGCGCGGACCACGCCGCTGTCGCCCGCTACGGCGAGGACCTGGTCGGGACGACGACCGCCTCCGGCCGCCGCTGAGCGGTCCGGGGCCGCATCCCCGCGCCGGCCGCGCCGGGGCCGGTTCGTTACAGGAGCGACTGCTGCCGGCCCGCGTCTTCCTGCGCCAGTTTCCGGATTTCCGGCCAGGACAGCATCAGGGCGTTGTAGGGCCGGGCCTCGGCGGGGCGCTTCTGCCGGTCGCAGATGCCGTAGAGCGAGTGCGCGAGCGTCCGCGCGGTCTCCCCGGCGCCCCCGATCTGCCGCAGCAACCGCGCGGCGGCGATTTCGCCCTCGCCCTCCAGCACCCGGACCAGGTGGTGGACCATCTCCCAGACGGTCAGCCGCCGGTCGGTCCGCGGATCCCAGTCCTCCGGCAGTTCCTCCGGGCGCAGCAGCCGCACCCGGCCGCTCCGGGAGCGCAGGATCCCCGCCTCGACGAGCCCTTCGACGCTGGTGTTCTTCGCCTTCGACAGCGTCTCGGCGATCCCGTACTCGCCCTCGTCGAAGTGGTGCTCGGTGAACCAGGCCAGCGCCCAGCGGGTGTCGGGATCGAAGTCGCCCTCCTGTTCGGCCAGCGTCCGGTCGAGGACCTCGTTGATGAGCGCCAGCGCCTGCCCGACGGTGATCCTCTCGCCGTCCTGGTCGAAGACGCCGGAGTACCGGGTGAACACCGCCATCCCCGGCCCGATCGCCGCCTGCGCCAGGTCCACCGGCGCGATCCCCACCTTCTGGAGTTCCACGACGGCCCGGGGCAGATCGCTCTGCAGCGCCTTCCGAAGTTCCCCCCAACTCGCCGGCCGCGCGTCCTCCGACCGCCGGCGGCACACCAGCACGATGCTGGACGCAAGCGCGTTCGTTCCCATTCCGATCTGCCGCGTCCCCATCTCCGTGCGCATCGGCCAAGTGCCGGTGATCGTCAGGCCCGACCGGATCAGCGCGGCGAGGAAAGTCTCCCAGCCAGTGCTCGCGACTCCAACCTCGTTCTTGGTCTCCGACTGCTTGAACGCGTAGTAGATCGTGATCGGAAGGCGAGGGTGGGCCTGCTGCGAAACCCGATGCACCGCCCGGGTCATTCCGGACAGGAAGAACGCCTCCGCGCTCTTGCGGTCGCCGTGGCGATACGGGGTCGCCACGAGTTCCTCGGTTTTCGGAACCGCAAGCGTAGTGAAGAGATCCGGGAACACCGAACCAGAGGATCGGCGGAGCCATACATAGAAGAAATCCGAGAGATCGGCGTAGCCGATGTTGTCGTAGTACGGCGGATCGGTGGACACCATCAGGTCGCGGGAATGGGTTTGGGTCACTGCGTCGGCGTGGAGGGACACTCCGCCGGTCGGGGGCGCCATCGAAGCCAGAGGGTCGCCGGCGCAGGAGATCGCCGCGTCGATGCTCCCAGTCGCCGTTGCGAAGAGGTTGGTTTCCGCGAAGTCCCAGATCATCGGGAGCGCCTGGCGACCGAAACAATGTTGGGCCTTCTGGCCCACCGGATTCCAACGGACGAGGTTGTTGCCGGTCATCGCCAACCGATCCAGTGCGAACGAGAGGTACACCGAGATCGCTTCCGCGTAGGCGGCGGGGCCGGCGCCTCCGTCACGCAGCGGACGCGAATCTACGCCGCTTGTCTCTCTCTCTCTCTCTCTCTCTCTCTCTCTCTCTCTCTCTCTCTCTCTCTCTCTCTCTCTCTCTCTCTCTCTCTCTCTACGGAGATCGCGTCCTGATGCGCTTTCGCCCGCGCCTCACCTACCAGATCCGACAGCGTTGTCAGCGCTGTCAACTGCCGCTTCGTGAAGAGATCGGCATAACCAGGCATTCCGTACAAGGGAGGAGAAAACCAGCGGCGATCGCGTGGCATGTCGAGTTCAGGTCGCCATGTCGGCCGAGCCCGTGAGGCGATTTCTTCGTGTTCACGCATTGGCGGCAGATAGACCCGCTGCCGATCGCCCTCGACGACGATCGCCATCAGTCGCGCGCCAGCGCGTTTGCCGTGTCCCTCGGCCTTGATGTAATCGGGGGGGATCGTTACATCGGAGACGATGCATCGGAAAGTGGCACCCCGGCCGATCTTCGTGCCTCGTCTCGCTGCCTCGACATCCGGCGGCGGGCCGACCCGGACCTCGAAGCGGTAGTCCCGACCCTCGACGATCGGCTCGACCCACGCCTCCTTCCCCTTCTTCGTCGAGAGCATGAAGTTCGAGACCAGCGGAACCTCCACCTCGGCGAACCCCGGGTTCGGGCTGTGAACGGTCCGCGCCCAGAGCCAGGCGATCACCGTCAACTCCCGGCCCGCGTACCGCTCCAAGTCCGGCCGCTCCGCCGCCATCTCTTCCGTGACCCGCACCTTCGGATACAGGTGCCCGATCCGCCGCTCCGCCTCGTCCCGCATCCACTGCCCGTACCAGCGGACATCCTCGGCGAGACCCGCCGCCCCCTTCCACTCCTTCGCCCCCAGCGCCCGCCCCCGGGACTCCGGGTTCACCGGCGGACGCCCCGCGAACTTCGGCGGGATCTCGATCATCGCCTTGTTGATGAGCACCGCCACCGGGTTCAGGTCGGAGGCGTGGGCTTCGAGGCCCAGCCGCTGCGCCTCCAGCGGGATCGCCCCGCCCCCCGCGAACGGATCGTGGAACGCCGGCAACCGCTCCGGGTCGAAGAGTTCGGCGGCACGGGGGTGGCCGGCGTTGTCCGCGCAGGTGCGCCGCCAACTCTCCCGGATCTCCGCCCGTGCCCCGTTCAGGAGTTCCTCGTTCGTGGTGTTCTCCCACTTCACCAGTTCCCGCAGGATGGCGAACAGCCGCTTCCGTTCCTGCTCCTGTTCCTCCTCCGTCGGGAAGAGTTTCGGCCGGGACGACGGATCGTCCACCAGTTGCGCGAACAACACCGCCCGCGCCGCCGCCAGCGGCCGCCGCGCCCACCAGAGGTGCAGGGTGCTGGGATGCCCGTGCCGAATGGACTTCTCCCGCGCCGCCGCCCGGTTGAGATCTCGAAGCGGCAGCGCCACCTCGATCAACTTCCGCACCGTCTTCACGGCGTCACTCCGCCCCCGCCCCGCGCTCACCGATTCCTCCCCGCGGCGCCCCCGGCCCCTGCCTCCCCACCGGCAGCCCTCGCCCGCCCCCTCGAGGCCGCGCCGCCCGTCTGGCATCCCCCCGATTATCCACGCCGTCGGAAATCCGGGAACCCTCGGCTGCCCCGGGCCGGGCGGAAGTCGGGGCTGCCGCTCGGGGGGCCGGGCCTCTCCGCCGCCGCAGCGCCGGGGCGGTTGTCCTCCGGGGATGGCGGAATCGGGCGGGATCCGTTTCGACCCGGGCGGGGGGTGAGGCCGCCGCTGCTCGCCGGCCGCGACTCGGAGTTGAAAGCGGCAGAGAGCCCGCTCTCCGATCCGGGCCGGGGGGGCTCACCATCCCAGGACCTGCTGTTCTACCGCCCGCGCGGGAACGGGACGACCACCCTCCTGTTGGAGTTGAAGCGCCGCTCCCGGGAACGCGGTTTCCGGGTGGAGACGCTGTCGGTGGCCGCGCTGACCGAGAAACGGACCTCGATCCGTCTGCTGCAGCAACGCTCCGGGCGCGCCGGCGGCGCCGGGCGGCGGCGTCAGATCACCGTCCACCACGGCGCCGCCAGCACTTCCCCGGAGAGCCAGCGGAGTTCGTTTCCGGTATGGAGCAGGAGGCCGGCGCGCGCGGACTCCCGGTAGGCGTCCCGGAAGGCGAGCAGGCCCCGGGCGTCCCGCAGCCGGGGATGCGCCGTGGCCTTCACTTCGACGGGCAGCAGGCGCCGGTCGCTCTCGATCACGAAGTCCACTTCTTCGCCGACGGTCGTCCGCCAGTGGAAGATCCCGACCCGCCGGGAAGACACGCCGGCCCACGACCGCAGTTCCCGGAACACCAGGTTCTCCAGGTGCGGGCCGGTCGGCTCGGGCCCTCCCGCGAGATGGAGCGCCAGGCCGGTGTCGCACCAGTACAGTTTCGGGGACTTGATGAGTCGCTTCGTCGGGTTTCGGGTGAAGGCCGGCAGACGGGCGATCAAGTGGCTCGTTTCGAGGAGACCGAGGTAGCGGCGCGTCGTCGGCTGCGGGATCTCCGCGTCGCGCCCGAGTTCGGTCTGGTGCAGCAGTTGCCCGGTTCGCCTCGAGGACACCGTCATCAGCCGGTGGAAGTCCGGCACGGCGGAGATCGTTGACAGCCGGAGCAGGTCCCGCTCGAGATAACGGCGGATATAGCCGTCGAACCAGAGCGCCCGGTCGGAGTCGGTCTTCTCGTGGACCGCCGGAACGGGAAAGCCGCCCCTTCGCGCCAGCGTTTGCCAGTCGGTTCCGGGATTCGAAGCCGGCGCCAACACTTCCGGCCAGTCGCCATCTTCGGCCCGAACCAGTTCTTCCCAAGCCCCGCAGCGCCCTTCTCCGCGCTGTTCCCGACGGGTCATCGGCCAGAGGTCGAGATAACTCGCGCGGCCGGCGAGCGACTCCGACACCTGCCGCATCGAGAGGAGGTCCACCGGCGCGGTCAGGAGAAATCTTCCCGGTCGGCGATCCCGATCGATGGACCGCTTCACCGCCGGCAGGAAGTCGGGCACGCGCTGTACTTCATCGAGAGTCACCGGGGTCGAGTCGGACAGAAGCGCGTCCGGACGCCGGCGAGCCTCGTCGAGAACCTCGGGTTCGTCGAAGGCGTGGAGTTGGCGCCGGCCACCGTCCACCTGCTGTGCCAGGGTGCTCTTGCCGGTCTGCCGGGCCCCGGTCAGGACGACGGCCGGCATCACCCGCAGGTGCTGCCGGAGCGTGGCTGCGGCAGCGCGCGGCAGGGGCAAGTCAGTCATGCCGTGAATGATAATCAGTCATGTCGTGAATGATAAACAGTCATGCCGTGAATGATTTTCATTCACCATGTGAATAATCTGCAAAACCGTTGCGGCCGTTGGGTTTCCGGGGCGTGCAGGGGCCCCGCGGGGCGCGCGGCGATCCCGACGGAGGCGGCCTCGCCCGCCCGCGGCCCCGCGGCGTGGTGGTCGCGACCGGGGCGCGCTCCCCCTCGACGGACGCCCCCGGGGCCCGGCCCGGCGGGGCAGCCGGGGCCGGGCGGGGCAGCCGGGCGGGCGGGGACTCAGCCGCCCGCGGCGGCGGTCAGAACGAGAAGCGGAGGGCCAGTTCGATCTGGCGGGAAGGCGCGTTGATGTTCGGCGCCAGCGAGCGCTCCTTCTCGCCGAAGTTCGACGAGTTCAGGTTGCCGATCGGGGCGTCGAAGTTGGCGCGGTCGAAGGCGTTCAGCACCTGGAACACCGCTTCCACGCCGTAGTCGTTGCCGAAGTAGAGGGTCTTCGCGGCGCGGAAGTCCACATTCAGGAAGTCGGCGCAGGAGAAGGCGTTCGCCGCCGGCTGTTCGATGGTGGCCCGGTAGGCGTTCGCCTGGCCGAGATCCAGGTTGCGGCAGCCGTAGGCGTTCGAGGCGGTGAAGCCGGGGGCGAGGTCGTCGCGGAAGTCGTCGCCGTTCAGGTTACGTCCCGAATGGACGAGAACCGGCAGGGGCGAGCGGTAGTCCACGATCGTCGAGAGGCGGATGTCGAAGGGCAGGGTGACGATGGCGCTCGTCACCAGCCGGTGGCGCCGGTCGGTACCGCCCGGATGGGTCACGTGCGTGTATCCGGGGAAGCGGGAGTCCCAGCCGGACTGCTCCGTGTTCCGGGTCCACAGTTCCGTGGTATCCGTCTTCGCCAGCGTGTAACTCACCAGGAACTGCCAACTGTTCGCGTAACGCTTCTCGAACTTGGCATAGAACGCCTGGTAGTCGTGGTCCAGCAGGCTGTAGGAAGCGGACACCCGGCGGAACTGCGGATAGGGGCGCACCCCGTCCACGGCGTAGTTGATGTTGATGTTCCGCAGGGCGTCGGCGCGGGTGTTGACCCGCGTCAGGTCGAAGGAGAGCGCCATGTCGTCCCGCAGTTGATGCGCCACGCCCAGGTTGAAGTGGTGCGCGTAGGGGTTCTCGTAGTCGTTGTCCAGGACCGTGATGTTCGGCGCGGCGGTGGAAAGGAACTCCTCCCGCGACTGGCCGCCGAGCGGGTCGGGGTACGGCGGGTTGTTGATGACGATGGTCTGGCTCTGGTGCCACCACCGTTCGCCGAAGTTCGTGAGCGTGCGGATGTTCTCGAAGAACTTGCCGTAGCCGCCCTTGACCGTGGTGCGGCCGGTCCCGTCCGGGGAGAGGTCGAAGACGAAGCCGATGCGCGGGCCCCAGTTGTTCTTGTCGCCCCGGGCGTCGGCGCCCTCGTGGAAGGGGATCGGCAGGGGGAACGAGATGTCCCGGATGTCCTCGTTGAAGGTGCCCACCTGCAGGTCGTAGCGCAGGCCCAGGTTCAGCGTGAGCCGGTCCGAAGTCATATCGTCCTGGACATAGGCCGAGAGGTGGTGCACCGGCACCCGGTCGTAGCGCGGCTGCGACTGGCTGTACTGGGAGGGATAGGTCTCCGGGTCGTCCGCGTCGAAGGGTTTGTTCGTCTCGAAGATGAACCGGCCGGCGTAGTTGCCGAGGCTGTCCGCGTGGAAGTCGATCCAGTTGTAGTCCACGCCGATCTTCAACTGGTGGTCGCCGCCGAGACCCGGCTGGAACAGGGTGAAGTCGTCCTTGAACTGCCACCTCGTCTCCGGGCCCATCTGGTCGTTGCAGGAGCCGACGCGCAGGTCCGGCCGGCGGATGTTCGTTTCGCACTCCGCCAGGCGCTCGGCGTTGAAGTCCCCGGCGTCCCAGGAACCGTTCGTGAACGCCGGGCTCACCTCGTACTTGGAGAACGCCCGCTGGAACCGGAACTCGTTCAGGGAGTTCTCGCCGGCGATCCAGGTCCAGCCGAACACCTCGGCGTTCCGGGGCACCGCGAAGTCGAAGCCGTCGGCGGTGATGCCCCGGGCGTTCAGGTTCGGCCGGTATTCGTTCTCCCAGGCGACGCGCAGCCAGAGCGAATGGTCGTCGTTCAGGTTGTGGCTCACTCGCGCCAGCCACATGAACCGCCATTCGTCCTTCGGGAAGGTCCCGTCGTAACTCGGGAACTCGCCGCCGGTGTCCACCGTGTAGAACAACTCCTCGTCGGTGCGTTCGTAGGCGAAGAAGAAGTGGGTGCGGTCTTCGACGATGGGTCCGCCGAGGGAGCCGCCCCACTGGTAACGGCGGTAGTCCGGCTTCTCCCGGTCGGCTTCCCGGTCCTGGTAGGTGAGCGCGGTGAGGGACTTGTCGCGGAAGAAGACGAAGGCGCTCCCGGCGAGGTCGTTCGTTCCCGACTTGGTCACCACCGTCATCAGGCCGCCGGTGGCGAGGCCGTACTCCGCCTTGAAGTTGCTGGTGGTGATCTTGAACTCGCCGATGGCGTCCATGGGGAAGTTCTGGCGCGCTTCGCCCATCTCCGCCCAGGTGTTGTTCACTCCGTCCACGATGAAGGCGTTCGCGTAGTAGCGGCCGCCGGCGCCCATGTTCACATTGCCCCGGTAGTAGAAGCCGCGGATCGCGTCCTGGCTGGTGCCGGGGGTGAGGAGCGCCAGGTCCACCCAGCGGCGCGAGGCCACCGGGAGATCCTGGATCTGCAGGTCGGAGACCGCGGTCGAGACATCGGAGCGCCGGGTGTCGAGCAGCGGCGCGGCGCCGGTGACGGTGACCGTCTCCTCGACCTGGGCGATGGTCATCTCCATGTTCATGACGATCGTCTGCTGGATCGTCAGGACGACCCCGGTGGTCTCCACCGTGGAGAAGCCGCCGAGCGCGGCGGTGACCGTGTAGGCGCCCGGGCGGATCGCCGGGAGCCGGTAGTCGCCCTCGGCGTCGGTGGCGGCCGAGCGCGAGATGCCGGTGTCTTCGTTCACCGCGGTGACGGTCACTCCGGGGAGCACCGCGCCGGTGGAGTCCACCACCCGGCCCTCGATCTGCCCGTACTGGGCGAAGGCGGGAGCGGCGAAGAGGAACAGGGCGGCCGACAGCGCGGCCGCCCGCCGACAGACCCGGGCTCCGGCGTTCTTCCGGAATCGTCCGAATCTCGGGATCGTGGGGTTGTCAGCCATGGAAGCGGCCTCCTGTGGAGAGTGGTGAGAAACGCCCGGGGGCGAGGAAGGGCGCCGCCGGGGGCGGCCGGGCCGCGGGGTGCGGCCGGCCGCGGCGGGGAGCCCGGGAACGGCGGCCGGCTCAGGAACCCCCGACGGTGGCCATGAGCATCGTCTCGCCCCAGACGAAGTGGAGCATCTGCTCATCGCCGTGGGCGGCGAGGGTGATCGTGAACTGCTCGGTGGGGGAGGCGCTGGTGGTGGTCAGCGGCACCTCGGCCACATCCATCGAGGGGTCGTGCTCGGTGCCCCACTGGCCGGTCTGGGAGTTCACCAGGAGCACCCAGTCGTCGCCGGACTTCCGGGCGAAGAGGGTGTAGGAACCGGCGTCGAGCATCTTGCCGCCGATCGAGATCCCGGCGCTGGTGGTCAGCGCGGTCGCCGCGTCGGCGCCGAGCCGCCAGACCATGCCGTCGGCGGCCTGGGCCAGCATGTCGCGGCCCTTCAGGCTGGGACGGCCGTAGTCGATGCTGACCGAGGCGCTGCCGACCATGGCCTCGACAGTGCCGCGCGGGCTCTGGGCGAGGGCCGGGGCAGCGGCGAACGCCAGGACGGCGAAGGCGAGGGCGAGGGGGAAGAAACGGCGCGAGCGGATCGTCATGGGGAACCTCAGAGGGGGGAGATCTCCCGGGGGGCGGGGCCTCCGGGAAGGGGGAATCGGGGAAGTCCGGCGCTTCCGGCAACTCCGACGGGCGGTCGGGGCGCGGCGGCGACGGGCGGACCCGCCATTCTACCGAGCGTCCGGCCCCCGGCCGGGGGGAGGCGCCGACGAGCCGGGAGCGGGCGGTTCGGAGAGCGGGGAGGCGGGGCCGGCGACGATCGCTGCCAGGCGGACGCGAACGGCGCCGGCGGGAACGCCGGGGCAGCGCCGGCCGGGCGCCGGGCCCGAGGGGTCGGCGGAAGGGAGGGGCGGGGAGGTCGGGCGGCGGCGTCGGGCCGGAGGGGCGGGAGCGGGTTACGGCGAGACCGGCTCGAGTTCCGGCCCGACCGGGGATTCGATTGGGGATTCGATCGGGGATTCGATCGGCGATCCCGCGGGGGATTCGACCGGGGATTCGGGCCGGAGCGACCGGCCGGCGCCGGCCCCCGTCGCGTTCTCCCCGGCGGCCCCCTCCGGCGCCCGGGCGGCCGCGGCCGGTCGGGATCGGCGGCGGATGCCGATGACCCGGCCCTGCTCCGGCGGCGCCGGCAGACCGCGCTGGAGTGCCGCCACCTCGTCGAGCAGGCGCGTGAACGCCGCCGGCATCGCCGCCGAGCGCCGGGTGCGCATGTCCACATAACAGCCGATGTGCTCGCAGGTCGCCGCCAGCGCCGGCTCGCCGCCCTCCTCCTCCGACTCGCCGTAGAGGCGCAGGAAGGCGTGGATCAACTTCTCGCTGTGGTCGAGCAGTTGGTAGGTGACGAAGAAGGCGCGGCCCGGATGGAGTTCGCTCTGGTAGGTCACATGGTCTTCGAGCGCGAAGGTGGAGCCGTGGTCGTTGTCGTTGTCCCAGAGCCCGATCCGGGTGAGCAGCCGCTGGGTGGCCCGGTCGAACGCCAGCCGGTAATAGACGACATTCATGTGCCCGTTGCGGTCGGTCCAGTCCGGCGCCACCACGCCCCGGTAGATGACGAAGCCGCCGCGCGGGTCGGGAGCGAACTCGTCGGGCAGGCGGAACGGCACGGGGCGGGAGAATACCCGGGGAACGCCGCGCCGCCCGCTTCGGCCGCCCGGCCTCCGGAAGGGCCCGTCATGCGCCGGTTTCGACTTCTTTCAGCCGCGGTGGAAGCCGCTTCCCCGCCCCTGCCGCCCGGGCCGCCCGGCCGCTCCCGCCGGCGGCCGGCGGCGCGCTCCGGCGCCCTCCTGACCGGGGCGCTGGCCGGGGTGCTCGCCGCGGCCTCCTGCGGCGGGCAGTCCTGGCCGGCGCCGCCGGACACCCGGGTGGAGGTCGTCGTGGACACCCTCCACGGGGTCGAGATCCCGGATCCCTACCGCTGGCTGGAGGATCAGCAGAGCCCGGAGACGCGCGCCTGGATCGAGGCGCAGAACGCCCACGCCCGGGAAGTGGTCTCCGACGCGGCGCTCGTCGGGCGCCTCCGCGGCCGGCTGACCGAGTTGATGGATACCGCCGCGGTGGGCGCCCCCCGCCGCGCCGGCGACCGGGAGGTCTTCACCCTCCGCCGCCGGGGCGAACCCCGGGCCCGGATCGTGGCCCGGCCGGTCCCGGCGGAAGAGGACTCGCCGCCCGGATCCCGCCCGGATCCGGAAGGCGACTACGAGGTGCTGGTGGACGCCGGGGAACTCGGCTACGACGAGGCGGCCAGCGTGGGGATCCTCGACCTCTCCCCGGACGGGTCGCTGCTGCTGTTCCGCGTCCGGGACGGCGGGCTCGACGAGATCGGCGTCCGCCTGCTCGACCTGGAGACCGGGGAGTTGCTCCCGGACCGCCTGCCGGAGGCGCTCTACGGCACCGTCGCCTTCGACGGAACCGGCGCGGGCTTCCACTATGTCCACCGCTCCCGGGAGATCGGCCCCCGCCTCTTCCACCACCGCCTCGGGACGCCGCCGGAGGAGGACCGGGAACTCTTCGGCGAGGGGTACGGGCCGGAGACCTTCCTCCGGGCGGAGGAGATCCGGGACGGCGCGCTCCTGCTGCTCACCGTCCAGCACGGCTGGATGCGGAACGAGGTCTTCGTGAGGGACCGGGAGAGCGGCGCGGTCCATCCGGTGTTCGCCGGCGGCCGGGCGCACCTGCGGGCCACCTACCGGGAGGGCGCGCTGCTGCTCCTCACCGACCTCGACGCCCCGAACTACCGGGTGCTCCGGGCGCCCCTCGCCGGCGTGCCCCCGGAGCGCTGGTCGGACCGGTCGCTCTGGACCGAGTGGATCCCGGAGCGGGAGGAGCGGCTGCGGAGTTTCCCGGAGATCGGCGGGCGGGTGTACGGGCACTACCTCCGCGACACCGCCACCCGGATCGTGGTCTTCGAAGCGGAGGCCGGGGCCGGGCCGGAGGCGCTGCTGCGGGAGGTCGGCGAAGTGCCGCTGCCGCCGCTCCACACGGCCTCGCTGGAGCCCGCCGGCGAGAGCGGGGAGACGGCGCTGCTGACCCTCTCCTCGTTCGTGATGCCGGAGACCCGCTACCGGCTGGATCTCGAGACCTTCGAGCGGGAGCGGATCGAACCGCCGCGCCCGGACTACGACGGCGGGGGGATCGTGGTGGAGCAGGTCTTCTACACCTCGACCGACGGGCAGCGGGCGCCGCTGACGCTGCTGCGGCGGCGCGGGGTGGAACTCGACGGGAACCGGCCGACGCTGCTCCACGGCTACGGCGGGTTCGATGTCAGCCTGACCCCTTCGTTCCGGGCCCGGGCGGCGGTCTGGGTCGAGGCCGGGGGCGTCTTCGCGGTGGCCACCCTCCGGGGCGGCGGCGAGTACGGCGAGGACTGGCACCGCGCCGGGATGCTCGGGAACAAGCAGCAGGTGTTCGACGACTTCCTCAGCGCCTCCGAGTGGCTGGTGGAGAACGGGGTGACGAACCCGGGGCGGCTGGCGATCACCGGCGCCAGCAACGGCGGGCTCTTGGTGGCGAGCGCCCTGACCCAGCGGCCGGACCTCTACCGGGCGGTCTTCTGCGGGTTCCCCGATCTCGACATGGTTCGGTTCTACTCCTTCACCGGGACGAACAACCTGCCGGCGCTGCTGGAGTACGGGAACGCGGCGCTCCCCGGGGAGTTCGAGTTCCTGCGCCGCTACTCGCCCTACCAGGCGGTGCGGGACGGGGCGGCGTACCCGGCGGTGATGCTGACGCAGGGGGACCTCGACACCCGGGTGCCGCCGCTGCAGGCGCGCAAGATGACGGCGCGGCTGCAGGCGGCCAGTTCCTCGGGGTTGCCGGTGATCCTGCGCTACGACGAGCGCGCCGGCCACGCCGGGGGCCGGCCCCGGGGGAAGGTGATCGCCGATGTCGCGATGGAGACCGCGTTCCTGATGTCCCAACTCGACTTCGGCTACGAGGGGGAGTCCCCGCCCGAGTGACGCCCCGCCCCCTGCCGGATCCCGCGCCGTGTCCGTGACCGGGGCCCCGGGCGCCGGCGCGCCGGTCGGCCGGAGACGCCTGCCCCGGCGCTTCGCGGGCGGGCCGAAGACACCGGGTCCGGGGGCTCCGGGACGGCCAGAGACACGAGGTCCGGCGACGCCGGGGCGGCTAAGGACACAGGGTCCGGCGGCTCCGGAACGGCCAAAGACACAGGGCCCGGCGGATCCGGGGCGGCTAAAGACACAGGGTCCGGCAGTTCCGGGACGGCTAAAGACACAGGACCCGGCGGATCCGGGAGGGCTAAAGACACAGGGCCCGGCGGATCCGGGAGGGCTAAAGACACAGGGTCCGGCAGTTCCGGGACGGCTAAAGACACAGGGCCCGGCGGATCCGGGAGGGCTAAAGACACAGGGTCCGACAGTTCCGCGGCGGCTAAAGACACAGGGTCCGACGATTCCGGGAGGGCTGAAGACACAGGGTTCGGCAGTTCCGGCTCGACTGGAGACACATGCTCCGTGGGCTGCGGGATGGCCAGAGACACCTGCTCGGAGGCTCCGGCTCGGCCAGCGACACATGCTCCGGCGGCTCCGGGCGGGCTAAAGACACAGGCTCCGGCGGATCCGGGGTGGTTAAAGACACAGGGTCCGGCAGTTCCGGGACGGCTAAAGACACAGGGCCCGGCGGCACCGGGTCGGCCAAAGACACAGGGCTCGGCGGATCCGGGAGGGCTAAAGACACAGGGTCCGCCACTTCCGGGACGGCTAAAGACACAGGCCCGCGATTCCGGGAGGGCTAAAGACACAGGGCCCGGCGGCACCGGGGCGGCCAGAGACACAGGGCCCGGCGGATCCGGAGCGGCTAAAGACACAGGGTCCGCCAGTTCCGGGACGGCTAGAGACACAGGCCCGGCGGTTCCGGGGTGGCTAAAGACACAGGGTCCGGCAGCTTCCGGATCGACTGGAGACACATGTTCCGTGGGCTTCGGGATGGCCAGAGACACCTGCTCCGGCGGCTCCGGGCGGGCTAAAGACACATGGTCCGGCTTCCGGGTGGGCTGGAGACACCTGCTCCGCGGGTTCCGGGACGGCCAAAGACACAGGGCTCGGCGGTTCCGGGCCGGCTGAAGACACAGCGTCCGGCGGCACCGGGTCGGCCAAAGACACAGGGCCCGACGGTTCCGGGTCGGCCAAAGACACAGGGCTCGGCGGTTCCGGGTCGGCGAAACGCACCGGGCTGCGGGTGACCGAAGTTCCAGCCGGGAAATGGCCTCAAGCCGTTGGGCGCCATCGGTTTCCGCCCGATCCCGGCGTCATTTTGTAGCCAGTAATATGCTTGACATCGCCCCCATTCCCTGCGAAAATCCCCCGAAATGCCCCGCAGGAAGAGCCCCGGACATGTGGCCAGGATCAAGAGCAAGCAGAACGGGAAGACCTACACCTCCGTCCTCCTCCGACGCTCCTTCCGCGAAGGCCCGAAGGTCAAGCACCGCACCTTCGGCAACATCACCCACCTCTCGCCCTACCTCATCGAGGTCATCGCCCGGGCCCTCCGCGGCGAAGACTTGGTCCCCGCCGGCTTGGCCCTGCGCTCCGAACGCTCCCTCCCCCACGGCCACGCCGCCGCCGCCCTCGGAACGCTGCGCCGGTTGGGCCTCGACCGGACCCTCGCCGCCCGACGCTCCCGGGAACGCGACCTTGCGGTGGCCCTCATCGTCGCCAGCGCCCTCGATCCGCTCCCCAAACTGGCCACCGCCCGAACCCTGGATCCCCCGACCGCCACCTCCACCCTGGGCTCGCTGCTCGACCTGGGCCGCGTGGACGAGAACGACCTCTACGCCGCCCTGGACTGGCTGGGACGGCGCCAGGCCGCCATCGAGACCCGGCTGGCGCGCAAACACCTGAGCGAAGGTTCGATCGTCCTCTACGACGTGAGCTCCAGCTGGTTCACCGGCCGCCGCTGCCCGCTGGCGGCGCGGGGTTACAGCCGGGACGGCAAGCGCGGGACGCTGCAGGTGGTGTTCGGGGTGCTGTGCTCCGAAGAAGGGTGCCCGGTGGCGGTGGAGGTGTTCGAGGGGAACACCGCCGATCCGAAGACGCTCTCGGCGCAGGTGGAGAAGGTGCGGGAGCGTTTCGGCCTGCGGCGGGTGGTGCTGGTGGGGGACCGGGGGATGCTGACCGACGCCCGGATCCGGGAGGACCTGATCGGTTTGGAAGGGCTTTCGTGGATCACCGCGCTGCGCCGCGCCGACATCCGGGAGTTGTTCCGCAGCGGGACGGTGCAGCCGTCGCTGTTCGAGGAGCGGGATCTGGCGGAAGTGCGGTCGCCGGAGTTCCCGGGAGAACGACTGGTCGTTTGCCGCAACCCCCGGACGGCGGGCGATCGCCGGCGCCGGCGGGAAGAGTTGTTGGCGGCCACCGAGGCGGGCCTGGAGAAACTGGTCGAAGCTACCCGGCGGGCCAGTTCGCCGCTGCGCAGCGAAAGGGCCATCATCGAGCGTTCCACCCGCATCCTGGACCGCTACCGGACGCGCAAGTTCTTCGAGATCGAGACCGGGCGCGGACACTTCGCCTACCGGCGCCGCGAGGAGCGCATTGCTGCCGAAGCGGACCTCGACGGCTTCTATGTGGTGCGCACCAATGTGCCCGAAGCGGACCTCGACGGCCCCCGGGCAGTGGCCGCCTACAAGCGGCTGGGCGTGGTGGAAACGGCCTTCCGCTGCTTCAAGACCTTCTCCCTGCAGGTACGCCCCATCCACCACCGGCGCCCGGACCGGGTGCGGGCGCACTTCTTCCTGCGAATGCTCGCCTACCACCTGGAATGGCACCTTCGCCGCCGCCTGGCTCCGCTCCTCTTCCAGGAAGAAGACCCGGCCGCCGCCCGGGCCGCCCGTTCCTCGGTGGTGGCGCCCGCGGTCCGTTCGCCCCAGACCCGGGCCAAGACCGCCGCCCGCAAGACCGAAGACGGGCTGCCCCTGCACTCCTACGCCACGCTGCTTCGGAACCTCGGCGCCCTCAGCCGGTTGACCATGCGCTTCCCCGGCACCGAGCACACCTTCGATCAGATCACCGATCTCACCCCGGTCCAGAGCCGGGCCTTCGACCTCCTCGGCGTCTCCGCCCTGTCGTAGCCAGAGCCGGAACTCCTGAAATGCCCCGCACCCCAAGAACTACAACGGTTCTGTGGCCTCACCGCTCTGGAACTTCGGTGACCGCGATCCGTCACGGGGCGCCCGGGGGCCGGACGCCGCCGGGGGGCGCGCGGCCGCCGACGCTTCCCGGCCGGAGCGGAGCCCTCGTTCAGTCGCCGTTCGGGGTGTCCGGCGCGCCGGGCAGGGGGGCGGGGCCGGAGGGGTCGTAGAGGGGCAGGGCCTCGACGCGGCGGGTGATCTCGGCTTCCAGGCGGCGGAGGTCGGCGGCGGCCAGGGCGGCGGGACCTGCAGCAGCGAGCGCCGCCGTCGGAAGGCCTTCGGGCAGCACCACCGCTTCCGGGGCGAGGTCGGCGTCGGTAATCCCGGCGGCGAGGCGGGTCTGGACCTGCCGGGCGGAGTCCTCGCTCCCGGTGGCGGCGGCGCCGAGGCGGGCGCCGGCGGCGTCCATCAGCAGGTCGGCGAAGGAGAAGCCGCTGCCGCCGGCGGCGGAGTCCAGCCGCTCCTTGAGGAGCCCGGCCCCGGCGGTCAGGCCGCCCTCCCCGACCTGGGTCAGCCCGGCGCTCAGCAGGAAGTGGCGCGCCCAGTCCGTCCGCCCGTGGAGAGTCAGGTCGAGGGCGCCGCCCAGCCGGCGGGCGGGGTCCGCGGCCACCGGGATCCCGGCGAGGGACAGCAGCGAGGGATGGCCGCCGGCGGCGCCCAGGGCGATCAGCAGGGCGCGGTTCTCCCGCACCGCTCCCCCTTCCGCCGAGCGGGCCCGCGCCAGGGCGAACCCCCGCTCCACCGCGCCGGCGAGCCGGTCCGGCCGGGAGCGGATGGCGGCGGCCTCGCGCTCCAGCGAGTCGAGATACCCGGAGACCAGCGGCGCCAGTTCCTCGAGCGCCTCTTCGGTGGCCGCCTCGCCGCCGAGTTCGACCAGGACCCGGGAGCCCTCGATCCAGACCGATTCGATCGGCGCCGCGCCGGAGCCGCCGAGCGCCCGCGGGTCGCCGTTGATCCAGCGGGAGAGGAGGTCCGAGGTCAGCCGGACGGCGCGGCCCGGCAGCGGCACGCCGCCGACCGCGAGGGAAGTCAGCCCGGCCTCGAAGCCCCGCCGGTCGAGCCGGGGCTCGGCGACCCCGGTGAAGTTGAAGTACCGCTGCCCCAGCACCGGCGCCCGCCAGGGCAGCGAGACCACCAGGTCCATGTCGCCGGCTTCGGTGAGGAGCGCTTCCTGGAACTGCCAGGTGAGCCCGCCCAGCCCGCCGAAGGGCAGGCCCGGCGAGGCGCTCAGGGTCGCCGGGTTCTCGACCGGACGGGCGAGCGCCACCCGGTCGGTCAGGAGGAGCAGCGCCACCGCCACGATGGCCACCAGCACCACCACCACCGCCAGCAGCACCGGGATCACCAGGAGCGCCGAACCGACCCCGCGGGCGAGCACCAGGCCCAGCAGCGCCCCGGCGAACATCCCGGCGAACGGCGCCGCCAGGAACAGCGGCTCCGGCACCACGAAGGTCTCGAACACGCTCCACGGAGCGGTCGCCGGGGCGGCGGCGATCAGGGTCACCGCGGCCGCGCCGAAGAGCAGGGCCGGGAAGAAGCCGAAGCAGAGGTGGAGGAACAGCGAACGCGGCCGGGGCAGCGCCACCATCACCAGCGCGCCGACCGGGGCGAACCAGAGCGCCTGCGTCGAGAGCCCGGTGATGAGCCGGTGGGCGGAGGTTCCGGGCAGCCCCAGGTCCGGGCCGTTCACCGCCAGGTACCAGGCCCAGGCGAGGAGCCCGGCGCCGGCCAGCAGGTTGCGCAGCCCGAAGCGGGGAGGCGGGTCGCCGCTCATCGGGCGGTCTTCGACGCGGTCCGTCGGGTGTTCGTCGAGGCGGCAGTCCGCCGGGCGGTCTTCGACGCGGTCCCCCGGGTCGTCCCGCCGGCCGGTCGCCGGGTCGCTCCGGCAGTCGGTCCCCGGGAAATCGCGCGGACCGCCGGCCTCGCCGCGGCGCCGGTCGAGCGGTGCGTCGTTCCGCCGGTCGGTCGCGGGGAAGTCACCCTGACCGGTGGCCGTGCGGCCCCGCCGGAAGGGGGCCCTGCCGCCCCGCCCGCCGGGAGTCGAACCGTTCCGCCGCGCGGGCGCCGAGTCGCCCCGCCGGCGAATCGCCGCCACGCTCCGACGGTCGGTCGCGGGGAAATTGCGCGGACCGCCGGCTTCGCCGCGGCGCCGGTCGGGCGGGGCGTCGTTCCCACGGTCGGTCGCGGGGAAATCGCGTGGGCCGGTGGCCGCGCGGCCCGGCCGGCCGGGGGCCCTGCCGCCCCGCGCGCCGGGAGCCGAACCGTTCCGCCGCCCGGTCGCCGGGTCGTCCCGCCGGCGAATCGCCGCCACGCTCCGACGGTCGGTCGCGGGGAAGTCGCCCTGACCGGTGGCCGTGCGGCCCCGTCGGCCGGGGGCCCCGCCGCCCCGCGCGCCGGGAGCCGGACCGTTCCGCCGCCCGGGCGCCGGGTCGCCGCGCCGGCGAATCGCCGGAGCGCTCCGCCGGTCGGTCGCTTCCCGATCCCGCCGGCCGGGGGGCCTGCCGTCTCGCGCGCCGGCGGCCACGACTTCTTGCGCGCCGGGGCCGCAACCGTCCGGCCGCGCCGCCGCCGCGCGCCGCCCGCGGTTCGCCGCGCCGACCCGCCGGGCCGCCGCCGGGCGCTCGCGCCGGCCGGGCGCCACCCGAAACCGCTGCCCGGAAGCCGGACCGTCCTGCCGACCGGGCGTCGGCCGATCCCGCCGGCCGATCCCCGGACCGGATGCGCCGGCTTCTCCGGACCCGTACGGCGAAAACGGACCGCCGGCGTTCCGAGCCCGGTCAACGCTCCTCCGGAGCCGCGGCCGCGCGGGCCTCGGCCACGGCGCGCCAGAAGGGAGGCAGCATCTCCCCGACCAGCCGCCGGTACTCCGCCTCGGCCTCCTCGAACCGCCCGCCGAGGATCCGGTGGACCTCCCGCTGCTGGTCGGTGGGGCGGAAGTCGGCCCCGTCCCACCCCACATCGTTCGCCAGCGCCCCCAGCCGCCCGTAGAGCCGCATCGGCGCCCGGAAAGCGTCCTCCCGGGCGCCGGTGAGCCCGGTATCGAAGAACCGCCCCTCGATGGCCAGCGCGGTCCCGGCGATCTCCCCGGCGCTCTCCAGCACCGCCGCGAACCGCTCGTCGCCGGCGTGGCGCCCCTCCAGGTTCTCGATCTCCAGCCGCAGCCACTCCAACTCGTCCACGATCTCCGCCAGCCGTTCCAGTTGGGCCTCGATCTCCAGCAGGAACCGGTACTTCTCGACGATCTCCGCCGGGGTCGCGGCAGAGGCCGGATCCTGCCGCACCGCGACCCCGACTTCGACGGTCTCCCCGGCGGCGCTGACCCGGGCGGTGTAGTCGCCGGGAGGGACCAGCGCCCCCCGGTAGCCGGGGAAGAGGTCGAGGTCCCAGGTGCGGATGCGCCGCTCCCGGTCTTCCCCCAGCCGCACCCAGTCGCGCTCCGGGGGCCGGGTGCGCAGGGTGGCCCGCTTCGGCGTCTCCCGGCGCAGGTCCCAGTACACCCGGTGGACGCCGGCGCCGCCCGGCCCGGAGAGCGTCCGCAGCACTGCGCCGTCCGCCCCGACGATCTCGATCCCGGCCCGCTCCTCGGAGGCGGCGGACTCCGCGATCCGGTAGGTGATCCCGGCGCCGTAGGGCGGGTTCTCCCCGGTCACCAGGCTGCCGGGCTCGGTCTTCGGCTGCTGTTTCGGGAGGAACCGCCAGGCCGGGGGCGGGTCGAACACCCGCAGCGGCGCCTCGGGCGACTCGGCGAACCCGGGGTCGGCCAGCGCCCGCAGCGGCCCCACATCGTCCAGGATGAAGAACCCGCGCCCGTAGGTGGCGACCGCCAGGTCGTCGAACCGCTCCTGGATCACCATCCCGTAGATCGGCGCCGGGGGCATGTTCCGCCGCAGCGAGAACCAGGAGGCCCCGTCGTCCACGCTGGCCCAGACCTGGTTGTCGGTCCCGGCGAAGAGCAGCCCGGCCTGCCGCGGGTGCTCCCGGATCACCTGGACGAAGGAGAACGGCGACGCGGGGATCCCGCCGCCGATCTCCTCCCAGGTCTCGCCCAGGTCGGTCGTGCGGAACAGGTGCGGGCGGAAGTCGCCGTGCTGGTGGCGGCTGACCGCGAGGTAGGCGGTCTCCGGGTCGTGGTGGCTGGGCTCGATGAACCGGATCCAACTCTCGACATCGAGCCCGGGCCCTTCGACCCCCTCCGCTTCGAGGGGCACCGCCGCGCTCCGGTCCATCCAGGTGGCCCCGCCGTTCGTGGTGAGGTGGAGCCGGCCGTCCACGCTCCCGGCCCAGAGTTGCCCCGGCGCCAGCGGCGATTCCGCCAGGGCGAACAGCACCGCGCCGTCGAAGGTGTAGAGGTTGTCGATGGTGACCCCGCCGGAGTCCTGCTGGCGCGACTTGTCGTTCGTGGTCAGGTCGGGGCTGATCGTCTGCCAGGACTGGCCCCGGTCGCCGCTCTCGTGGACGAACTGGCTGCCGACCCAGGTCGTCCCGGGCCGGTGCCGGGAGAGGACCATCGGGAAGTTCCAGTGCCAGCGGATCTGCAGGTCGGCCGGCGCCCAGCCGTAGCCCGCTTCCGGCCAGACCCGGACATCGCGCGTGTGGCCGCTGCGGTCGTCGTACACCTCGAGGCCGCCGTCGTAGCAGCCGGACCAGACGAAGTGGTCGGCCTCCGGTTCCGGGGTGGCCCAGCCGCTCTCGCAGCCGCCGACGCCCTGCCAGGCGGCGAGCGGGATGCCGCCGCCGGTGGTGCGGCTGGGGCCCCGGTAGGAATAGCCGTCCTGGCGGTTCCCGTACACCCGGTAAGGGATCCGGTCGTCCACGGTCAGGTGGTACATCTGCGCCACCGGGGGCACCACGCGCCGCCAACTGGCGCCCCGGTTCAGCGAGATGCTGCCCCCCCCGTCGTGGGCCACCAGGATGCGGTCCGCGTTCTCCGGGTCCACCCAGACATCGTGGTTGTCGCCGCCGGCCCGGTAGGAGGTCTCGACCAGCGAGCGGCCGCCGTCCACCGAGGTCGAGAACAGCACCGAGGCGAAGTAGAGGCGGTCGGCGTCCGCCGAGTCCACCGCGAAGCGCACATAGTAGGGAGCGCGCTCGGCCAGGTCGTGGTGGGTCAGCATCAGCCGCCAGGAGTCGCCGGCGTCGTCGGAGCGGTAGAAGCCGGGGCTCTCGTCCTCGATGAGCGCGTACCAGCGGTCGGGGTCGCTGGGGGCGATCTGCGCGGCGATCTTGCCCACCGGGTGGTCTTCCCCGCCGGGGAGGCCGCGCTCCCGGTCGGCGCCGGAGAGGCGTTCCCAGGTGTCGCCCCCGTCGAGCGACCGGTAGAGGCCGCTGCCGGGGCCGCCGCTCCGCAGACCGTGGGTGTCGATCCGCAGTTGCCACATCCCGGCCAGCAGCCGGTCCGGGTGGCGCCGGTCGAGGGCCAGGTCGGAGCAGCCGGTGTGTTCGTCCACGGCGAGGACCTGCTCCCAGGTGGCGCCGCCGTCGAGGGTGCGGTACACGCCGCGCTCCGGCTGGGGAGCGTAGGAATGGCCGAGGGCGCAGGCGTACACCCGGTCGGGGTCGGTGGGATGGACCAGGATGCGGGCGATGCGGCCGGTGGCTTCGAGACCCCGGTGGTGGAAGGAGCGGCCCCCGTCGGTGGAGCGGTAGATGCCGTTCCCCATGGCGAGCGCCGGGCGGATGATGAAGGTCTCCCCGGTCCCGGCCCAGACCTCGGCCGGGTCGCTGGCGGAGACCGCGAGGGCGCTGATCGAGGCCGCCTCCTGGTCGTCGAACACCGGCTCCCAGGTGACGCCGCCGTCGCCGGTGCGCCAGAGGCCCCCGGAGGCGGCGCCGAAGAAGGTGATGTCGGGGTCGCCGGGGACGCCGACGGCGGCGCTGAGCCGGTTCCCGTCGGGGCCGATATGCCGCCACTTCAGGGCGTGGAGCGTGTCCGGGTCGGGGGTGGCGGTCGGGTGGTCGCTCTGCGGCGGGGCGGGGGCTGCCGGGAGGGCGGGCGTTGCCGGGAGGGCGGGCGTTGCCGGGAGGGCGGGCGTTGCCGGGAGGGCGGGCGTTGCCGGGAGGGCGGGTGTTGCCGGGAGGACCGGCGCCGCCGGGAGGGCGCGCGCCTCCGCGCCGCCGAGCAGGGTCGCCGTACCGAGAAGGGGCAGGAGGGCCGTGATCCGCATCGCACCGGAGATTATCGGTCGGGCGGAGGCGGCCGCCGGCCCGGTCGGCGCGTCTGTCGGTGCGCCTGTCAGAATCCCGACATGGCGCGGACGACCCCGCTTCCGGGGACTTCCGGGAACGACCGGGCGGTCGAGGAGGCGGCGGAGCGGCGGCGCCCGGTCGGGACCGGTGTCGCCGACGGCGTGCGGCCGGGACCGGCGAGCCGGACGCGCCCCGACCGCGCCGCGATCGAGCCGCCCGAGGCACTCACTCCCGACCCGGCGTCGGTGCGCGCGGCTATCGAGTTCATGAAGGCGTTCCGGCAGACGCACGACCTGGGCGGCGAGTCCATCGTCCACTGGATCCGGGAAGGGCGCCGGTGAGCGGGCCCGGTTCGTCGTGAGCGCCGGTTCGCCTCGAAGAGCGGGTCCTCCAGGAAACGCGATCTGACCACGACCGACCTCGTCGTCGAAGCCGGCCGTTTCGCCGAAATCCAGGACTCGCGCGTCGAACCCGCCCTGTTCGGAGTCACGGACGGCAAGGCGGTCGGCACCCATATCGAGCGGCGGTTCTCCGAACACCTGGCCGACCGCTACGACTGGAGCCCGGGCACTGCCGCGGCGGGGCTCGACTTTCCGGAACTCGGGGTGGACCTGAAAGTCACCAGCGTCCGGCAGCCGCAGTCGTCGAGCCCCTTCCGCAATGCCCGACAGAAGATCTACGGTCTGGGCTACGGCCTCCTGATCTTCGTTTACGAGAAGACCGACGACTCCGGCGCCCGCGTCGCCCGACTCCGAATCGCGCACGCGCTGTATATCGAACGGGAACGGACAGCGGACTACCAGACGACGCGCGGCGTCCGGGAAATCCTCGATCGCGGAGGGAACGCGGAAGATCTGGCGGCATTCTTCCACGACCGCAATCTGCCGGTCGACGACATCGGCGCCAGAGCGCTCGCCGAAACCGTGTTGGGCACGAGGCCGAACTTGGGGGTGCTCACGATTTCCAACGCGCTCCAGTGGCGGCTCCAGTTCAGCCGGGCGCTCCAACAGGCCGACGACCTTCAGGGAGTGGTCCGCATTCGATGAGGACGGGGAGCGGCGCCCGCGCGAGGCGATCCGAGTACGGAGACTTCCAGACCCCGTTCGCCCTCGCCCAACGGGCCCTGCATCTTCTCCGCGCGCTCGTTCCCGCGCCGGCCCTCGTCGTCGAGCCGACCTGCGGGAAGGGCAGTTTCCTCCGCGCGGCAGCCGAGATCTTCCCGCAGGCGAACCGGTTTTTCGGAGCGGACCTCGATCGGGCTCACCTGGACGAGTGTCGCCGGCAGTTCCGGGGACTCCCGGCGAACGATCGCCTCGAGTTGCTCCGCACCGACTTCTTCGCCGCGGACTGGCGCTGCGTCCTCGCCGGCGCGGACGAGCCGCTTCTCATCGTCGGGAATCCCCCCTGGGTCACGAACTCCGCCCTGGGTCGGGTCGGGAGCACGAACACGCCGCCCAAACGGCGACTGCCCGGACAGCGCGGCATCGAGGCGCTGACCGGGAAGAGCAATTTCGACATCTCC
The DNA here is from genome assembly GCA_965243415.1 of Candidatus Marinacidobacterium sp. Taxonomy (GTDB): domain Bacteria; phylum Acidobacteriota; class Vicinamibacteria; order Marinacidobacterales; family Marinacidobacteraceae. The sequence goes on along the minus strand of OZ251549.1, from coordinate 124,540 downwards.
GAGTCCATGCTCCACGAACAGTTGTCCTGGCTGGACGACCGATCGGGCGCGCTCGCAGTCCTGGTGAAAGAGTCCGTGGCGCGAAAGGTGCTCGCCCGAGCCTGGCGCCGTGCGAGGTCCATCGCTTGGTGTCGAATCCACCGCTTCGACGCCGCCCGGCATTTCAGGGTGGCGGCTTCGGCCTGCCTGCTGATCGTCGCGCGAAACGGCGAATCGGGCCCGGCGGAGTGTCCGGTCTATTCCGATCTCGACAACGGCAACGGCGCGGTGGAGAGTTGGGCGTTCCGCGACGGCGCCATCGTGCGGCATCCCGCTCGATACGACCGGCTGCGGGACCTGAGAGGGAGCGACGGAATCCACCTCTGGCGCTCCGGAGTCAAGCACGACTGCGCCCGGGTCATGGAACTTCGTCGCGCCGGCGCGGGCTGGCGGAACGGATTGGGAGAGATCGTCCACATCGAGAACGATCTGCTCTATCCGCTGGTCAAGAGCAGCGATCTCGCCGGCGAGGAGGGTGGCAGGGTGCGAAAGTGGGTGATCGTCACGCAGCGGCGGCTGAACGACGATACCGGGCGCCTCCGACAGACGGCGCCGAAGACCTGGGAGTACCTGAACGCTCATCGCGATCTCTTCGAACGGCGCGCCAGTTCGATCTACCGGAACCGCCCCCCTTTCTCCATGTTCGGTGTCGGGGACTACGCCTTCGCGCCGTGGAAAGTGGCGATTCCCGGCTTCTACCGGACCGGGTCGGCGCGGGTCCTGTCCCCGATCCGCGGAAGGCCGGTCCTGCTCGACGACACCGGGTACTTCCTCTCCTGTTCGAGCGAAGCGGAAGCGGAATTCCTGTGTGCGCTCCTGAATTCCGAGGCCGGGCAGGGGTTCCTGTCCTGCTTTCGATTCCCGGACAGCAAGCGACCGATCAACGCCGAGATCCTGCGGAGGCTCCACCTCGGGAAACTGGCGCGGACCCTCGGGCGCGAGAAGGATTACGAGAGGTTCGTGGCCGCGCGGCGTTCGCCGGCGGCGGACGACGCCCGGCGGCTCTTCTGAACTATTGGGAGAGAGCGACCCGACTCGGCGGCCAGTGATCGAGCGGCGCCGGACCCGGTCGTCGTGGTCGGCGAGCATCCGTGGTCAGGAGTCGAGGTCGCGCCGGCGTGGGCGCCGGCTTCCGGGTCGGGAGGGGGCGTTGGTTCGAGAAGGGGGCGCCAGGCCATCGTCGGCAGGGGAGCCGCGGACCCTCGGCCCGGAGGAGGCGCGCGTAGTGGGATTCGCGATCGGCGCCGTCAGTCGTTCCCGCCGGCCGATCCTGCGCACGAACCGGCGGTGTCATTCGTCCAGATAGCGAACCACTTCCTCGAGGTACTCGCGGAGCCAGTCCTCGCTCTCTCGATGGGAGCGGAGTACGGGTACGATCGCACGGTCTTCCCAACGTTCCACTGCCTGGAGGGCAGCGTCTCGAATGGCGAGGTCCTGCTGACGAAGAGCGCCACGAACCAGTCCGACTCTCCACTCCGAGGTTCCGGGCGATTCGAGACGTCCCAGGCAGCGCAGCGTCTCCACCGCGAACGACGGTGTGGGCGCTTCGAGACAGTAGTCACGAAGCGGTTCGAGAAGGATACTCCCGGTGTCCGCCTTCAATGCGGCGGAAAGAATCTCCTCCGAGGGGTGGGAGAGCCCGTCCTCGAACGGTTCGTCCCTGAACGAAGCCAGAAGGCTCATCTTGAGACGACGCCAATCGGCCGACGGCCCTTCGGCGACAACCGCCTCGGTCAGAACGGCCACCCGGCCCTCGGCGGACTGAACGGCGATCTCGCGCGTCCGGTAACCCGCGTCGAGGGCGGGCCGTTTCCCGGGCTGGTGGAGAAAGTCTCCGTCCTCATCTCTGGCCTGTCGCCCGTATCGAGGGTTGCCGGAACCGCAGCACGGCCGAAGGATAGCGCCTCCGGCGGCCCGTCGGGAACGGCGCCGGGCGGCCCGAGAGGAGGCAGAGCGAGCCCGCCCCGTAGAATTCCGGGGGCGCGGTCGTGGCGCGGGATCGCCGATCCTGGCAGCGAAGCGGACGGCGGCGCGTGGCGGAGGCAACGACCATGAGCCATCGAACCGAGAACGACGGGCGCCGGGCGCGGCGGACCGGGAGGGCGCTGTTGGCCGGCGTCCTCCTGACCGCGGGAGCGGCCACGGCGCCGACCGCGGCCGCGGGGGCGCAGGAGTTCGATCTGCTCGTCCACGGCGGATTCGTCTTCGACGGGTCCGGGAACCCGGCGATCCGCGCCGACCTCGGCATCCGCGACGGGGAAGTCGTCGCCCTGGGCCGCCTCGCCGGGAAGGACGGCGTCCGCGCCGGGCGCACGATCGCCGCGTCGGGGCTCTTCGTGGCGCCGGGCTGGGTGGATCTCCACTCGCACGCCGACCGGGCGCTGGTGGGCGACGACCTCCGCGCACGCCAGGCGCCGAACCTCATCGCCCAGGGCATCACCACGGTGGTCATGGGCGCCGACGGGCGGAACGCGGTCTGGCCCATCACCGCCGAGATCGCCGCCTACGAGAGTCCGGGAGTGGGACTGAATGTGATTCCGGTCGTCGGCCATTCCACGGTACGGCTGCAGGTGATGGGCGCCGATCACGAACGCCCGGCGACCGAAACGGAGATCGCCCGGATGGCCGAACTCGTACGCCAGGGGATGGAGGAAGGCGCCTGGGGGCTCGGCGCCGGCCCCGAATACCGCCCGGCGCGGTTCTCCGAAACCGAAGAGATCATCGCGCTGGCGCAGGTGATCGCCGACTACGACGGCTTCTACTACTCGCACCAGCGGAGCCAGTCGCCGATGCCGCGCTGGCAGGTGCCGAGCATCGTGGACGGCCCCACCCTCACCGGCACCGACGGAATGGCGGAGACCATCCGCATCGGCCGCGAAACCGGCATCCGCGTCGTGGGAACCCACATCAAGGCCAAGGGCCCGTCGAGTTGGGGCCATTCGGCGAAGGATGTGCGGGCGATCGCCGAAGCCCGGAAGCAGGGGGTGCAGGTGTTCCTCGATCAATACCCGTACGAAACCTTCGGCGGCGGGCCGGTCGGCGTCATCCCGGTATGGGGTTTCGCGCCGCCGGGAACCGACCGCTCCGGCGGGCTCGACGACCCCGACTGGCGAACGCCCGGGCTGCTCAGTCTGGAGAACCTGGAAGCGAATCTCGCGGACGAGGCGATCCGCGCCGACCTGATGGGAGACATCGAACAGCAACTCGACCTCTTCGGCGGCGCCGACCGGTTGATCGTGGTCCTGTTCCCGGAGGATCCGGATCTCGTGGGTTCGACGCTCGCCGAAGTCGCCGCCGAACGCGACCTGAGCCCGCAGCAGGCGCTCATCGAGTTCGCCCGCGCCGGGAACGAGGAATTGCTCCACGGCGTCCGCTTCCGCCCGGTCGCCGGACACCGCTTCGATGTGGACACCTACATGAAGCAGGACTACACCGCCGCTTCCACCGACGCCGGGATCGCGCTCGAAGCGACCCCGGGACGGCACCCGAGATTCTGGGGTTCCTGGCCGCGCCGGATCGCCCACTATGTGCGTGAGAGGGAAGTGGTTTCGTTGCCGTTCATGGTGCGCTCCTCGACGAGTCTGCCGGCAGCCATCATCGGGCTCACCGACCGGGGCTGCCTGCGCGTGGGCTGCAAGGCCGACCTCGTCATGTTCGACTACGACCGGGTGGTGGACAACGCGACCATCCTCGACCCCGACGGCGCCCCGGAGGGAATCCCCTGGGTGCTGGTGAACGGCGAGATCGCCGTGGAGGACGGGGAACTCACCGGCGCCCTCGCCGGACAGGTGATCCGGCGGCAGTAGGCCCGCGCGGCCGCCGCGACCACTCGGGGCCGCCGCGCCTGACGCTCCGGATCGCCGCGCCCGGAGAGCGCCGGTACGACCGGGTGGCGGGTCACGCGACGATCCTCGACCCGGACGGCGCTCCGGAGGGAAATCCCCCGGGTGCCGGTGAACGCCGAGATCGCCGTCGCGGACGGGCAACTCGCCGGAGCCTTCGCCGGACCGGTGATCCGGCGGCGGTAAGCCCGGAGCCCCGCCGCGATTCCTTCGGGTTCCCCCGGGACGAGATTCCCGATCGCCGCGCCCGGAGAGCGCTGGCACGACCGGGTGGCGGGCCACGCGACCATCTTCGACCCGGACGGCGCTCCGGAGGGAAATCCCCGGGTGCCGGTGAACGCCGAGATCGCCGTCGCGGACGGGCAACTCGCCGGAGCCTTCGCCGGACCGGTGATCCGGCGGCGGTAAGCCCGGAGCCCCGCCGCGATTCCTTCGGGTTCCCCCGGGACGAGATTCCCGATCGCCGCGCCCGGAGAGCGCCGGCACGACCGGGTGGCGGGCCACGCGACCATCTTCGACCCGGACGGCGCTCCGGAGGGAAATCCCCGGGTGCCGGTGAACGCCGAGATCGCCCTCGCGGAGGGGCAACTCACCGGAGCCCTCGCCGGGCTGGTGATCCGGCGGCAGTAAGCAAGCCCGGAGCCCCGCCGCGTTTCTTCGGGTTCCCCCGGGACGGGCCTCCGAATCCCCGCGCCCGGAGATCCCTGGTCGGGCCGGGGCTCGCAGGTCTCCGCGAGGCGCGAGCGCTCCTGCGGGAACGCCATCGGGATCGCGTCGCCCGATCCCGTTCGGGGGAAGCGTCGAAGCCCCCGGGGCCCGGCCTCGTCCACGTCGCCGACGGGAGCACCGCCGAAGCCCCGCCGCCGCGCTTCGACACCGAACGGCGAAACCGGGCCGACGGGGAACCCGCCACCGCCCTCCTTCGATCCGCATTCCGCGCGAACCGCGGCCGCGGCCGCGTCGCGACCTCCTCGCCGCCCGTCGCCCCCGCCCCGGTCGGAGTAGGCTTTTCCGCCCCGCCCCACCCATGTCCGAAGCCCCGCCCGAAGACCCGCAGCCCCAGCCCGGCATCCTCGCTGAGGTCCCCGCCCACGCCCGGTTCCTCACCTTCCGGCGCCGCCCGGCGGCCGCCTCCCCCCGGGACGCCCTCGCCCGCCTCGCCGACACCGAACCGGGCGCCGGCCGGGTGGTGGGACTCGGCGGATCGCTCCTCCGCGAACTCGGCGCCCGGGTCGAGGGGCTCCGGCCGCACCCGGCCGTCGAGGGGCCGGGATTCTCCGTGCCCTCCACCCCGGCGGCCCTCTGGGTCTGGCTGCGCGGCGCGGAGCCGGGGCCGCTCGTCCACGAAACCCGCGCCGTGCAACGCCTGCTCGGCGACGGGTTCGAGTTGGACGCGGCCCTCCCGGCGTTCCGCTACCGGGAGGGACGCGACCTGACCGGCTACGAGGACGGCACCGAGAACCCCGAAGGCGAGGCCGCCGTCGCCGCGGCGACCGTCTCCGGCGCCGGGCCGGGCCTCGACGGTTCGTCCTTCGTGGCCGTGCAGCAGTGGGTGCACGACCTCGACCGGTTCGATTCGTTTGCGCAGGACACCCGGGACCGGATCATCGGCCGCCGCCTCAGCGACAACGAGGAATTGCGCGACGGCCCCGACGCCGCCCATGTCAAGCGCACCGAACAGGAGGCCCCCGACCCGCCCGCATTCCTGCTGCGCCGTTCCATGCCCTGGGCCGGCGCCGACCGCGCCGGACTGGTCTTCGTCGCCTTCGCCCGCAGCCTCGATCCGTTCGAATACCACCTGGACCGCATGACCGGCGGCGCGGACGGAATCGTGGACCACCTCTTCCGCTTCACCCGACCGATCACCGGCGCCACTTTCTGGTGCCCCCCGCTCTCGGGCGGACGCCTCGACCTCCGCCGCCTCCTCTGATCCCGGAGACCTTCCGCCGCGTGATCTCCGCGAAGAAACTGGCCGCCGCCGCAATCCTCGGCGCCGCCCTCTTCGCGGTCCCGGAACCGGCGGAGGCGCAGAGCGGCTGCGAGTTGCTCTACCTGAAGTGGGAAGGCTGCGCCACCGATTGCGATTCCTACTACGAGAGCACCGTGCTGCGCGCCGTCTGCCGCGGCTGGTGCCTCGTGGAATACCTCTACGACTACTGGACCTGCGAATCGAATGTGGAGGGCCCGGCCGCCGAAGCGGACGAAGCCGAGGAATCCCCGGACCGGGAAACGCCGCCCGAGGAATCGCCGCCCGAGGAATCCCCGCCCGAGGCATCCCCGAACGCGGAGGACCCGGCGGCATTCTTCCTCCGGGGCGGTTCTGGTTTCGCCCCGGCGACGCCTCCACCCCCGGGCGAAACATCGCCGACCGAACTCCCGGGCGCCCGCCGCGCCGTGTTCCGCCGCAGCGCCCTCCGGCCCTGCGCCGCCGCCGCCGCGCCGCTCCGGCGGATGGCTCCGGAACGGGCGCCGACCGTGGCCGCGCCCGCGCCGCGCCGCTCGCACCCGGACGCCGGTACGGATCGGCCGGCGCGCCGGTCAGCGACCGCAGCGGAGCAGAACTGAGACCGCGCCCGGGCCGCCCGCCGACGGACGGACACCGCGCCGTCCCGAAGCCGTTCCCCGCCGACCGACCCGCCCCACCCGCCGCCACCCGCTCCCGAAACGCCGCCGCCCGACCCCGGCCCGCAGCGAAGCCTTTCCCGCCGACCCCGTGATCCTTCCGCCGCGCCCTCGGTGAGCGACTCCCGCGCCCGGCGCCTCGCCGCCGAGTTCCTCGGAACCGCCGGCCTCCTCGCCGCCATCATCGGATCCGGCATCATGGCCGACGGCCTCTCCGGCGGCAACGACGGAGTGGCCCTCATCGGCTGCACCGCCGCCATCGGCGCCGCCCTGGTCGTCCTGATCTGGCTCTTCGTCCCGGTCTCCGGCTGCCACATCAACCCCGCGGTCACCCTGGCGATGCTGCTCCGCCGCCGCATCGCCCCGCCGGACGCCGCCGCCTATGTCGTCGTCCAGGCCGCTGGCGGCCTCGCCGGAATGCTCCTGACCCACGCGATGTTCGACCTGCCGCTCCTCCAGACGGCCACCACCATCCGCACCGGCCCGGGCCAGTGGCTCTCGGAGTTCGTCGCCACCGCCGGCCTCCTCCTCACCATCTTCGGAGTCGTCCGCGTCCGCCCCCAGGCCATCGCCCCCGCGGTCGGCCTCTACATCTTCGCCGCCTGCTGGTTCACCGCCTCCACTTCCTTCGCCAACCCGGCCGTCACCCTCGCCCGCAGTTTCACCGACACCTTCTGCGGCATCCGCCCCACCGACGCCCCCCTGTTCGTCGTGATGCAGATCCTCGGAGCCACCACCGCCGCCCCCCTCGCCGCCTGGTTCTGGCCCGAACCGGTGCCGGCCCAGTCGTGACCGGACAGTCACTCTCGGCCCTGCCATGCTTGCCGCCCGACTTTCGCTCGGTGATGTGGGCCGATTTCAGGCCCCGTGGTACGCTTAGGCTCTCAACGACCTCCGCTCACTTTCTGGGGCGATCCCACCTTCGCTACACACCGTTCGATGTCTGATCCGGTCTCAGCCGCTCTGTCCCATCCGCTCGTCTTGATGGGGGCTTGGAAGCGGATTGATGCCTGGTACCGTGTGGGGAACTTGGCTCCAGAACCGGAACTGTCGATGTGGCGGCTTCACTCCGAGAGGCAGCTCCGCGACCTCGGCCGGACACTGAACGACAGCTCCTGGACTCCGTCTGCTTGGATACAGGTTCCCTACCCAAAGAAGGGTGCCCGGCTTCGGCATTTCGTCTCACCTACGGTTCGAGATCAAGTGGCCTTCATGACTCACATGGTGCTACTGGGACCGCTGATCGACAGCGAACTGGAGAGTTTCGTGTTCGGAAACCGGTGGTACCGACCTCGGCGATGGGATCGCGAGGAGAAATGCTGGCGTTCTCTGCCGTATCCTCTGATCACCGACCAGTCCTATTTGCCCTACGCGCGCGAGCACAGTTTGTTTCGCCGCGTCACGAATTGGACCGTCTCCAGAATGACGGGGTCGGCTATCGAGGAGATCGACGACCGTGGTCGCGCCCAGTCACCGAGTGACTACGCTGATGGTTTCTTGCCGAGGTGGACGAAGACGGATTGGTGGCGGGGATCCGAAGAGGGGCCCGCCCACTGGGCCGCACTCGATCTGGAAATTGCCTATCCGTCTGTGCGAGTGCCAATTCTTCGACAAGCCATTCTTGAAATACTCGCGATTCGCAGTTTCGATGCTCTAAACTGTCTCGATTATCCCAGTAGCGTTATTACGGTCCTTCGAGATCCCGATGCCAGAAGTACGCTCGCCGAGCGTCTCATGGAGGCGCTGCTTGCGGTGACACTACGGCCGACTCAGATCGAGCAGACTTCGTGGAAGGCTCCACATGCACGGGCCAAGACCGGTCGTGATGGGGACCTCGGTATTCCGACCGGTCTCGCCATATCGGGTGTCCTTCTCAATGCCGCTCTGACGCCTGCAGATAGGCGCTTGCGATCCTATCTTGGGCGTACACATGGCGAGAACCGTGGCGCGATTGTCCGATTTGCCGACGACATGTACGTGCTGTCCCGATCCCCTCGGGGCATGTTGGCGTTGGTCGAAGCAGTCTGTCGGGCGGTCGCCGATTCGGTGCGCGCCAGAGTTGCCGATGCCACATGGACCGCTAGTTCGAATCTCTACTTGAATTTCGACAAGATTCGCCCTGAAAAAGTCAAGGAGACGATATTTGCCGTTCGCCGGCAGTATGGCTGGACAGATTGTTCCGACTGCGATTCACTCAGGCCTCCCACTACTGCCCAGAGAGCAGCGACACTGGACTCATGGTGGGAGAACACTTGTGCGAAGGACTCGACGCTCGGCAAGGAAATGTCGAATTCGGCAGTCAATGCGGGTGAAGTAGGTCCATTTGTAACCAACCTGGTGGAGACGATGAGCGAGATTGGTCGTGACCTGTTGTCCGATCGGTTCGGAGGCGGAGCGCGTGCTCGGCTCAGGCGACTTCACGAACTGGCGCGTTTCGACATCCACGACGAACAGGTCCGGTCCGAGACGCGGAAAATGTTCGCGGCGACTCGATTGGCGACTGCGTGGCTCCCGAACGATGGTCGTTCGACAGCGGCGGACGTGGAGGACATACGTACTTCGGTGCAGGATGTTCTGGGAAGCACACCGTGGAAATTTTCTTTGTGGAAAACGGTTGTGAGAGTTGCCTCGCGAAGGCCGTTGGAGCAGGAGCGTAGTGCGAAGGTGGCACGCTCATGGCTCAAAAAACAGCTGCGAAGAGTCGCTAGCATCCACGTTGCCGATGCAGAGTCGTGGAGCGATGTGTGGCCGGAAAAAACAGATAATCACAGCCGAGGTCGGGGATGGAGGGATCTGTATCTGTCCTACCACCGAGCGGCCTTCTGGCAGGCGCTTCGAAACGTCCTTTCCGACCTGTGGAAAGAAGTGGACAGATCCAGTGACCCGGCGATCGACGGAGTCGGACGACGTCCGGAACGATGGACTACACGTGCGATTCCGAGCGACCAGGTCCGCGAGATCGCGGATTTTCTCGGGGAGACCGACGAGTGGGTCGCAACGCTGTACGGTGGGGAGGAACAAGATTACAGCGTACTTGGGAACAGACCGTGGGAACTCGATCAACTCGTCTGTGCCGTCTTGGCAAGTGCTCGCCGATTGGACGTCGCCGAGGCTTACGCCTACAGCGTGGCCAGAGTACCGAGCCTCTGTGTGCCGCTATCTCTGACTGGGCTCGGTAACGCGACGCGGCGATTGCTCGAGTGTGTAGGTCGTGTACACGAACGCCATCCGATATCGAGGGGCCTGACAGTTCATGACCTCGCTCATGTGGCGGTGGCGGGCGCGGACCGACGGCTGGGGCAGAAACTGTTCCCTTCGGGCAGGGCGCCTCGTATCGAGGGGTGGAAGCAAGACCCGTGCGCCGCAGTAGCGATTGGTGTGGCCTTGGGATGTTCTCGGGACATTGGCGCGGATTTGGCCCGTTCCTCTGTTCCGGAGCCACCGGTCGCTGCCACAGGATCCGAGGGCAGATTGTGGCTGTCGGAATACGCAGCGGCACGCCGTGTCCTACTCGGGCAGAGCACTTTCTAGCCATGTCGGCGAGCAGTCTCTATCGGCTCCTGTGGAGCATTGACATCGGCGAAGGGCCGGTGGAGTCATGGGAAATGCGGCCGTGGGAAGTTCCGGTCGTCGGACTTCCGACCCGAGTCGCGATCTACCTATTTCAGGAGGCGAGAAAAGCCAGTTATCCGCAGAAGTGGGTTGTAGGACATGGGCCGATGACGTGGATCATTAACGACGCTATGGGACTGCTCGCCGCGGGGAGACGGCGGCAGTTGGGCGTTGCCGGGCAGAGTCCTGAGCAAGAGCAGGATATCCGGTACATGAGCGCCACCGGGCGGGTCGGCCATTCAACTGCCTGGGACATTCCGCCGCACGCCGCCTTTCTCCTACCCTTTGCAACACGGTCGGAGCGTATGGACAAGGACGCCTACGCTCTATTCTGCGACGTCCTTCTCCTTCTTACCGCACTTGACGGAGGAGAGAGTGTTCTGGACAGTCTCGCCGAAAGTGGATCCGGACCTTTGCCACTCCGTGAGAGGTGGGACTGGCGGTCGCGGCTTCACCTACCGAATAGGTCATGGGATGAGATCGACCGTGTGATCCGTTGGTCCATGGGTGGGACCGCGGGATCGGATCTGCGGATGGAGGCGTGTGGAAAGGAACTATTGGATTCGCTAGAGGAAATGCACGTCGAGGAAATCGGAATCGCCGACTTCCTGTTGGAGCGAGTCGATCTTGGAGTAGATGGCGTGGGACTCGATGAAATCGCAAGAACCGTGAGGCGTGGAGTCGCGATGCGAGCCAATGTACCGGCAAGCCTCAATGTGGACTCGGCCACACTTGATCCAAGAATGAATGTCCGACTAGGGCAAGTGGCATTTGAGGCAAAGAATCCCGTCGATACGCGACTGACTGTGCCGCGCGATGAAGCAGACCGAGTCATGAAACAGATTGTGAGTGCCTTTGAGTCGCCGAACTATGCGGATTTCGAGAAGACACCGCAGCTGGTCGTTCTTCCGGAACTGTCGGTACCGCGGGAGGAGGTGGGCACACTGCGAGAGCACGTGAGGGGTACGGGCCGGGCAGCGGTGGCAGGTATCTACTGGCAGGTAGCAAGAACCGTGTATCCGGCCGGTAACGCGGTCCGGGTTGGCCAGCAGTGGTTCTTGAACGAGGCGGAACTGACAATCCCGGTGGGGCACCAAGAGAGGGGGCCGACAGGGGTGAAGTGGTATCGAGTTCTCAAGCCGGTGCCATCGCATTTCGAGCAAGGACTGGCAAATGCGCTATCCAAGACAACCGGGTATCGTTGGAGGATACTTGAGGGCCGGCGGTGGTATCGGTTCGTGCATCGCAAATGGGGTGATTTTTCGGTGGCGATCTGTTCGGATCTGATCGACTCGACCCCGTGGAGCGCGCTTCGCGGAGAGATCCTTCATCTGTTCGTTGTGGCGTACAACAGAGACGTCGAGTTGTACGAGGCGCTGACGTGGTCGAGAGCGTATGAGAACTATGTGAACCTCGTGATGGTGAACAGCGGGCGGTACGGAGGCTCCACGGCATGGACGCCCAAGAGAAAACACGAACGAGAGATCGCTCGAATTCGAGGAAACGACCTGATGGTCATCGCAGATGTGACGATCCCGGCGGGAGAACTGTTGAAGAAGCAGATCGTGGGCATTGAGGAGTCAATTGAGCGAGCGAAAAGCGGGTGGCTTAACCTGAGGGAGCCAGTGGCAGAGTTCAAATCTCCGCCGCCGGACTACCGACGCCGTGCGATAAAGCAGGGAACGTCGAGCGGCGACGAAGAAGAGCAGAAGGAAACGTAGGACGCGACCGGAAACGAGTGCCCTTACGCGCTCAGGGTCGAAGCGTGTTCTGCTTGGGCGCTGTCGGTGAGGAGGTGGTGGATGGTGTTGGCGTAGTAGTCCACGAAGTCGCGGCGGGGGGCGAGGACGCGGAGGCGGCCGTCGGTGGCGGAGACCATCTTGCGCTGCACCAGCAGGGCGATTCCCTGTTCTACCGCCTGTTTCCAGTCGGCCCGGGGGATGTCCGGTTCTCCGGGGCGGCTTTCCACCGATTCCAGGATGCGGAAGGCGGCGCTCTCGGCTTCCGGCGGGGTGATGCCGGCCGGTTCCCGGTCGCGGATCACGGCGGCCATCAGGGGTACCGGCAGCACCGGCATGATGGCGGCGATCCGTTCCATGAGTTCGGCGGCGAGGTCCCGCACGCCCTCGAACCGCGCTTCCCGGGAGGCGGCGCGGGGGTCGAGACCGCGGGTATCCAGCCAGGCCCGCAGCGAGACCGGGGCGCCGACGCTGATCGTGGCCCGGCCGAAGGGCCGCCAGCGGCGGCGCAGGTAGAGCCAGCACTGCTGGGCGAAGAACCCGGCGCTCGCCCGCCAGGTGCGCATCCGGGTGGGGTGGCGGCCCTTCACCTTCAGCAGGTGCAGGTTCTTGTCCTCCATGACCCGGTCGTAGTTCACCGCGACCGGCACCAGCGCGAGGTCGCGTTCCGACTTCGGGTCGAACGCCCGCACCGCGTAGTCCAGGAGGCCCAGCCGCGGCTCCCGGAGCGCCCCGTCCCGGCTGAATCGGCCCTCGATGAAGAAAGCCTGCGGGACGCCGCCGCGCGCCGCGTGCTTCACATGCGCGGCGAGCACCGCCCGGTAGAGCGGATTCCCCGAACCCCGGCGCACGAAGAAACCACCGAGCCCCCGCAGCATCGGTTCCAGCGGCCAATACCGCGCCCATTCCCCCACGGCGAAGGACAGCACCGCCCGCTCGGCCAGCGAAGTCGCAGCGATCATGTAGTCCAGATTGCTGCGATGGTTCAGCACGAACACCGGGGTCGAGTCGGTGGCCGCCCGGGAGAGCGCGGCTTCGTCGGAGTAGCGCACCCGCACCGAGAACACCCGGCTCAGCGTCCGCCGCACCGGGCCGTGCAGGAAACGGAAGACGAAGCCGGAACTCAGGGAGGGAACGATCTCCCGGGCATACCCGCGGGCTTCGGCGAGCACCTCGCACTGTTCGGTTCCGGTTTCCTTCGCGCGACGCACGACGGCGTCCTGCACCTGCGCGTCCACGACGATCAGGTCGGCGGCGGTTGTCGGCGACAGCAGTTGGAACGCGGAGGGCTGGATGGCGGAACGCGCCCGGTGGAATCCGTGCGGGTTCGCGCGTTCCCGCCGCCGGCGGAGCAGCGGACGCAGGACCAGCCCGTAGGCGCAACCGAACACCAGCAGCGCCAGGACCGCGGCCGGAACCGGAATCGGCTCGAACATGGCGACCTATGCCCGCCGGTCGGCCCGGCGGCGATGGCGATGGCAATGGCGATGCCGAGGGCGCGAAATCGCGGGAAGTGCCGTTCTCCGCGGCCCCGCGTTCCCTCCGGGCGCGGCCCCCGCCACGCGGCAAGCATCCCCGCTGTGCGGGTGCGTCGGGGTTCCCGCATGAGACTCGACCGTGGCGGCCGCCGCCACGCGGCGAGCACCCCCGGTGCGCGCCCTGCTGCCGTTCGCACCGCGAGCGGCAGTATCGGCGACCGACCGGCGCGGCGCCCCCACCGAGGCCCGGCCCGCCCGGAAACGCACTCTCACCGGAGTTCCGGGATCTGCACCTCCGCCTCGATCCCGGCGATCAACGAGGCCCGGCGTTCCGCCAGCACCTCGGCCAGCCGTTCCGGCGCGACGATCTCGTCCTTCCGTTCCCCGCGCACCCGCAGTTCCACGCCGCCCCGTTCCAGCGCCCGGCGGGAGACGACGACCCGAAGGGGTATGCCGATCAGGTCGGCGTCGGAGAACTTGACCCCGGCGCGCTCGTCCCGGTCGTCGAACAGCACTTCGAGCCCGCTCTCGACGAGTTCGTCGTAGATCTGCTCGGCGCGCCGCATCGCCGCGGCGTCGGCCTCCGACTTGCCGCTCAGCCCGATCAGGTGGGCGTCGAACGGGGAGACGCTCATCGGCCAGACCAGACCGTGTTCGTCGTGGTGCTGCTCGGCGACACAGGCCAGCAGCCGCCCCGACCCGATGCCGTAGGACCCCATCCAGATCGGCCGCTCCTTGCCGTCCTCGTCTATGAACCGGGCGCCGGCGGCGTCGCCGTAGCGGGTGCCCAACTGGAAGATGTTCCCCACTTCCACGCCGCGCGAAGTGCGGAGCGGTTTCCCGCAGCGGGCGCAGGCGTCCCCGTCGCCGGCGGCGGCGATGTCGGCGGTATGGTCGGGCCGGTAGTCGCGCCCGGCGTTCGCGTTGCGGAAGTGGAAGCCCTCCTCGTTCGCCCCGCCGACCAGGTTCGGCGAGCAGGCCACCGAGTCGTCGCAGACCACCGTGCCGGAGGTCATACCCACCGGCGACCCGTACCCGGGAACCGCGCCGGCGGCCCGGATGGCGTCGTCTTCGGCGGGGCGGAGCCAGGCGGCGCCCACCGCGTTCGCCAGTTTGGTCTCGTTCACTTCCAGATCGCCGCGCACCACCGCGACCACCAATTCCTCGCGCCGGCCGCCGTCGAGTCCCGCCGTCAGGAAGACCGCTTTCGCGGTGCGGCGCGCCGGGATCCCCAGGAATTCGGCGAGGTCGCGGATCGTCGCGGCCCCCGGCGTTTCCACCCGCTCCAGCGGCAGCAACTCTTCGGCCTCCGCCGCCGGTTTGGCGAACTCCGCCACCTGCCGGTTCGCGGCATACCCGCAGCCGTCGCAGAGCACCAGGGTGTCCTCGCCGACCGGCGTCAGATACATGAACTCGTGCGCCCGGTTCCCCCCCATCATTCCCACATCGGAACCGACGGCGACGGTGGGCAGCGCGCAGCGCCCGAAGATGCGGAAGTACGCCTCGTAATGGTTCGCGTACTGCCGCGCCAGCCCGGCTTCGTCCCGGTCGAGGGTGTAGGAGTCCTTCATGGTGAACTCGCGCACCCGGATGAGCCCGGCGCGGGGGCGGGCGTCGTCCCGGAACTTGGTCTGGATGTGATAGACGAGTTGCGGGAGTTGCCGCCAGGAGCGGATCTCGGTGCGGCAGAGGTCGCCGACCACTTCCTCGTGGGTCATGGCCAGCACCAGGTCCGAGTTCTTCCGGTCCCGGAAACGCGCCATCTCCGGCCCGACCGCGTCGTAACGGCCCGAGCGCCGCCAGATCTCCGCCGGATGCACCACCGGCATCGTCATCTCCTGGCCGCCGATCCGGTTCATCTCCTCCCGGATGAGGTTCTCGATCCGGGTGATCGAGCGGTGCCCGAGCGGCAGGTAGGAGAACAGCCCCTGGCCCAGTTGGCGGATGAATCCGGCCCGGGTCAGCAGCGCGTGGCTCGCCGCCGCCGCGCCGGCGGGGGCCTCCCGGAGGGTTCCGCCGAAGTGGGTCGAGTAGCGCATGGGGAGGGGGCCGTCGGGAGCGCGCGGGAGTCTATCCGCCGGTCGCGGGCCTTCGGCGAGTCCCGCGCCGGCCCCGGCCGGAGGCCCGCGAGAGACCGGTCAGACGCCCCAGACGGTGATCGGCCGGCCGGCGCCCTCCGCCTCCTTCCGGTAGATCTTCTCCTCCCAGGAACGGTCTTCGCTGCGGTCGAAGATCACCAGGTGCCCGGCCTCCGCGTCGCAGCGATCCATGTACGCCGCCGTCTGCTCCAGTCCCTGTCGTTCCGTCGCTTCCCGGCTTCCGTCGAGCACCTTGCATTCGACCACGAACCGGCTCCACTCGTCCCCGCCCGGCCAGGACAGCAGCAGGTCGGTGCGCCGCCGCCCCAGCCCGTACTCCCGGTCCACCCGCCCGCCGCCGTTCACCACCCGGTGGCAGTACGCCTGCAGCAGCAGCTGGGCTCCGGCTTCCCGGTAGTCGAACCGCCCCATCCAGTGCTCCGAGTGCTCCCGGAAGAACTCCTGGAACCGGGACAGCAACTTCGGCACATCGAGACCGCCTTCGTCATCCACATACCAGATCGTCTGCAGATCCAACTCCTGCTGCGCGATCCAGGTGAGTTCCCGGGGCACGACTTCCCGATAGATCGGATTGGCGATACGGGTGGGAGCGTCCGCCGCGACGAGCCCGAGGTCCCGCACATACTCGAAGTCGTATCCGGAAGCGCGGCTGTCGCCGCCGGTGAGGAGGGGTTCGATCACCCGGCGCACGCGTTCCTCGCGCAGTTTGTCGCCGAGTTGATCGAGGTGCGTGTCGCGTCGCTGGATCAAGGTTTCCCGGGCGTCGAAGAGGTCGCCGAGCGTGATCGGCCGGCTTCGGTCGCGGCCGGCCGGGCTGCGGAAGCAGGCTTGATAGACGAGCGCGTTCACGAGCCACGGTTGTCCCTCTGTCTGTTCCCACAGGGCCTCGACCGCGTCGGGCGCGAATCGCTGACCGGTCTCTTCGGTGTGCTGTGCGAGAAGAGCGCCGGTATGTTCCCGGTCGAAATCGCCGAGACGCAGAGATTCGTTCAGGATGTTGAACGGACTGCCGCCGGAGATCCCGGGCTTCTCCAGATGCCTGCGGTAGTCGCGAACGGCCCGCACGCCGCACAGCACGATGCTCTGCGGGAACGCGCCGGGACGCTGGGGGTATCCGGTACGAAGTTGGCGCAGGAGCGAGAGAAGGGTGTCGCCGACGAGCGCATCCACCTCGTCGAGCAGCAGCACCAGGGGCTTCGGCGCGGCGGCGCTCCAGCGAGTCAGAGCCTCTCCGATGGCGCGTCCGGGGCCGACTTCGGCGAGGGCGTCCTTCCAGATGGCGCGGAAGGTTCCGTCGCCGAACAGATGATCCTGGCTGGCGATCTGGGAGAGGATGATCTGCGCGGCCAGGCCAAAATCCTCCCGCGCGGCCTGCGCCTCCTCGAGATTCGCGTACACGCAGTACAGATCGCCGGCCGCCCCGTCATCGAGCACCTCCCGCAGCGCCAACAGCGCCGTGGTCTTGCCGGTCTGTCGGGGCGCGTGGAGGACGAAGTACTTCTCCCGCCGAATCAGCGTCAGGAGATACTCAAGGTCGAGCCGCGCGAGCGGGGGTACCGAGTAATGCTTCTCGGCACGGACCGGCCCCTCGGTGTTGAAGAAACGCACCGGGGCCATTATCGCGCCGGCGGTCCTTCCGCTCGGCCGAACCGCCGGGCGCGTCGTTCCGCCCGGCGAAGACGCGGTTCGGCGGGCGATGCGGGTTCGGCGCCCGCGTCCGCCCGGTTCGCTGCGCCGAGCCGCTGGAGGCGGTCGCTTCGGGATCCGTCCCCCGGACTGCGGCGCACCGCGTTCCGGCCCGGAGCGGGAGCGCCGTCGAACCCGGCCCCGCCGGAGTCAGCCGGAATCAGGCCGCCGGGCTGCGCCGCACCGGCTCGCGGCGTTCCGCTTCCCGGCGCGCCGACCGCGCCAGCCACTCCGCGTCCGCCGCATCCCAATCCGCAGCGGCCTCCCCCCGGCGCTCCCGCAGCACATCGCCCAGCAGGAAGATGGATCCGGCGACCACTACTTCGCCGCCCGCCCCGGCGCGCCGTTCCGCCCGCCGCAGCGCTTCCCCGGGACCGGCCACGGTCTCGACCGGAACGCCGCCTTCACCGACCCCCGAACCGATACCCGCACCCGCGACCGCACCGACCCCCGAACCCGCCGCCGCCGCGCCACCCGAACCGATACCCCCACCGACTCCCGAACCCGCGACCGAACCGCCGCCGGCACCGACCGCCGCCCGCAACTCCTCCGCCGGGAGCGCCCGCCGACTCTCCGCCGCCGTCAGCACCACCCGGTCGAAGTGCGCCCACAGCGGCGCCAGCATCGCCGCCACCCGCTTGTCCCGCATCGCCCCGAACACCAGCACCCGCGGCCCGTTCTGCCCCAACCCTTCCAGGAACTCCGCCAGCCGCCGCGCCCCGCTGGGGTTGTGCGCCGCGTCCAGCAGCACCCGCGGCTTTCCCACCACCGGCGGCAGCCATTCCAAACGCCCCGGCCAGCGCACCGCGGCGACCCCGGCGCGCATCCGTTCCCGGTCCGGCGCCGCCAGCCCGGTGCGCCCCAGGAACCGCTCCGCCCCCCGCACCGCCAGCGCCAGGTTGTCGTGCTGGTGCGCCCCCGGCAGCGGCAGCCACAGATCCTCGTAGCGCCCGTCCGGCGTGGCGACCCACCCCCGCGAACCGGTGCGGAACGAGGTCATCCCGATCTCCGTCTCGTCCGCCGCGCTGCGGAACCGCGCCCCGGCGGCGGCCGCGCTCGCCTCCAGCGTCCGTCGCGCCCCGGGCTCCTGCCGGGCGGCGATCAACTCGCTCCCGGCGCGGGCGATGGCCCCTTTCTCGGCGGCGATCTCGGCGACCGTATGCCCCAGGAACCGCTCGTGATCCAGCGCGATGCGGCTCACCAGCCCCACCGGCCCTTCGGCGACGGTGGAAGCGTCCCACCGCCCGCCCATCCCCACCTCGAAGATCGCCGCGTCGAGCCGCCGGCGCCCGAAGGCGAGGAACGCCGCCGCGGTGATCGTCTCGAAGAACGACGGCTGGAACTCGGCGGGGAAGTCGGCGGAGACCGCAGCCACTTCGCCCACGAACCCGGCCAGGTCGGCCCGGGGCAGGGGCGCGCCGTCCACGACGATCCGTTCCTCCACCGACACCAGGTGCGGCGAGGTCACCCGCCCCACCCGCAGCCCGTGCGCCCGGAGCAGACTGTCCAGGATCGCCACCGTGGAACCCTTGCCGTTCGTCCCGGCGACGACCACCGCCGGAACCTGCCGTTGCGGGTCGCCGAGGCTCGCGGCGAGACGGCGGATGTTCCGCAGCCCCACCTTCACCCGGAACTGCTGGCGGTCGCGCAGGAAGGCCAGCGCCTCGTCGTAGGTCATCGAGACGCCTTCCGGCCCGGTCCCCCGTTGCGGCCGGCTGGTGGCGGTCGGGGCCGGCGGCGGTCGGGGGGCGTTCGCGGCGGAGTCGGTCGCGGGGTCCCGGTCGCGCTATCGGGCGCGGAGGAACGCCGGTTCCGCTACCGGTTCCGCCGCCGTCGCCTCCTCCGCGACCGGCTCGACCGCCGGGTCGTAGAAGAAGCGCAGCGCGGTCCCGAGGACTCGCCGCAGGTCGCGGCGGTGCACCACCCGGTCGAGCATCCCGTGCTCCAGCAGGAACTCCGACCGCTGGAAACCCTCGGGCAACTCGCCCCGGATCGTCTGCTGGATCACCCGGGGCCCGGCGAAGCCGATGAGCGCCCCCGGCTCGGCCAGGTTCAGATCGCCCAGCATGGCGTAACTCGCAGTGACCCCGCCGGTCGTCGGATGCGTCAGCACCGAGAGGTAGGGCAGCCCCTGGTCGTCGAGCATCGCCAGCGCCGCCGAGATCTTCGCCATCTGCATCAGCGAGAGCGCGCCTTCCTGCATCCGCGCCCCGCCGGAGCAGGACACCACGACCAGCGGCACCCGCTCGCTCCCGGCCACCTCGATCGCCCGGGTGATCTGCTCGCCGACGACCACCCCCATGCTGCCGCCGATGAAGCCGTATTCCATGACGCAGAGCACTGCCGGCGTCCGTTCGATCCGCACCCGCGCCACCAGGACCGCGTCGTCCAGCCCGGTGGCCGCCGCCCCCCTCCGCAACCGCTCCGGGTAGGGCAGCCGATCCTGGAACTCCAACGGGTCGTTCGAGCGGAGATTCCCGGAGAGGATCCGGTACTCCCCGTCGTCGGCCAGCATCTCGATCCGGTCCCGGGCGCTGACCCGCAGGTGGAAGTCGCACCGGGGGCAGACTTCGAGGTTCTCCCGCACCGCCCGCCCGTACACCACCTCCGAGCACCCGTCGCACCGGACGAAGAGCCCCTCCGGAACCTGAGGCCGGGCGGCCGGCCGGCCCTCGTCCACGGCGAGGTCGGGCCCGCCGCCGAGGCCGCTTCCGCCGGGGGATTCGCGCATGAAACGCGGCATCGTAACAGACCGCCCCCCGCCGCCCGTTCCGGGGATCGGGCGTCCGCCGGCGCCCGGCGAGCGGCTCCGGCTCTCCGCCGGCGCCGGCGCCGTCCGCAGCGACCCTCCGCCGCTTCCCGACCCGGGATCCACACCTCGGCACCGGGGTCGGCGTCGGCGGGCAGCACCGCGCGGCCCGGCTCCCGGCGCCCTTCGGCCAAAGCCCGGACCTCATCGGGCAGGCGCTGCCGGGGCGCGGCCCACCCGGCCCTCTTCGGGCAAAGCCCGGACTGTCTGCCGGAGCGTTTTCGAAGCGGGCAACCGGGTGTCGCCCTTCTTCCCGTCGGTCGAGGAGACAGCCTCCCGGTCCCCGTTCGGAAAAGGGACGCGCCGGCTCGGTGCGCGGCGGTTCCGTTCGGGCGCGGCCGGCGATCGCGGAAGCGACATCCGCGAAAGCGGCTCTTCGCCGGGCGCTGCCGACTTCGCCGGGGGCGTTCCGCGCCGACCCGCGGCGGCGCTTACGGCCCCAGCGTGGCCGCCGGGACGACGCTCACCCCGTCGGGACGGCGATACGCCGCGCCGCCCGGGATCACGACGGCGAGCGCCGAGGGCTCCCCATACCCGTCCCGGTTCCCGCGCATCCGCTCCCGCAGCCGGAGGAGATTCTCGGCGCCCTCGTCCACCCACCGCTCCCCCAGTTTCACCTCGAACGCCGCCCAGCGCCCGTCGCCGGCGTCCACCACCGCGTCCGCTTCCAGGCCGTCCTTCTCCCGATAGTGGAACACCTCGGCCTCCGCCGGCTGCGCGTAGATGCGCAGGTCCCTGACGACCAGCGACTCGAACAGGAACCCGAGAAACCGGAGGTCCCCCAGCAACCGCTCCGGAGTCGCCCGGAGCGCCGCCGCCGCGAGCGACGGGTCCACGAAGTGGCGCACCGGCGCGCGGCGAAGCGTGGCCCGGGAGCGCAGTCGCGGACTCCAGGCCGGTTGCGGTTCGACCACCAGCAACCGTTCCAGCGCGTCGAGGTATATCCGCCCGGTGTCCGCCTTCAGTCCGGCCCCGCCGCCCCCGATTTCGGCAGCGAGCCGCGACAGCGAGACCGGCGTGGCCACATTGCGCGCCAGCGACTGCAGGAAGCGGCCGACCTTGACCGGGTCCCGGGTCGCCCCGCTGACCAGCGACACCTCCGTCCGCCGGATCTCCCCGAGATAGTCCCGATTGGCGCGGAGGGCGGCCTTCGTCCCGGCGCCGAGATTCCCCGGCCAGCCGCCGACGCACACGATCTCCGCCGCCTCCGAAACGGGGAGCGCGACCGCCGGCGCCCGCGGCCGCTCCCCGGCGAGCAGGGCGGCGAGCGACACCTCCCCGCTCGACCGCCCGGCCTCGAACAGGGACAGCGGACGCATCCGCAGGCGCGAGAACCGTCCCGCCCCGGGGTGGCGGGTGATCTCGTCCGCCGGAACCGCCGACCCGGTGAGGATGAACTGGCCCCGCTTTCCCCGTTCGTCCACCGCCCGCCGTACCTGGTTCCAGACCGCCGGCGCCACCTGCCACTCGTCGAAGAGCCGCGGAACCGCTCCGGCGAGCGCCGCGGCCGGGTCCGCGTCCACCAGCCGGCGGGCGTTCTCGTCGGTGTCCAGCAGGACCTCGCTGGCCGCGACCTGCCGCGCGGTCGAGGTCTTCCCGCAGGCCCGCGGCCCCTCGACGACGACCGCCACCGCCACCGAGAGCCGTCGCGCCAACTCGGAGTCGGCGACGCGCGGCAGATATTCCATGGTTCGCCCTCCCTCGCCGGACGCCGGTCGCTGTCCGGGAACCCCTGCGGGGGAGTTTGCAGCGGGTGATTCGGCGACGATCCAGACGGGTGATTCGGCGACGGCTCAGAGGGTGATTTGGCGACGATCCAACGGGTGATTCGGCGACGATCCAACGGGTGATTCGGCGCCCGCCGAACCGACGGTCGGCCGCCCCGGCCCGGAGCCGCCCCGGCCCGGAGCCGCCCCGGCCCGGAGCCGCGCCGAGCGGTCCTCTCGTCCGCGCCGGCTCCCGGCAGCGCCCACCCGGGATCGCCGGCCCGGCCCCCGCTTCCGCCGGTCGCTCCCGGCAGCCCCGCCCCGGACGCCGGGCGGGTCCGGCGGCCCCCCCGCGACGCCGCGCCCGTCCTCCGTACAATCCGGGACGAGTCGAGTCCGATGTCCGAGGTCTCCCGTCGAACCGGGCGCCGGCGCCGACCCCGGGTCGGAGGCTGAGCGCCGTGTCCAACGGCCAACTGCTCCGCGAACTGTTCCAGTCCGGCGCCGACGGGGACCGCGACGCCTTCCGCGGGGTGGCGAAGAGAGTGATCGCCGAGGAGCGGCAGAAGCAGCACCATCTGCTGGCGGACGACCTCGACGCGATCCTCCACGGCCGGCCGAACCGCCGGCCGAACGGCAGGCCACCCGACCGGGCGAACGGCAGGCCACCCGGCAAACCGCCCGGCCGGGCGAACGGGCGGACCGTCGCGGCGGAGCGGCCCCTGACCGGCTCGGTCCCCACGGATCGGGAACGCGATCTTCCGCTGCTCACCGTCCGGCGCCCCGAACGCGGCCTGCCGGACATCGTCCTCTCCCCGGAGAATCGCGCCGCCGTCGAGGAATTCCTCCTCGAACACCACCGGAGCGAGGTCCTGCAGGCGCATGGTCTCCGCCCCGGCGACCGCCTGCTCCTCTGCGGCCCTCCGGGCTGCGGCAAGACCCTGACCGCCGAAGTCATGGCCTACGAGATGAATCGGCCGCTCGCCGTCGTCCGGGCGGACAGCGTGGTGTCTTCCTTCCTGGGCGAGACCGCCGCGAATCTCCGGAAAGTGTTCGATTTCGCTTCCGCCTCCCCGACGGTGACCCTCTTCGACGAATTCGACGCCATCGGCAAGGAACGCGAAGACCGGACCGAGCACGGCGAGTTGCGGCGCGTCGTGAACGCCGTGCTGCAGATGCTCGATACCTATTCCGGCAACAGTGTCCTCATCGCCGCGACGAACCACGAAGGAATGCTCGACAGCGCGATCTGGCGCCGCTTCGACGAGGTGCTGTTCCTGGGTCCGCCGCCGACGGCGGAAGTCGCGGAGGTCCTCCGCATGAAACTTCGCGGCGTGCGGTTCTCCTTCGACCTCGAAAAGGCGGCGGCCCGCCCCTGGTTCCGGAACACGACGCACGCCGAGATCGAACGGCTGGTGCGCCGGGCCCGGAAAGACCGGATCCTGGGCGGAAGCGCCGGCCCGCTGCGGCTCTCGATGCTCGAAGCCGCCCGGCGCCGCGAGCGCGCCCGTTCCGACCGGTCAGAGCGACGCCGGGAGGGGCGGCCATGGCGCTGACGAAACCCGGCCATCCGCATCCGGAGCGGGCCGGGGAGGCGCCCACGACGAAGTCACGGCCGCCGAGCGCCGCAATGCAGCGGGATCTGCCCGCGGGTCCGGGCGCGCCCGGGAAGCGTCGGGCAGGGAACCGGACGAGGGGGCGGCGACCGCCGAGGAAGCCCGCGAGCCGGTCCCGCCGCCGCAACCGTCCGGTGCTGCTCGCGACTGCCGCGGCTCTCGCGGTTCTCGGCGTCGTCCCGGCGAACGCCTACAAGTACTTCGGGGCGGATTTGAGGATCGTTCTCGGGCCCGCGGCCGCCGTGCGTTGGGCGCCGGGCGACCTGCCGGTCCGTTTCCGCCTGCTGGAGAACGAACGCCTTCCGGAACATCCGGACCTGACGCCGCGGACCTGGCGCGAGATGGTCGCTCGCGCCCTCGGTTCCTGGACCGAGGTCCCCACCGCCCGCGTCACCGCCGTGCTCGAAGAACAGACGGTCCGCTCCGACTTCGTCGACACCGACGACGGTATCAACACCGTCGGTTTCGCCGGGGACGAGTTCTCCGGCATCGCCCGCGCCGGCCTCCGCATCGAGGGCGGGCGTATCGTCGGCTGCGATGTCGTGCTCAACCACCGGATGCTGGAGGTGCTCGAAGACCGGGAGGAGGAGAACCCGCAGCGAATCATGGAATGGCTGCCGCGGATCGAGACCATCGTGGCGCACGAGTTCGGCCACTGCTTCGGGCTCGCCCATTCGGACCTGAATCCGGCCTGGGAAGCGACTCCGAGCGCCCCGCCGGCGGCCCGCGGCAACGGGTTCTATCCGGAGGAAGCGGCCGCATTCCACGCCAACCCGGTGATGTCGTACGGCGGCGCGCACGGTTTCGTCGGGCTGGCTCCCGACGACCGCACGGGGATCTCGCTGCTCTATCCCGCTCCCGGCTATCTCGAATCCACCGGCGCCATCGGCGGACGACTGGTCTTCGCGGATGGCCGGGGCGCGTCGTTCGTCTATCTGCAGATCGTGGACGGCGTCGGCGCGGACGCCGCCTTCGGCGCGGGCGCCTTCACCGACGCCATCGGGCAATTCCTGCTGGAGGGTCTGCCGCCCGGGCGGCGCCTGTTCTGGGCCCATCCGATCGGGAACCTGCGCGCCCACTACGGGCCGGACCGATTCGGCGACGCCGACATACTGCGCGTGCTCGACATCCGCGACCGCTGGTTCTGGGCGGAAGTCCGCGCGGGGCAGATCGAGTTCCTGCCGCCGCTGACGGTCTCGACCGGGAGGACGACCGAGTGACCCCGACGAACCTCCCGGCCCCGACCCGGCGCAGTCGCCGCAGCGCTCCCGGTCCGGCGCGCCGGCTCGTTTCCCGCCGCCGGCGCCCGGCAAGCACTTCCGGGATCGGGATTTCCTCCGGCCGAGTCCCGGCGCGGCGCATTCCGCCGCCGACCGGCTCCGAGGTCGAATCCTCGGCCGATTCCCCCCGCTCGCGCACCGGCGCCGCTTCCGACCTGCCTCCCCCGTCCGGCTACGCGCACCGTCGTCGGAGCGGCGGCTCTCCCGGCGGCGCCCGACCGCGAGCGGCGCAGCGCGGCAGCCATACACTTCGACTTCCCTCGCCGATGCCCGTCCGCTTCCGCTCCGGCGGTCCCGTTTCCCGAGACGGGAGCGAGCCAGCGAGAAAGGCAGAGAACTTGCCGGTCCGCCTCCGCCCCCGCCCCGGCGGCCCCGGTCCCCGGGACGCCCTCGCCGGATTCCCCCGGGGCCGCGGCGTGTCCTCCCCGAACCGGCGCGACCGGCGCTGCCGGCCGCCCGGCGGGGCGTCACCCCCTCCCCGGTCCTATCTCCGTCGCGCCGGCCGGCCGGTATCCCCGACTGCGCCGCGCCGCCGCGCCGGGTACGCGTTCCCGGCGGTCACCGCCCTCCTGACCCTGCCGTGGGCCCTTCTGGTCGCTGCGCCGGCCGAGTCCTACAAGTTCTACGGCCGGTCGCGCAGCGTGGCTGTTTCCTCGCCGTCCGCGGCCCGCTGGGAACTCGCCGATTCCCCGATCCCCTTCCGCCTGCTCGAAAACGCCCACCTGCCCGCCGACTGGCTCACCCCCGGGAGTTGGCGCGACCTGGTGCGGCGCGGCTTCGCGCACTGGACGGAGATCCCCACCGCGACGATCGCGGTCCACCTCGAAGAGGAATCGTACGCCGCGGAGGTCGCCGACGCCGACGACGGGCTGAACACGGTCGGCTTCACCGGCGACTGGGACGAAGACAGTTACTTCATCGGCAACGCCTTCACGCGCTTCGAGAGCGGCCGCATCGTCGGCTGCGACATCCGGCTCAATCCCGTTCTCTTCGACCGCCTGGACGACCGGGCGCGCGAAAACCCGCAGAAGGAGATGGAGCGCCTCGCCTGGCTGGAGATGGTCGTGGCGCACGAGGTCGGCCACTGTCTGGGCCTCGTGCACAGCGACCTGAATCCGACCTGGGAAGCGCGTACGGATCCCCCGGCCATCGTCCGCGCCGGCTTCTACCCCGAAGGCGTCACCGCCCTCCACGCCGACCCGATCATGTCCTACGGCGGCTGGCACGACCTCGTCGGTCTGACGCCCGACGACATCATGGGGGTTTCCCTGCTGTATCCCACCCGGCAGTTCCGCGAAACCACCGGCGCCGTCGGCGGGCGGATCACCCTCCCGGACGGCCGGGGCGCTCCGGGTGCGTATGTCCAGATCGCGGGCGGCCCGAGTCCCGCCGGGCCCCACTACGGCGCCGGCGCCTTCACCGACGGCCACGGCCAGTTCCTGCTGGAGGGACTGCCGCCCGGCCGCCATCTCTTCTGGGTCCATCCCCTCGGCGATCTCATCTCCCAACTCCCGCGGGAGCGGTACGAAGCCGCCGAGGTGGTCGAAGTCCTCGACCTCCGCGACCGCTGGTTCTGGGCGGAAGTCCGCGCCGGGCGCGTGGACCTGCGACCGCCGCTGACCGTTTCCGGCGGGAGGACGAGTCCATGAGCGAACGAATCCTCCGATCGCTGCTCGGTGCTGTCGTCGCCGCGGCGCTCCTCGTCTGGGGCGGCTGTGCCGGCCGCGCTGCCGTGACCCCGGCGGCCCCGACCCCCGCACCGGCCCCGGAACCGACTCCGGCCCCCGAACCGCCGGAGGAAGACGAGGGAATCCCGTTCGCGCTCGGCGGCGCCTTCTTCTTCCCGGAGCGGACGCTCGAAGTCCCCGAGGGCACGACGATCGGCTTCGAGGTCCAATCCCTCTGGAACAACGACTGGACGAACGGCGGCGCAACCGACGGATACCCGATCGGCATCGCCACCGACGCCCCGGCGAACCGCCTCTCGGTTCCGGACACCGTGTTCGTGGACGGCGCCCGGGTCCCGGGCCTCCTGGAGATCACCGCGCTCAGCGCCGGCGGGGAAGTGTCGGACGAGTACCGCGTGTGGCTCACGCGATCCCCCGCCGAGAATCTGGCGTCCGGCTTCTTCACGGAGGTCGATCCGACCCCGATCCGCCTCCGCGTCCGCCGCGCCGAGGAGCGCCCGTCGCCGACCTGCATCCCCCCGACGGTCTCCGTCGAAGTCGAGGGCGCCGCTCGCGCCGGGGGTTCGCTGGCGGCGAGGGTCTTCGGCTTCGACGGCCTTTCCTACTGGGCCGGCGACTGGACCTTCCGCGTCCCGACTCCCGGAACCGCCGTCACCCTCACCACGCCCTACCGCAGACCGTTCGCCGGGGAACCCGAAGCTCCGGAAAGGGCCTGGCTCCCGCACCGCCCGGCGCTCCTCGCCTCCGCCTTCGAGACCCGGGAGACCCCGACCGGCCTGGAACAGCGGCTGACCCTGGGCTGGTTCGCCGACCTCCATCTGCTCGTGGAGAGCCCCGGCTGCCCCCCGGTCGAAGCCTCCTGCACCGAGGGCCGCTGCACCATCCGCTGACCCTCCGGCGGAACCCGCGGATCCCCGACACCCGATACCACGGCGTGGGGTTGCCGCAGCGCGGGGCGGGACCCTTCTGCTATAATCTCGCGACCTCTCCCAGGTTACAGATGGTTCGATGGTAGGCAAAAAACGAAAATCCGTACGGCGGCCGAACCGCCGAAATGCGCCCAGAACCGATCCGTCACGGAAAACTCGTACGATCGTTGGCGCGAAGAGCAGCAACGAGTGCGCCTTTCCGTCCTGCTCCGAACCGATGGTGAAGACCGAGTCGAACGGAGAGGACTACTTGGCCGGGGACCTTTGCCACATACATGGCAAGAAGGAAGGATCGGCTCGCTACGACTCGAGTTTGACCCCGAAGCAGATCCATGCTCCGGAGAACCTCCTGTTCCTGTGCAAGAACCACCATTGGGAAATTGACGAAGATCCCGACGGCTACCCGGTGTCCCGGTTGCTGGAGATGAAGGCGGCGCATGAGGGGGAGAACGCCGCGGCTGCTCGCCGGCAGTTGGCCGAGGTTCTGACCTTGGCAGTTGAGAACGACCTGCGCGTGCTTCGGCGGGCGCGCTTTTTTCGAGACTTCGACTCCACGACATTCTGTTTGGGTTTCGCCAGCCGCCTTCAGGGCGAACACTCTCATGCCCGCCGCGAAGTGCGCGCTCGAGCGTTGGCTTGGTGCACCCGCATGCTCGCCACCAGTCGTCTTGAGGAGGCCGAGGCCTGCTTCCGTCTTGCCGAGAACTTGGTTGCGGGTGGGACGGTGCCTCTGGAAGTTCGGATAGCTCACGCCTTCCTTCGCGCAAGTCACTCCGACGTATCAGGTGCGCTGCACACTCTGAACGCCCTCGGCTCACCTCCAACTACCGAGGCCGCGTTGGTGCTTCTCAATCGGTACCAGACCCCTGCGGCCGCGATCTCGTGGATGCGCGACCACGAACGAACACTTCCATCGTTGGACTCCGACGGACGGCTCATGCACCTCGTGAGTGTTATGCAGGCCGGCCAATGGGGAGAAGTCGACTCGTCGATTGCGCAAATCCAAAATTCCGACTACGAGAACACCCCCGCCCTGCACTACGCGGTGGGTATTGCGATGGTCGCTTTGCAGACACCGGAGGATCTCAGGTTCGAGGTGGGGGCCGCAATGCCAATTTCTGCCTTGAATTTTCCCATATCTTCGACTCCAAGCGCACTGTCGGAACTGCGGAACGCAAGTGAGCACTTCAAAGCGGCTGCGACCGCGGCCGAGGCGTTCGCTCTGACCGACACTGTGAACGTGGCTCGCGACTACGCGCTCTGGTTGCAGTTGCGGGATCCGATTCAGGCAGCTAGTGCGAAGATGCGGCTGGCTGATGCGGTGGCGAGACTGCCGGAGAATCTCCGGCTGCTTCCTATGGCGATCCAGGGCGATGTGTCCTTCGAAAAAGCCCATGCAGAGCGAGTCATAGATGAGCAGTTGTCGTCGTCCGATCCGCGATCGTCGGCCGACGCGGCGTCCGCGCGCCTGGCTCTGGCTTTCACGATGGAGCCGAGAGACGCCGCGAAGTATCTCGCGCGACACACGGACTCGCTTGCACCGTACATTGCTCGTCCTCAGATTACGATGCACCGCGCCGAATTTCTGATGTTGGCGTCGGAGTGGGATGCTGCCGGTAGATTGGTTGAGGACCTTCGCTCCACGGACCTGCCGGACTCGGAGATGGAGCGGCTACAGTCACTCCTCCGATACTCGAAGGCGGAGGATGTCCGAGAGTTGACGACGTACTACGAGCGGACAGGAGCAACCAAGGACCTCGGGCGGGCTGTCATGGAGATGCAACGACGGGCAGAATGGGAAGGTGTGTACAAGTATGGAGAGCAGTTGTTCGATCGTACTGGGTCACTGGAAGATGCGGAACGACTTGCCACTGCCCTCATTGCGTTGGGGAAAGACGACGAACTCAGTGTCTTCATCGACAACACTTCCCACCTGGTCGAGCGTTCGCGGACACTCCGGATGATCCAGTGCTGGCACTTCTTCAACAACGGAGACGTTCGGAAGTGTGGCGCGCTGCTGAGAGAACTGGCGGGGAGCCATTCGGACCCGAATGTGGATAGTCTTCGGTTCAATCTCGCGGTAGTAACCGGAGACTGGATGTCGATCCCGAAACTCGTCGCTGAGGGGTTCGAGGACCACGAGAGCAAGGACACCTCGGATCTCGTTCAGTTGGCTCACCGATCTCTGTACTTCGATCTTCCGTACACCAAGGATCTCGTACATGCGATCGCCGACCGGGGCGACGGCGATGTCCATGCGCTGGCGGCTGCGGCTTGGTTGGGCGGAGCCGCGAACATGGATCGAGACCCACGCGTCGGGCAGTGGCTGCGCCGGGCGATTGAGCGGTCCGACGGAGATGGCCCCATGACAGGAGTGTCGTTGCCCGACTTCGTGCGCCACCGGAAGCAGTGGAACGAACGGGTCGAGAAGATATCGGAGGATGTCAGAAGAGGCGACATGCCCCTCTGTGTGGCGGGTGATGTGCTGAACCGGGCCGTCTCGGATTTCGTCCTCCGGTGCGCGATAGAAAATCGCAGGCTCGGAGATCGGGGGAGACGCGGCGTCGTGGCGGCGTACAGTGGCGTGCGCGGCGACACGGTCGTGGAAAACACAGGAGCGGTTGGTGTGGGGCCGACGGCTCTGATGACTTTGAGCCTTCTGGATAAACTCGGGAGCACGATCCGCAGTATGGAGGAAGTGGTGATTCCTCATGGCACGCTTGCGTGGCTCTTCGTCGAGCGGGAGCGACTGAGGTTCCACCAGCCGAGCCGGATCGAAGTGGCAGAGAGAGTCGTGGACCTGGAGGGGGAAGGACTCGTGAAGGTGGTCGGTCGTGGGGAGACGGAGATTGCCGTGGCGCGTGAGGGGATCGGAGAAGACGCGGCGTCGCTGCTCGCTGCGATGGAGGGCTCCGCGGATGCACGTTCGATGCTCGTCGTGAGCTATCCGATCGA
Organism: Candidatus Marinacidobacterium sp.; assembly: GCA_965243415.1. Taxonomy (GTDB): domain Bacteria; phylum Acidobacteriota; class Vicinamibacteria; order Marinacidobacterales; family Marinacidobacteraceae. Next base: position 94,440 of record OZ251549.1, on the reverse strand, counting down.
GAAATTGGTCGGGGACGAGATTGTTCCGGTGGACATGCGCTCCTACTATGGCAGGCTGGTCAGTCCAGCAACAATAGTTCGGGTGCTTGCGGAAGACGGGCACATCACTGCGGATGAGCGAGATGCGATGATAGAATCCATCGCGCGAGACGGGAGACGGTGGCCGATGGAGCCGGCTCTGCGGGCGGGGGACGCTCTGTATCTGGATGGCGTGTCACTGGAAAATCTCCTCGACCTTGGGCCACGGCCGGGAGATGTGCTGAGACTTCTCAACGACGATGGTTATCGGTTGTATGTGTCGAAGGCGACCATTGAGGAGCATCGTGGTCTGCTCCGCCATGTAGAGACATCGAAGGAGATCGGCGATCATGTAGAGAACATTCGTCGGGTCCTGCATGACGGGATCGAGTCCGGCCGGGTTCATCTGGGTCCACTGTGGAGGGGGGGGGCGAAGAAGGAAAGGGAGGCGGCGCGGTATCCGGAGTTGGACCTCGTGCGGCTGGCCGGCCGGTGCGGTGCGGTGATAACCGACGATCGTTTCCTGAACCAACATCGGGGCTTTGGTACTGGAGAGAGTGTCGCCCGGGTCTGGACGACATGGGACTGGATTTGGAGCGACGCGAAGGAGTCGCCGATTGCGGGTGCGTCTGTCGCCGATGCCGCGAGGCGCCTTCGCGACGCCGGATACTTGTTCGTTCCGATCTTCCGGGCGGAATTGATGCAGGAGGTCGAGGCGGCGCGTGTGGTGGAGGGGAAAGTAAAGGAGACGCCCGGCCTTCGCGCGATTCGGAGAGAGGTGGAACTTGTCCGTGAGAGCCGTTGCCTACAGTGGCCGAAAGAGAGTCCGTGGCTGATCCGACTTGTGGAAGCCTGTGCCAGTGTTGTGGGTGATCTGTGGTGCCGCAGTATGGGGCTGGACGAGATCGTGGCGAGGGCGGACTGGGTGCATGGGCTTCTGAGTGCGGGAGCCTGGGAGCTGCTCGCTCCACCGGATGCGGAGCCGGGGGTGGGGGAGCACTTGATGGCGAGGTACCGGGAGGTGCTGGGGGCCATGACGCGGGGGTTGCCGGAGGACCGGAAAAGGCGTTTTTGCGAGTGGGTGGCGGCGTGGGGCGTCGCCGAGCCGGCCGCGACGGAGGAACATGGCGCGTCGGAACGGTCGCCCCCGTGCGATGGCCAGTGATGGCCGGGTCCGGCCGCTGGTCCCCTGGAGTCGGTGGCGGAGTCACGGACCGGGCGGGTTGCGTCTGGACAGATCTGCTACAATCAATCCGGCTAGGTCGGTGTCGCGGCTCCGAACTGCGTGGTGCTCGGCCCTCCAAGTGCTCGTACGTTCAACCGATGAGGCTGGCCGCAGGCTGATTCCGCACAAGGTTGACCGTGGATAAGTTCAGGCTCTTCGTGAGCAGTCCGCAGGCGGAGTTCAGGGAGGAACGACGGGCGATCGCGGAGTACGTACGGGCAGATCCCCTTCTCGGTCGGTACTTCACGGTCTTTCTCTTCGAGGAGCAGGGGGCGACCGACGAGACACCGGAACGTCGCTTCATCGAAGAGGTCGATCGGTGCGATGTATATGTCGGGCTGTTCGGGGAGACCTACGGGCGCCGGCACGGACGGTGGTCGTCGACCGAGCGGGAGTTCGACCGCGCGACCGAGCATGGTAAGCAGCGGCTCGTTTTCGTGAAGCAGTGCGACGAGGCGCGGAGAGAGAGTGGGATCCGGGACCTGATTCGAAAGGCCGAACGAGAAGTCGTACGTGGCAGGTTCAGCGACATTTCGTCGCTTCGATCGGCGCTGTACGCCGCCCTCGTTGGTTTTTTGGCGGAAAGGCGCGTACTCCCGGCGGGACCGTTCGAGCGGCACGTGTGTCACGGTGCGGACTGGCGCGACATCGACGGCGCGGCCATGGACCGTTTCGTCCGTGCCGCGCGAGAGAAGGGCGGTCTGCCGCCAGGCCCCGGTATCGGGCGCAGAGAACTCCTGACCCAACTCGACCTGCTCACTGATGGGTTGTTGACCAACGCGGCTATCCTGCTGTTCGGGTCCGCGCCGCATCGGTTCATCCCGTCCGCGGAGATCAAGTGCGTACACATTCTCGGGTTGCAGGCGATCGACCCGATACAGACGATCGAGATCTACCAAGGCAACATGATGTCCATCGTGGATGCAGCGACAACCTTCGTGATGAGCAGGCTCGACCGAAGGGTCGGAGAACGATCGGAGGGACCGCGGGCACCCCGCTATCCGGAGATACCGGTCAAGGCGATCACCGAGGCCTTGGTCAACGCGGTCGCGCACCGGGACTACACCAGCGCGGCCACCGTTCAGGTCACGCTGTTCCATGACCGTCTTCAAGTGTACAATCCCGGCGAACTCCGACATCCGCTGACCGTGGATGACCTGTTTCGGGAACATCGGTCGGTCGCTCGAAATCGAACGATACTGCGCACGCTCAGTCGAACCGAGTATGTAGAGGAAATCGGCACCGGAACTGTTCGCATGGCGGATGAGTGTCGTCAAGCCGGACTTCCGCCCCCGAAGTTCGTCATCGCACGGGGATTCGTGGCTGAGTTGTCGCGCCGTAGGCGCTGGGACATGAGGCACAAGGGAGACGCTTACCGTCACATCGAAGATTTGGGGAAACAATGGCGGGAGGACATGGGCGAGGCGTTTGGCCGCCTCCGTCGGAGTTCGGCGAGGGAAGTTCTCAAGATGGAAGGGAGCTGAACCGGCGACGCCCAATCGAAGACGAGGCCGACAGAGCCGACCGATGACGGACAGGCACTCCTCGGGGGTGCTTCCCGAGAAACGGTGCCCGGCGAGGCGGGTCGGCCGGCCGACGCGCCGGAGGCTTCGGGATCAGAATCGGAGTCCTCTCGATTGGCGCTCCTTGAGCCCTTCCACGGTGATGGCCAGTCGAATCAAGGTCGAATCATGGACCGCCCCCCAACAGATTCTTCTGCCACAGTTCGCCGGTGCTGTAGTCTTCGAGCCACTCTCGGTACTGGTCCGAGTCCAAAGTCCTCAGATGGGTCTGGCCTTCGTTCAGGTCGAGCACCCGAATCTCTTCGAGATCGAATTCATTCACCAGAAGCGGTGACTGCGTGGCGATGACGATCTGCCGCTCCGTCGACAGCGATCGAATCATCCCGGCGACCAAGGCGATGGCCGTTGGATGGAGACCCAGTTCCGGCTCGTCCAGAAAGATGACATTCGGAAGTTGCTCTGTCGGCAGACTCAGGAGAGTCATCAGCGCGAAGAAGCGAAGGGAACCATCGGAGGTCAGATGCGCGCCCATGACCTTGTCCGTGTTCCTGGCTCGCCACTGCAGGAAGACCTGGCCATGATCCTCCTCGATCTCGAAGCGGACGAACACCGGTAGAATCCAGCCGATCTGTTCGCACATCACATCATAACGGCGTGGATCCTCGCTCTGCATGCGGTGCAGGACGACCGCCAGGTTGCCGCCGTCGGATCGGAGGTGAAAGGGGCCACCGACACTCCAAAAGCGTTTGAATCCCGAATCGCGAGAGGTGTCGTGGAACTGATAGGAAGCGATGTTCCGAAGCAGGCGGGTGATGACTCGCGCCGTCTCCTGGTGGCCGCCGTGAACCGAGGACTGCGCTGCCTCGACGATTCGAGCCTCGTCGTGCCCACTGGAGAGATGGCTCCAATCGGCGTCCGGCCCGCCACCCGTTCTGGAGAAACGGTAACTCTCGTCCGAGAACCGAAATCGGTCCGGATGACTCCGGGTCAGGGTGAAGACATACTCGTTCAGGCCCTGTTCCGTCCTGATGGAGATCTCGGACTTCATCTGCGGCGTCAGTTTGCTTCCCCGGAAGAGTTGATCGCCGGCGCCACCTTGGTCGGTCACGAAGTCCCGCAGGCGCCGGGACCGCAGCATCCAACTCAGCATGTCGAAGAAGCGGATGAGGTTCGATTTGCCGGCGCCGTTCGGGCCGATCAGTACCGTGACGCCTCGACCCGGGCGGAGAGTCACATCCTTGAGCGAGCGAAAACCCTCGATGTGGACGCTCTCGAGGTACGGGATCGCCTGGTTCATCGTGGATGGTATCGGGCTTTCGGAGCAGTAGTGATGCAGATAGGGATGCGGGAGCCGTGCCAAGGGAGGAACCCGCACCCGCGCGGGGTCGAGTGACGCGCAAAGTGTAACGGTATCTCGACGGAAATCGGGAGTGGCCGGCGGGTGCCAGTCGGTCGCCAGGCCGGTGCCGCGAAGGGGCCGCCCGGAAGGGGGGAGGCAGGGTTCCGGGCCGGACGGAAGGTCGGGCCGGCCGGTCGCGGAAGGGGAAGAACGGAAGGGGAGGCGCAGCGGGACGACGGCATGGTCACCGTGGCGCTGTCCCCGTCGGCTGCGGCAGGCCCTCCGGGCCGTCTCCCGATACGGCGCGGCGTTGGCGGATCGGGACACATCCCGCGTTTCGAGACTGACATCGCGCTGGCCGGCTTGGGACCGATGACGACCGGTGGCGGGTTCGCCGATCGCCGCGTCTTCGTGGAGGCGGAGGCCGGACTCCGTGAGGACCGTCGCCACCGAGGCCCGCTGCTGCGGTGTCTGCCCGAGTTCTTCCAACCTCGGCGGCGGGCTTCTCCACGGTCGCCCGGGATCGGGAGTCAGTCCGGGGTGGTGGGCGGTTCCGTTCCCAGGGCTTCGAGGCGCCGGACCCACGCGTCGAAGCGGGGACACTCGGCTCGTATCGTCGGCAGTCCGATGCTGCTGGCGACAGCCTGCCCTTGATCGGCCTTGTGGTAATCGGGAATCACGGCTCGAATTCGTTTGCTCGGCGCGGTCTCCCGGCCATCGTCAATATCTTCCGGAGTTGCGAAACGGTCTCGAATCCCGAGAAGAGTCCTTATCGCACCCTCGGACGCTTCCTCCAACTCCGCGAAGCGCGTCACATCGGAGAACAACAGGGCCTCGAATTCGTACTTCTGGACATACGGCAGGACGGAGCGAGGATCGGCGCCGGGCCGACCCTTCCCGGCTACGGCCTGTCCGACCTGCGTCTCGAGTTGCTCGACCGTGGCGTCTCCCTTTCTCCGGAACCCGTAGAAGTCCACGAGAGAACTCACGGCGTCGAAACTCCAACGCAGTTGCGCGAGATGGTTCGCCAGGCGACCGACGCTGACATTGCCGCCGCGACGACGGGCGGAGGGTCCGATGATGATCGGAGTCGCCTCCACTCGGTGGGTGCGCAGGTGGTCCACGAGGATGGCGTTGACGAATCCTTCTTCAGTGACTCCTTCACGATGATGGCCAGTCTGCTCATGGGCGACCACCCAGCAGGTTCTTGCGCCACAGTTCACCCGTGCTGTATTCGTCGAGCCACTCTCGGTACTGGTCGGAATCCAGGGTTCTCAGATGGGTCTGGCCGTCTTTCAGGTCGAGAACCTGAATTTCTTCGAGGTCGAACTCGTCCGCCAGGAGCGATGACTGGGTGGCGATGACGATCTGCCGCCGTATCGCCAGCGAGCGAATCCTCCCGGCGAGCACGGCGATCGCCGTCGGATGGAGGCCCAGTTCCGGTTCGTCCAGAAGGATCACACTCGGAAGTTGTGCGGTCGGCAGACTCAGGAGCGTCATCAAGGCGAATAGACGAAGGGAACCGTCGGAGGTGAGATGTGCCCCCATGATCTGGCCCGAGTTCCTGTCTCTCCACCGCAGAATCACGTAGTCGTTTTCTTCCTTCATGGCGAATCGCTCGAAGGCCGGAAGAACCCGGCCGATCTGACCGCAGATCCGTTCGTAACGGCGTGCGTCCTCGCGCTGCATCCGGTGCAGGACTGCGGCCAGATTGCCGCCGTTGGGCCAGAGACGGAAGGAATCCGTTACATGACAGTGATTCTTGAACGGCGACTCCTTGGAAGTGTCGTGGAATTGAAATGGCGTGATTTCGTCGAAAAAGTCCGTGATCGCCCGGGCCGCCTGCCGATGACCGTTGTCCTCGGCCTCCTGCGCGGCAATCAGGAGTCGGGCCTCGCCGTCTCCGTTCCGGAGGTGACGCCACTCGGCGTCGGCGCCGCTTCCCGAGCCGGAGAAACGGTAGCGCTCTTCCGTGAAATGGAACCGATTCTCGTTTCCCCGGGCGAGCGCGAACGCATACTCGTTCAGACCGGCTCCGGTCCGGACGCCGATCTCTCCCTTCATCCGCGGGGTACGCTGGCTGCCCTGGAAGAGTTGGTGGCTGGCGCCGCCTTCGAGCCCGACGAAGATGCCGAGGCGCCGGAGGGGAAGCATCGAATGCAGCAGGTCGAAGAAGCGGAAAAGGTTCGACTTGCCGGCTCCGTTCGGGCCGATCAGAACGGTGATCCCGGGGTTCGGGCGAAGGGTCACATCCTTCAATGACCGAAAGCCCTCGATGTGGACGTTCTCGATGCGCGGTATCGGTTCGGGCATCGGCGGGGGAATTCCGTCCGGAAGGGGTTCGGCGGCGGGGAGCGAGGACAAAGCGCGATCTTCTGCGGGCGTTCCGGCCGACGGAGGCCCGGGCTCGGTCGGCTGGCGCGCGGGCCGGGGGCGGCTGCGTCCCGTCGCCCCCGGTGCGCGCCCGTACGCCGGGGGTGGAGCCTAGTGGACCGTAGCGGGAGTTCGGATAGTGATCCGCCGAGAAACATCAGAGTACGTCCACTTGTAGGGCCGGGCGACCTTGTTGTGCTCACGGATGAAGCGAAGGATCTTCCGCTCCAGATCCGCAACCGAGGTGAAGATGCCGCGGGCCAGAACATCCCGCTTCAGCTTCGAGAACCACAGTTCGATCTGGTTCAACCACGACGAGTAGGTCGGCGTGTAGTGGATGTGGAAGTTCGGCTGGGCCGCCACGAAGGCTTTGACCGCCTTCGTCTTGTGGACCGAGAGGTTGTCTGCGATCACGTGGATCTCCCGGCCCGGCGGCTGGCTCGCCACGATCTCACCGAGAAAGTCGAGGAACGAGGCTCCGTTGACCCGTTCCACCGTCTTCCCGTGAACCACACCGGTCTGCGTCTCCAGGGCCGCGATCAGCGACCGGGTGCCATGCCGGTAGTACTCGAAGCCGTGGCGCTCGGCTCGGCCCGGGGACATCGGAAGCACCGGCACCGTCCGTTCCAGGGCCTGGATCGCCGTCTTCTCGTCCACACTGAAGACGGCTGCGTTCTCCGGAGGGTTCAGATACAGGCCGATGACATCGGCCGCCTTCCGCTCGAAGTCCGGGTCCTTCGACGCCAGATAGTTCCTCTTCGAGTGCGGCTGGAGGTTCGCGCTCGTCCACACCCGGTGCACCAGGGTGTGGCTGACGCCGAGGTGTCGCGCCAGGCGCCGCGTGCTCCAGTGCGTGGATCCATCCGGCGGCTTCTCCCGGGTCGTCGCCAGGACCTTCGCCTCCATCTCCGGTGTCTGAACCGTCCTCGGCGACCCCGGCGCCCTCCGCGAGGCCAGCGCCGGCACCCGACCTTCCCGGAAGCGCTTTCCCCACTTGTTCACGAAGGCGGGCGTGCAATCCAACTTGTTCTGGATCACGGACCACGGCTTCCCCGAGGCGAGCAGGAGAATCACCCGGGCGCGCCGGGCGTCTTCCGCTCTCACGGCGCGAGACTGGACGCGCCGGTTGAGCTCGCGTCGTTCCGGTGGTGACAGGATGATGGGATCGCGTCTCCGCATGGGAGAAGCATACCAGTATTCCATATGTTGTTACGATCCACTAGCAGCGTGGGGGAGCGAGCCCGGCGCACGGGCGCTGCGTCGGAACCGGGTTCGGCCGGGCGATCGCGCCCCGTGTCCCGGAGGGCGGGGCGGGATTCCGCGACGGTGTCCGGCGCGTGGGCCGGGTTCGGCCGGGCGGCGTCGGGGATATCCGCGTAGGGCGGTCGCTCGTGATTCGCCGTGCCGGGCGTCGTTCTGGCCGAGGAGACCGGCGAGGCGCCGTTGCGAATCGCGGTCGACTCGCCGGAGGACGACGCTCCCGGCAAAGGTCGGGGAGCCGGGCACTCGGCGGAGCCGATCGGGGAAAGTGCGGGAGATGAGGGTGCGGTCGGGCAGCGTGCGGGCTGCTCCCGACCACGCCGTTCGGCGCCGGCGCCCGGCGCCCGGCCACCCGCCACCCGGCGGGTCAGCCCCGGTAGAGGAGGTAGTCGGCGAAACCGGGGATCCCCATCTCCCAGAAGCCGGGGCGGGCCGACCACAGCACGCCGAGGTCGGACAACTCCTGCCTCAGGGAAATGTCGTCGAACGGGATCGAGTCCTCTGCTGCGAATCGCCGAAGCAACTCCATCAGCGGCGAGTGGGGCAGGCTCCCACCGTGCTTCGACAGGAGGGCGGCGAGCGGTCTCAGGACGGGCTCGACGCGGCGGGCTTCGGCCTCCTGGTAACGCCGCTCGTAGAACTGTGCGGACCGGGAACTGAACTCCGTCACGCCCTGCTGCGCCGCGGACCGGTCGATCCGTGAATCCGACGCCGCGGCCGCATCCCAGGCTGCGCTCCCGAGCCACTGGATGAAGTAGGGATAGTCCTGCGACTCTTCGGCAGGAGCGGGAGCGCGTCTTCCGCGAGCGGGCATCCGGCGTTGCGGGCCGGTTCCGAGAGCGCGGCATTCGTGTCCTGCCGCGCGAGCCGGCCCACCGGAAGGAACTCGAATCCGCGTTCGTTGTAGGTTCCGCATCGGAGGAGGCGCCGGGGCGCGTCCGGGGTTCCCGCCGCGAGCACCAGGAACGGCGTGGCGCGGGACTTCGCCCGCTGCACCGCGTCGAAGAACGGTTGCCCCACCTCCGGCGGCAGCGTCTGGACTTCGTCCAGGACGATCACCAGGGGCCGCGTGGGCTCGGCGTCGACCCAGGAAACGAGCAGACGCTCGACATTCTCCGAGGGCGCTGCCGGAATGCCCGTTGCCCCGACGCCGGCGAAGGGAACACCGGTCACCTGCTCGAGAAAAGGGCCGGTCCGCTCCTGCAGGTCGCGGACGAGTTTCTCGACTCCGTCGAGCGCCGGGGGCGCCAGGGCTTCTACGCGGAGGCCGCTTTCCCGGGCGCGGCGCTCGATCTCCAGCAGGAGAGTCGTCTTGCCGTTCCCGCGCGGGCCGTAGAAGAGCAGGTCCTCGGACGGCGATCGGCCTGCCGTCAACCCGGCCAGCGCTTCGTCAGCCGCGTCCAATTCGGCGTCGCGACCCGCGAGCAGCGGCGGCAGGATGCCGCGCCCCGGTTGGAACGGGTTCAGGCCGACTTCCGGCATCCCCGGAGAATAACGCCGAGCCGCAAGCGCCGAATCCGGAACTGCGGGACCCGGGCGCTCTCCGGCTCCGGGGAGGCGCACGGATTCTCTGTCGCTCGGCCTCGCTGCCTTCAGCGATGCCCCTCCGGCGGCCGCCCGCCCCGACTTCGCCGCGGGCGCCCATGGGCAAGTGCCGGCTGCCGGGCCGAACCGCGCCGCAGGGGTCGAACGCCTGCCGTCGCGGTCGGCCCGGGCTCCGGTATTGCCGTCAGCGTTCCGCTCCCTCCGACCACGCGGCCGGTGACGCTTCCCGCGCCATCCCCTCCGAGGGTGTCCAGCCAGCGACCGGGCGACCGCGGGACGCGTCAGTCAGGGTTTCCGGAGTCCGGGGTTTCGGGAATCAAGGGCTTCGAGCGCCCCGCGGATCAGGCGACCTGGGCGATCCGGTGGTTTTCCAGTTGACGCTCGATGACCACTGCAGAAACGCAGAAGGTCTCTGCCAGTTCCGCGACGGCGTCTTCGTGGACGATCCAATGCGGGACGCGCTGCCGCAGCGCTTCCGCCGGGGCCAGGAACTCCGCGGCGAAGGCGCGGTTGCGCTTCTGCCGGTGCGTGGGCGCTCTGGTGAGCACGGCATCGGCTCGAACCGTGAGGGCCTCGGCCAGCGCTCGACACATGACGAAGCGCCGGCTGTCCTCACGCGACGGACGAAGAGCGAAGGAGGCCCTCCCGTTCGTGCCTTGAGCCACGACGCCGTCGAACAGGGCCGTGGCGCCGAAGTCGGCCGCAGGCGCCCGGTCCAGGAACTCCGGGGGTTGCTCCAATGCGCGCGCCAATTCCTCGGTCGGCAGCGGAGCGCCGTCCAAGCCGAGAATGCGGCGCAGCCGGCGCGCCAGGCGATACCCGTCACGCCACGGCGCGGAACGGCTCGCCGGACCGACCGGCGTCTCGATCTCCCGTCGAATCGACTCGAGATCCGGGAAAGAACCACAGCCGGTCCGCGCCGCCTCGAAGGCGCGGGTGAGCGCGTTGCACGACTCGATGACGGACTCGGGAGACCCGGAGTCCATGGCGGGCACTGCCTCCCCGAGGACGCCGCCCAATCGGTCGAGCCTCTCCATCGCCTTCCACCGAGTGTCGTCGAGGTCGTACGGATCCCATCCGAGGCCCGCCGCCGTTTCGCAGGTCGCGGCCTCCTCGGCGTCCGCACCGCGGATTCGGGCCCATTCGTCATGCAGGTAAGTCGCTTTGGCGTCGGAAGCGCCGAGGCGCCGCACGACCTTTTCGATGAGACTCGCGCAGGCCTGCCGAAAGTCAGGGATGCCGGCGTTCGCGTGGCCCTCGTCCAGGAACTCGAGTGAGGAGAGGTCATCGGCGGGTGTCCGGGACCACACCATCTCTACCCGTTCCCCGTCGGGAAAGGCGATCAGATTCGGAAAGAGGTACCCGTCGCCGCCGTGGACGAGGGAATGCCGCTGTCGGAAATCGTGATCTTCGGTGTCCACCCGACTCCGAGGCGACTCTCCGGTGAGGAACCACCAGTTCGAGGCCAACGACTCGGCGAGCGGGTAGAGGGGAACCTCGATGTGATCGTGGAGCGTTCCGTCCTGGTGATCCCGAGAACGAGTGATCGTGGCGGCGCCGACGCGGATTTCTAGCGCGGCGAAAGTCGCGGCCAGTTCCGGCCCCTCGATGCCGGCGCCATCGAGCCACTCGAAGCGGAAGTCGATCATCGCCGCGTCATCCTCAGCGCCTTGGGCCATTCCTCACGACGGAGCGGGTAGCCCTTGTAGGAACCCAAGCCGCCGTTGACGAGACGTCCCTCGAAGACAGTCTCGCCCTCCCGATGCCATACGAGCCGAGGAAAGCCACCTTCCCAGATGCCGCCGACCATGCCGCTGCGAATGGCGGAGCGAAGCCACCCGGTGACGGTTTCCCGGTCGAGGCCCGGGGGGCAGATCGACGCGCCACGCCTCGGCTTCGGCGGCCCCACGAAACTGGGAGCTCTCTTGTGCTCTGCGCTCCCTTCGTAGCAGGCGCGCTTCGCCACCTGGTCGAGGGCAACGCCCGGCGGCACGTACGGAACCCGCGATCTCTGTCTGCGCTGTGTTCGGACCATCGGTGACCTCCGGCGATTCCAAGTGTGGGTCGTCGGAGGAACGCGATTCTACCTCGTCGCGTTACTGCCGAGAGCGACCGGTCGAGGATGCCTTGCGACGCCGGCGGGCAGTGGTCCGGGCCTCGGGGCCGGAGTGGCTGCCGTGGCGGTCGAGGCCCTGGATACCGGGGTCACGGCGGACCGGAGTTCCAGCCGGGAGTTGACTCGTACCCGCGCCGGGCCGGTGTCGCCGGCCTCCCGGGGCCGGGGCGGGCGGGCCCGGCCGGGCCCCGGGGCTCTCCGACTCCGGGGCCCGGCCCTTCTCCCGGTCCTGGCGGCGGGACTACCGTCCGAAGATCGAGAAGAGCGCCGCGCCGAGGAAGGAGGCGGACACCGCGATGATCCCGCCGATGGCCCAGTTCTTCACCGTGGCCAACTGCTTCCCCATCCGCTCCTCGAACGCCGCGAAGTCCGCCTTGATCTCGGCCTTGATCTCGGCGGTGAACTTCTCGAACTTCGCCTCCATCTCGGCGGTGAACTTCTCGAACTTCGCCTCCATCTCGGCCTTGAAGTCCTTGAAATCCGCCTTCATCTCGGCCTTGAAATCCTTGAACTCGGCCCGCATCTCCGTCCGGAAGTCCGTGAACTCGGCCCGCATCTCCACGCGGAAATCCTTGAACTCGGTCCGAATCTCCACCCGGAACGCGTCGTTGCGCTGCTCGAGATCGAGCCGGAAGGACTGGAACTCGCCCCGGAGCGCGTCCACCGCCTCCCCGAGGCTCTTCACCTCGCCCCGGAGCGATTCCGTCTCCGTCCGGGTCTCCGCCCGAAGGGCCTCGAAATCCACCCGGAGCGAAGCGATCTCGGCCTTCGTCTCCTCCCGGAACACGGCGAACTCGCCCCGGAACGCGACCAACTCGGCCTTCGTCTCCTCGCGGAGGATGGTGAACTCGCCGCGCAGCGCGCCGATTTCGCCCCGCCATTCCACCGCGCCGGCGACACCGCCGCCGCCCTCGACGAACGGCCGCACGGTGTCCGTGAGCCCCACCAGGATCTCCCGCAGGACCTCCGGCTCCAGGGCCTCCGGCGCCGGGATCTCCACCAGCGGCGCGACCTCCGCCGGGCCCGGCGCAGCCTCCGCTGCCGAAACCGCCTCCGGCGGCGCGCCCTCCCCGGCAGCGGCCGGCGGCTCCTCCGGCAACGCTCCGGGCGGAACCGGTCCTGCCGCTTCCGGAACCGGCGGTTCGCGTTCGCTCATCGTCGTCGGGGCTCTTCCCTGAGCGTAGTCCGCTCGGGTGCGCGCCGCAACCGGCGCGGGGGTCGTGGATCCCATGGCATTCCTCCCGGGTGGCCGGGACCCCGACGAAGAGAAGGAAACGAGGCGCGGGATGCGCCGCCTCGCCGGGGGCCTCGGCGTTCTCTACCCCTCGAGAACGGATTCCCGTCGAAACCTGCCCACGCAGAGGCCGCCGCGCGAACAAAATTGCCTTGAGCGGCGTCGGGTGGTGCACTCGAAACCGGCCCTCGCCCGAAACCCCCAACGATTCCGCCACCTCGAACCCCCCGGAAACCGTCGCCGCCGGCGAGCTCCCGGCGGGTGTCCGGCTCACGTTGACGAGTGACGCCCGCCCGATTCCCGCCCGCCCCCGCCACCGGAGGCGAAACGGTTCGAGGCCGGCGTCGGGCGGCGGCGCGGAACCAGCCCGCGGCCGCTGACCGCAGCGGTTTCCGCCGCGGTCGAAAACCGGCGGGTCGGTGTCGCCGGCCTCCCGGGGCGGGCGGGCCCGGCCCGGCCCCGGGGCTCTCCGACTCCGGGGCCCGGCCCTTCTCCCGCCCGGGCGGCGGGACTACCGTCCGAAGATCGAGAAGAGCGCCGCGCCGAGGAAGGAGGCGGACACCGCGATGATCCCGCCGATGGCCCAGTTCTTCACCGTGGCCAACTGCTTCCCCATCCGCTCCTCGAACGCCGCGAGGCCAGCCCTGATCTCGGCGGTGAACTTTTCGAACTTCACCTCCATCTCGGCGGTGAACTTCTCGAACCTCGCCTCCATCTCGGCCTTGAAGTCCTTGAACTCGGCCCGCATCTCCGTCCGGAAGTCCTTGAACTCGGCCCGCATCTCCAAGCGGAAATCCTTGAACTCGGTCCGAATCTCCACCCGGAAGGCGTCGTTGCGCTGCTCGAGGTCCAGGCGGAAGGACTGGAACTCGCCCCGGAGCGCGTCCACCGCTTCCCCGAGGCTCTTCACCTCGCCCCGGAGCGATTCGGTCTCCGTCCGGGTCTCGGCCCGAAGAGCCTCGAAATCCACCCGGAGCGAAGCGATCTCGGCCTTCGTCTCCTCCCGGAACACGGCAAACTCGCCCCGGAACGCGACCAACTCGGCCTTCGTCTCCTCGCGGAGGGTGGTGAACTCGCCGCGCAGCGCGCCGATTTCGCCCCGCCATTCCACCGCGCCGGCGACACCGCCGCCGCCCTCGACGAACGGCCGCACGGTGTCCGTGAGCCCCACCAGGATCTCCCGCAGGACCTCCGGCTCCAGGGCCTCCGGCGCCGGGATCTCCACCAGCGGCGCGACCTCCGCCGGGCCCGGCGAAGCCTCCGCTGCCGAACCCGTCTCCGGCGGCGCGCTCTCCCCGGCAGCGGCCCGCGGCTCCTCCGGCAACGCTCCGGGCGGAACCGGTCCTGCCGTTTCCGGAACCGGCGGTTCGCGCTCGCTCATCGTCGTCGGGGCTCTTCCCTGAGCGTAGTCCGCTCCGGAGCGCGCCGCAACCGGCGCGGGGGTCGTGGATCCCATGGCATTCCTCCCGGGTGGCCGGGACCCCGACGAAGAGAAGGGGAAACGAGGCGCGGGATGCGCCGCCTCGCCGGGGGACCTCGGCGTTCTCTACCTACCGAGAACGGATTCCCGTCGAAACCTGCCCGCGCAGAGACCGCCGCGCGAACAAAATTGCCTTGAGCGGCGTCGGGTGGTGCACTCGAAACCGGCCCTCGCCCGAGACCCCCAACGATTCCGCCACCTCGAACCCCCGGAAACCGTCGCCGCCGGCGAACTCCCGGCGGGCGCCCGGCTCCCGTTCCGGTCGTACGCCGGCGACAACCGCCACTCCCCCGGAGCGCGGAGGAAAACCGTGATTCCGCAGATGGTCGTCGCGGTTCCAGATCAGCACCGTGAAGACCATCCGCCGCCACAGTTCCGCCGGGTCGCCCAACGGGTCGGCCCCCTGCCGACGGACAGCCTCGGCGATCTCCGCGCAGGTCCGCGGCTCGCGGTCCGCTGCGCCGACCATCGTCAGCGCCGACAGGAAGGGAACGCGCCCCCGGAGCCCCGGTCGAACCGACGGATGACGAGCACCCCGCCGCCCGCGTCCTCCAACGAGGCGATCAGGTCCACCAGCGTCCCGTAGTACACCTTCCGACCGTGCTGCGCCGCCGCGCGATCGCCAGGCTGATCGTCAAGTGGGTCTTGCCCACTCCCGGAGGCCCCAGGAACACCACGTTCTCCCCCCGCGGGTCGGCCCCCTGCCGACGGACGGCCTCGGCGATCTCCGCGCAGGTCCGCGGCTCGTGGTCCGCCGCGCCGACCATCGTCAGCGCCGACAGGAAGGGAACGCGCCCCCCGGAGCCCCGGTCGAACCGACGGACGACGAGCACCCCGCCGCCCCCGGCCTCCTCGAGCCGACCCCGCGCCGCCCGCACCCCGGCCCGCCGCGCCAGCGAGAGCGCGATCGCCTCCCGGCGCGGAACCTCCCATTCGTCCCTGTCCCGCGGGAACTTGGCGAGGGCCGGCGAACCGTTCCGCTCCCGCACCGACGCCTTGGGCCGGGCGCCCACCAACGCCGACCCGGGCGCCGGCAGGACGCGCAGGACACGCAGGCCGGCGCAGTCCTCGTCCGCCCCCGAATCCACCCGGCGGGCGGCGTCGAGCAGCCGCGGCAACTCCCCGACCGGCGGGATCCGCGACCCGCCGAACGGCGCGAGAAACCCCGCCCCTGATCCCGACCCCGCCCCGCCCTCGATGTCGCTCCCGGTTCCACCCACGACCGCGGCCGCGCCCCCCACGACCGCCGCGCCACCCCCAACCCAGCCCCCGCCGGAGTCGCCCCGTCGCCCGGAGGGGCGGTATCCCGGTTCGGGCCGGATGGCGATGTTGGGGGCGTCGCTCCCTCACCCGGGCGGGCACCAGAATCGTGAGGAACACCAGCAGCAGCGCGAGGTGTCGCCCCCTTGCCCGGACGGGCGGCTGCCGGCCACCATCCGCATCCACCGGGCGGCCGAGATCCCGCCGCCGTCACCCCGTCGCCCGGACGGCGGCCGCCTCCCGGCGCTCCCCATGTTCGAACGCCGAAGCCAGGCGTTCCCGCTCCCGCCGCGGAACCCCGAACCGCGCCGCTTCCTCCCGCCAGCCGCCCACCGCCGCCGCGACCTCGCCGGCGATCTCCCGGGCCCGCCGCCCGTCGAGCCCGTAGTACCCGGCCGTCTCCAGCGCCGTACCGAGCGCCGCCCGCGGATCCCCGGCCCGGATGGCCGTCGTCAGATACCGCCCGTCCGCGTCCGCCGGCGTCGGGTTCAGGTCGTACGCCGGCGAGAGCCGCCACCCCCCCGGAGCGCGGAGGAAGCCGTGATTCCGCAGATGGTCGTCGTGGTTCGAGATCAGCACCGTGAAGACGATCCGCCGCCACAGTTCCTCCAGATCCTTCAGCGGGTCCGCCCCGTGCCGGCGGATGGCTTCGGCGATGTCCGTGTAGGGCCGTTGCTCGTGATCCGCCGCATCGAGCATCGTCAGGGCCGAAACGAAGGGGATGCGTCGGCCGGAGTCGCGGTCGAAGCGACGGAGGATCAGGACGCCGCGGCCGGCCGGTTCCTCGATGCGGGATTTGGCGGCGCCGACCCCGGCCCGAACCGCCAAGGAGAGCGCCACCGCCTCCCAGCGCGGAACCTCCCATTCGTCCCTCTCCCGCGGGAACTTGGAGAGGGCGAGGGAACCGTCCCGCTCCCGCACGGACGCCTTGGGCCGGGCGCCCCCCAACGCCGACCCGGGCGCCAGCAGGACGCGCAGGCCGGCGCAGTCCTCGTCTGCCCCCGAATCCACCCGGCGGGCGGCGTCGAGCAGTCGCGGCAACTCCCCGACCGGCGGGACCCGCGACCCGCCGAACCGCGCGAGAAACCCCGACCCCGACCTCGACGCTGACCCCGACCCTGACCCCGACCCCGATCCCGGCCCCGACCCCGCCCCCGGCCCCTCGCGGAACCGCACCGCCCCCTGCCGCGTCCCGTCGTCGCTGCGGAGCAGGAAATCCGCCTCCGTCAGCGCCTGCGGCGTCACCCCCGCCTCGGCGGCTCGGCGCGCTTCGTCCCGCCGCAGCAACTCCCGTCCCCAACGATCCGGCGCCGCGTCCGAGAAAACGCCGAAGACCGGCAGCCCCGGCCCGGTGTGGAACGCCCCCGGCCGCAGGTCGAGCCCCGGTTCCAGCGCGAAACGCCCGGGGTGGCGCAGCCAATCCTCGTCGTAAAGGAACGAAGCGCTCTCCCGCCGCTGCCGCGAGCGGAGCCACAACTGACCGACCGCCCCGGACGAACTCCCGTCGCCGAGGTGGACGAATACCCGGCGCGTCGTCACGGGGCCTTCGCTCGCCGCGCCCCCGGCCGGTCAGCCCGGCCCTTTCGGAAGGTGGACGCGCTGCGGCAGCCGCTCCGCCTCCAGGTCGAGCCCCACCACATCCTGTCCCGGGTCGGCCAGGTCCCGGAGACGGCGCTCCAGCCCCAGGACGAAGAGGACCCGGGCGTAGTTCCCGATCGAAACGCCCGGGTCACCCCGCTCGATCCGGTGGAGGGTGGTCCGGCTCAGCATCGCGCGGGCCGCCATCAGCGCCATCGGGATCCGCCGCCGCCGCCGGGCGTCCCGCAGATCGGAGCCCAGCGTCCGCAGAGCCGGGATCACGGGAAGCGGAAGGGTCGAGTCCGAACTCATTGCGTTTCGGATCCAGGACAGTATCTCGAAATTCGTCCGGAATCAGGAACGCAAGAAAATCCGACGGTGTTGTGCCGCCGCCTCCCTCCGGCCGCGTCCGGCCACCCCCGGGTCGGGCCGGTCGCACCCGACCCCGGCCGGCGGCAGGACCGACTGCTCCACTTCAGGGTAAGAACGCCCCGGAGCCCGAGGCCACCCGCGGCGCCGCCCGGCGGGCGTGCGGCCGCGCGGACCTCGCGCGGCGCGAGAGGTGGCGCGCGCCGCAAGGCCCCGGAGCAGAGGGTGGGCGCCCGGCCCACGCCCACGCGGGCTGCCCGGACCGGGGCGCCGTCCGGGATCACGATGGCCGGGGACGACATCTCCCGGTTCCCGCGCCGCCGGTCGGGCCGCGGCGCCGGATTCCCCGCGCCCTCCGCGGTCCGCCCGTCCGGATCACCAGCCCGTCCGCGTCACCGGTCCGTCCGCGCCGCCGGCCCGGATCACCAGGTGGTCGGGGGGCTGACGCGCAGTACCGTGGTCGGCCGCGTGGACTCGAAGTGGATGATGGCGTCGTACCACTGCGAGAGCGGCGTATCCTGCCAATAGGACTCCGGGCGGTCCGGGTCGTAGCAGCAGCCGATCCGGCGGAACGGGCGCCGCTCGGACAACCAGGCGCTTCCCGACTCGTTCGGCGGCCGCCGCAGGTCGAGGACGAATCGGGGAGCGGCGGCCTCCGCGAAATACGCCTCGAACGAACCCTCCACCGGCGGATCGAGTTCGAACGGGCCCCCTCCGATCCACTGACGGCCTCCCGAAGAGTCCTCGGTGAACCCGGCTGCCGTGAAGCGGCCGCCCTCGTGGGTGAACCCGAGGATCACCATGTCGTCGCCGAAGGCCTGCCGCTGGTAGAAGCCCTGGGCGCCCGGCTGGGTCGAAACATGGTAGTTGTGCGCCCAGAGCACCATCCGGCCCTCCGGCCGGATGCGGTCGGCCAGCCACACGGTGTTCTCCGCCATGGACTCGTCGCGGGACTGTTCCCCGACCGGCCTGCAGGTGGTACTGGTAGGCGACCCGCAGGCCCTGCAGGGCGATCGCGTACCGATCCGCTCCGGAGGCGGTCTCGTACCGCTCCCGGTTCTCGACCAGGAGGGTCCGGGCCTCCTCCAGGGAAGCGCCGCACTCCGCCCGGTAAGTGTCGGTCTCGTCGCGGTATCGCCTCCGGGGGAAGTCTCCGGTCGGCCCGTTGGCGAACCGGTCGAGACAGTCCAGTCTCCCGGTGACGAAGTCCAGACGGTCCGGGGCCACCGAGCCGATGTACTCGCGCACCAGGTGGAGCGCCATCCCCGGCGACTGCATGTCCACCCCGTGGAACCCGAGGTCGCCGCCGGCCTCGTTGTGATCCCGCATCCACTCGATCATCTCCAGCACCGACTCGGTCCGCCAGGTCCAGAAGTAGAGGCCCGCGAGCAACGCGGCGGAGTCACCCTCGCCGGTGCGCACATAGCGGTCGAGCCGCAGCGCCTCGGGCCAGGTGGCCTCGATGGCGAAGGTGTCGAAACCCATCTCCTCGACCAGGAACCGGAGGATCCGCGCCTTCATCTCGAAGAAGTCCCGGGCGCCGTGGGTGTTCTCGCCGAGCGCCACGACCCGGGCGTCACCCACGAGGTCGCGCAGGAACTCCAGGTCGTCGTGCGGCAGCGACAGGTGCGCCCCCTCGAACGGATGCGTGTTGGCGTCGAGCCAGGCGCCCGCTGCGGCGCGGGTGGGATCGACTGCCGGCACGTCCGGGGGCGCCGGCGCCGTGGGCGGTGTCGGCGGGTCCTGCCCGCAGGCCGCAGTGAGAAGGAGGAGCAGGGCGGCCAGCGGCGCGCCGAGTCCGGGTCGTTCGATCCGAATTCCCATATCCGAAGTATTACCGCATCCGGGGGACCGTCCTCCCGGATGGGCGCCGCGGCGCCGGAGGGAAGGGCGGATTCGGCTTCGGCGGCAGGAGAGGGGCGCGAGAATCCGTCCGACTCACCAAGTACTCGGCGGACGATACGGGAGCACGGCGGTCGGCCGGGTGGACTCGAAGTGGATGATGGCGTCGTACCACTGCGAGAGCGGCGTATCCTGCCAGTAGACCTCCGGGCGGTCCGGGTCGTAGCAGCAGCCGATCCGGCGGAACGGGCGCCGCTCGGACAACCAGGCGCTGCCCGGGTCGTTCAGCGGCCGACGCAGGTCGAGGACGAATCGAGGGGCGGCGGCCCCCGCGAAGTACGCCTCGAACGAATCCTCCACCGGGGGATCGAGGTCGAACGAGCGCCGCTCGGTGTAGCGAATGGTCCCCGAGGGGCCCATGGTCTGTCCGACCGCCGTGAAACTGCCGCCCTCGTGGGTGAACCCGAGGATCACCAGGTCGTCTCCGAAGATCTGCCGCTGGTAGAAGCCCTGGGCGCCCGGCTGGGCCGAAACATGGAAGTTGTGCGCCCAGAGCACCATCCGGCCTTCCGGCCCGATGCGGTCGCTGAGCCAGCCGGTGTTCTCCGCCATGGACTCGTCCCGGGACTGTTCGCCCACCGCCTGCAGGTGGTACTGGTAGGCGACTCGCAGGCTCTGCAGGGCTATCGCGTAGCGGTCCGCTCCGCCGGCGGTCTCGTACCGCTCTCGGTTCTCGACCAGAAGGGCCCGGGCCTCCTCCAGCGAAGCGCCGCACTCCGCCCGGTAGGAGTCGGTCTCGTCGCGGTATCGCCTCCGGGGGAATCTTCCCGTCGGCCCGTTGGCGAACCGGTCGAGGCAGTCCAGTTTCCCGGTGACGAAGTCCAGCCGGGCCGGGGCCACGAAGCCGATGAACTCGCGGACGAGGTGGAGCGCCATCCCCGGGGACTGCAGGTCCACCCCGTGGAACCCGAGGTCGCCGCCGGCCTCGTTGTGATCCCGCATCCATTCGATCATCTCCAGCACGGCCTCGGTGTTCCAGGTCCAGAAGTAGAGACCCGCGAGCAGGCGCGCCGGGTCGCCCTCGCCGGTGCGCACATAGCGGTCGAGCCGCAGCCCCTCGGGCCAGGTGGCCTCGATGGCGAAGGTGTCGAAGCCCATCTCCTCGACCAGGAACCGGAGGATCCGCGCCTTCATCTCGAAGAAGTCCCGGGCGCCGTGGGTGTTCTCGCCGAGCGCCACGACCCGGGCGTCACCCACGAGGTCCCGCAGGAACTCCAGGTCGTCGTGGGGCAGCGACAGGTGCGCGCCGTCGAACGGATGCACATTGGCGTCGAGCCAGGCGCCCGCGGCGGCGAGGGCGGGGTCGGCCGCCGGCAGGGCCGGAGACGCCGGCGCCGTGGGCGGTGTCGGCGGGTCCTGCCCGCAGGCCGCAGAGAGAAGGAGGAGCAGGGCCGCCAGCGACGCGCCGAGCCTGGGTCGTTCGATCCGAGTTCTCATATCCGAAGTATTGCAGCAGCCGGAGGGGCTCCCGGGTGGTCTCCGCCGCGCCGGCGGGAAGGGCCGGTTCGTCGGCGCCGGAGGGAGGGGCGCCCGTCCGGCTCACCAGGTACTCGGCGGTCTCCGGGGCAACAGCGCGGTCGGGCCGGTGGACTCGAAGTGGATGATGGCGTCGAACCATTCCCGGAGCGGCGCCCGCCGGTAGTAGTAGAAGTAGTCCGCCGGTCGGGCGGGGTCGAAGCAACAGCCGATATGGCGGAAGAGCCGCGGCTCGGACAGCCAGGCGCTTCCCGGTTCGTCCAGGGGCCGGCGCAGGTCGAGGAGGAATCTCGGCGCCGACGCTCCCGCCAGATCGCCTCGAACGAATCCTCCACCGGCGGATCGAGTTCGAACTCGCGCAGACCGGCGGACTCCCGGGTGAGGCCGACCGCAGTGAACCGGCCGTTCTCGTGGCTGAACCCGATGACGACCATATCGTCCCCGAATACGTCCCGCTGGTAGTAGCCATGCGTACCTTCCTGCGTGGAGACATGCGTGTTGTGCGCCCACAGCACCATCCGGCCCTCCGGCCCGATGCGGTCGCTGAGCCAGACGGTGTTCTCCGCCATGGATTCGTCCCGCGACTGCCCGCCCGAGTAGAGCAGGTGGTACTGGTAGGCGATGCGCAGGCTCCGCAGGGTGACGGCGAAGCGATCCTCTCCGCCGGCGGCTTCGTACTGCTCCCGGTTCTCGACCAGGTGTTCCCGAACCCCTTCCAACGATGCGCCGCACTCCGTCCGGTAGTCGTCCGTCTGATCCCGATAGCGCTGGGCGGGGCGCCGTCCCAGCGGATCGTTGGCGAAGCGGGTGAGGCAGTCGAGTTCCCCGGTGATCGAGTCCCTGCTCGCCGGGTCCACGAAGCCGATGTACTCCCGCACGAGGTGGAGCGCCATGCCCGGACTCTGCATGTCCACGCCGTGGAACCCGAGGTCGCCGCCGGCCTCGTTGTGATCCCGCATCCACCCGATCATCTCCAGGACCGACTCGGTGTTCCAGGTCCAGAGATAGAGCCCGGACAACAGCACGGCGGCGTCCCCCTCCCCGGTGCGGACATAGCGGTCGAGCCGCAGCGCCTCCGGCCAGGTCGCCTCGATGGCGAAGGTGTCGAAGTCCATTTCTTCGACGAGGAAGCGGAGGATGTGCGCTTTCATCTCGAAGAAGTCCCGGGTGCCGTGGGTGTTCTCACCGAGCGCCACGATCCGGGCGTCGCCCACCAGGTCGCGCAGGAATTCCAGATCATCGTGCGGCAGCGACAGGTGCGAACCGTCGAACGGATGGACATTGGCGTCGAGCCAGGCGCTCACCTCCGGGGGAACCGACGCCGCCTCCGATGTCTCCCCGGACGGCGGCGGCGCCGGCGCGGCCGGCGGTGAGGGCGTGGTGGAGGTCGGCGAGTCCTGCCCGCAGGCCGGGCCGAGGAGCAGCAGCAGGGCCGCCAGTGGCGCGCCCGGTCCGGGTCGTTCGATCCGAGTGCCCATATCCGAAGTATTGCAGTAGCCGGGGGTCGTCCTCCCGGGTGATCGCCGCCGTGGCGGCGCGAAGGGTCGGATCGTCTCCTGTGGCGGGAACGGGGCAACCGGTCAGACTCGCCAATTACCCGGCGGTCTCCGGAGTAGCAACGCGGTCGGGCGTGTCGGCAGTTCCGATGCCGAGAAGTGGACGCCTCGAAGGGGGGCATCCAAGAGGGAACTCCTCCGCTTCCCGGGCAGTCCGACCGCGATCGACGCCCTCGGCCACGATGCCCCCCGCCTCCGCCCCCGCCATCCACCGTCCCCGGTTCTGGTCACCGAACCGGCTTCACCATCCCTCCCCGGGCTGATCCCTCCTTACTTCACGTTCGGTGCCCGAATTGCCAAATCCACTGGGCCCGATCACACGGTTGACGGCCGAGTGGTGGCTGTTATACCGTCCGGTGGTGGCGGGCGGGGTGCGATCCCCGCGGCTGACTTGATCTCGATGGCCCCCGTGCCCCAGACCCACGAACTGAGGAGATCCCGACCATGAAGAAGAAGTCCGCGCTCCGGACGCTCCCGGAGCCTCCGGCGGAGAAGACCGGGGTGCCGATGACGCTCCGGCTCCGGCGGCGCCCGGTGGCGAACCTCACCGAGGACCAGATGGAGGACGCCGCCGGCGGCCACGCGAACCACACCTGCGAGCCGACCTGCCCGCGGACCTGCTGCCCCACCTGCCCCCACACCTGCGGCGGCGACACCTGCCGCGCCACCTGCCTCAACACCTGCCCCGCCAGCTGCGACACCTGCTACCCGGACTGCGATCTCTGAGGCCGGTTCCGTCGCTCGGAGGACGGAGGGCCGCGGCGGCTCCGGTCCGGCAACGGGCTGGCTGTCGCGTCCCGATGCCCTCCGGGCGGGACGGTTGGCGCACCTCCATCTCTGCGCGATCCCTCCGCGGGGTCGGTGGCAGTGCCGGGTTCCGGGCAAGACCTCGTGGCTCCGGGAGGCGCAACCGAACCGGCGTCCGCCGGAGGATCCGCCTGCCTCTGCAGTTCCGGCGAACGGCGGCGGCGGCGGTGGGGTCCGGCCGTGGTGACCGGCTGGCACCTGACCGCCGGCCGAGCGGCCGACTCCATGCGGTCGCCGGACAGTCGCGGCAGCGAGGGGTGCGCCCCAGCCCGGCAGGAGTTACCGATCGCTTCCGCCCTTCCACGGGGCATCCGCGTCGCTGTCCCGCCCCGCCTCGATCTCTCCGTCTCCGCCACGGTTGGCCGAGTGCCGACTCCAGGGCCATCCACCTCCTCGACAGCGGGGCGGTGGATTCAAGATGCTCCGCCACTCTCCCTTCAAGAATCTGAACCGGATCGATTTCTTTGGAGCGACCGGAGAGTTGCGGCGAGCCCGGTCGGCTCTAAAGTCTTGAAAAACAAGTATTTTCTAGCCCGCAGGCGACTCTTCGTTCCCCGTTTTCCGATGGTCCGACAGTTGCCATATTCGGCGATTCCCAAGACTTTCGTCCGCCCAGTCCCCCAAGGAGGATCGTACGGCGTGAAGAGAATTTTCCTGTTTGCCTTGCTTGCGAGTTGGCCGGTGTCGGCTTTCTCTCAGCAGATCTACGGACGGCTCGAGGGCGTGGCCAGCGACGCGCAGGGTCTCGTCCTTCCGGGCGTCACCGTCACTCTGGAGAGTGACCAGTTGGTGACGGCCCGGACGGCCACCACGGATGTGGACGGCTCCTACCGGTTCGCCCAGTTGACCGCCGGGAGTTACGACCTGACCTTCGAACTCGGCGGCTTCCAGACCATCGTGAACGAAGGCGTGATCGTCACCGGCGGCGCGACCTATGAGGTCAGCGCCACGATGGCGATCGCCACCGTCGCCGAAACGGTCACCGTTACGGGCGAGTCGCCGGTCGTGGATGTGAAGTCGACCGGAGTCTCGGCCACCTTCGACACCACGCAACTCGAAGATGTTCCGTCGGCGACCGACATGTGGGCGGTCCTTCAGCAGAGTCCCGGCGTGCGGATGCGCGGTTACGATGTGGGCGGCTCCCACAAGAGCCAGCAGACGGGTTACGAGACCTTCGGTGTTCGCGGCCAGAACCGGATCATGAACGATGGCGTGAACACGACCGAGGGGACCGGCGGCGCCGGCGGCTACTACGACTACTACGCCATCGGCGAGTTCCAGGTGTCCGCGCAGGGCGCCGATGTGGAGATGTCCACTCCGGGCGCCCAGGTGAACGCGGTGTGGAAGAGCGGCGGTAACGATTTTTCCGGGACGGAGCACTTCGCCTACGAACCGCCGGATTGGATCGCGGACAACATCACTTCCGACATCGAGAGTCGCGGCGGGACCTCCGCGCCGGTCATCGGGTTCTACGAGTACCACCTGGACCTCGGGGGCCCGATCATGCAGGACAAGGCTTGGTTCTACGCCGCCTACAACCGCTTCTACATCGACCGGGTCATCTCCGGTCAGCCCCGGGAAGTCGCGACCGATGTCGGCGATTTCGACATGTTCACGGTCAAGGCCAACTGGCAGATCACCGACCGCGACCAGTTCATCACTTTCCACCACTGGTCGCTGAAGCAGAAGCCCTTCCGCGGTCTCTCCGCCACCACGCCGGCGGAGTCCATCCGCGCCCAGGACTCCTGGAGTTGGCTCCACAAGGCCGAATGGCAGCGAGTCTGGAGCGATCGCCTCTACTCGAACATCCAGGTCAACCACTTCGGTTTCGGGTGGCCGATGGTGCCGGCGGTCGACCCGGCGACGAACCCCCCACGCGTTGACACCGGCACCAGGAAACTGACGGGCGCCGGCTTCGGGGTGTTCACCTTCAACCGGTGGAAGCCGCATTCGACCGGTCAGTTCAACTACTACCTGCCCACGGGCTCCGGGAGCCATGACTTCAAGTTCGGCTGGGACTGGCAGATCGATGAACGCCAGTTCGGATGGAATGCCAATTCCGGAGCGGTGGAATACCGAGACAACAGCAGCCTGGACCCGGCCCGCCCGCACAATGTGAGTCAGATTCGGTTCTGGAGCGTCCCCAACTTCAATTACGATCGGAATACGCACTGGGATTTCTATGTTCAGGATGTGTGGACGGTCAGCGACCGGTTGACGGTGAATGCGGGCGTTCGCATCGGCAGCCAGTACATCGGATACAAGGCGTCCAACAATGTCCCGGGTGGCCCCTGCGGGCCGGGTCTCGGCTGTGTGCGGGAGATCGCGGACATCGATTCCAATGTCGCCGCCGCGATGCCGCTCCTGTTCGGGTCCGGCGGAGAGGTGCCGGGCGCCACCGTCGCGAGTTATTGGAACATCGCGCCGCGCGTCGGTTTCACTTTCGACCTGACCGGCGAAGGCCGTTCCGTTTTGAAGGGGTATTGGGGCCGTTACTACCACAACCTGAACTCCGCTTGGCCGGACGCCAATCCGGGAGGCAACAAAGCGGTCGTCTACGAGTTCCTCGACCAGAACGAGAACGCACTGTTCGACGGCGTGGACGAACTGGGCGATCGGCTCAGTGGCAGCAGCGATGCGGGTCTCGGGATCGAGCGGTCGGCGCCCATCGGCGAATCCGTAGACCCCAATCTCCAAGTGCCCTTCGTGGACGAGTTCAGCGTCTCGGCCGAGCAGCAGATCGGCAACGATATCGGCGTGCGGGCGTCGGTGGTCCACAAACGGCAGACGAGGTACTTCGTGGCCGGGTTCAGTTCGGCGTCCCTGAACATCGCCCGGTTCCCGGCGCAACTGACGAACCGCAAGACCGTGGACTGTCCCGCGGCCTGCGCGTCCGCCGGATTCGAGGGGACGACTCTGACGCTCAACGATCTTCCGGACGGAGCGCCCAGGAGCGAGAACCTGATCACGAATGTGCCGGAGGAGTACACCCGGTGGAACTGGACGACGATTTCCTTGGGAGTCAACCGGCGGTTCCGCAACAACTTCTTCTGGAACGCCTATGTCGACTATCAGTGGAGGCATGAGGCGCGCACCGCGGGCCAGAGTACTAGCCCGCTGACCACGGACCCGATCGGCGTCGGGTACGCTCCGGAGTACGGTCCGATCTCCCTCATCCAGGATGTCACGAACTGGCAGGCCAAGAGCGCTGCCCGCTATGTCATGCCGTACGAGATCGGGGCGGCGGCCACGCTTCGTCTCGTCAGCGGCTTCCCGTGGTCGCCGATTCTGAGTATCGATGTGGGGAATGTGGGAGATCAGGACATCTTCCTTGACGATCTGAACAATCGTCGGTCGAAGATGGTTTCCATCCTGGATTTCCGGCTGGACAAGGCGTTCCCCCTGGGCAATCGGGCCGAGATGCTGTTCATCGTGGATATCTTCAACGCCCTGAACAACACCACGGAAACGAACTTCATCATGTCGGCCGGGGAAGCCTTTCAGGAGCCCATCGAGTGGATTCAGGGCCGCACCATCGGCCTGAGCGCTCGACTGACCTTCTAGGGCCGCACCGAATCCTGAGCGATCTGCTGTCCGCGCCGAGTTCTCTTCTTCTGCGCGGATGGCAGGTCGTTCGTAGTAACCACACTCGGTGCTCCAAGGGAGGGCATGTTCCATGAAGAGAAAGAACCACGACCCTTCGGGCGCCGGCGGGCGCGGGAAGGGGAGGGACAGCGGGTTGACGCTGAAGAAGCGGCCTCTCGTTGACCTCAACGAGGACCAGATGGCGGACATCGCCGGTGGTCACCCGCACACCTGCGAGCCCACCTGCCCGCAGACCTGCTGCCCGACCTGCCCGCACACCTGCGACGGCCCGACCTGCGGCGCGACCTGCGGGCACTCGTGCGACGGCAGCTGCGACGGGACCTGCGACGGCCACACCTGCGACGCCGGCTGCGAGCCGCCCATCTGAGGTCGCGAACCCCCGCTCCCTCGAGATTCAGCATGACTCTCGGGGGGTGGCCGTAGGTTCGACAGAGGCGGTCTCTGTTCCGTGAGACTGCGTCTCGAAGAACCTGCGGCCGTTGCGGGCGATGCGACGCAGAGGACCCTGCAACGCACGGGCACGGACAAGTCGTCCGACAGTTGCGGGTGACCCCGTCCGCGAGCGATCTCCGCGCCCAGTCGCCGTACTTCTGATCGTGGACGCGCTGTGGGGCCGGCCGGCTTCGGTGGCAGGGAGCCCGTTTCTCCGTTCGGGAAAGGGACTGACAACCGGGATGGGTCTTCGCGGAGACAGTCATCACCGGCGCTCCGAAGACCGGGGCGGCACCGCCACAGGAGTCCGATCGTGAAACTCCCTCTCCTGGGCGAAGACTGGAGATTCGCGGCGGCCGTGGACGCAGTGGACCGCGACATCGGTGATCTGACCCGGACCGGCGCCGAGGGAGAAGTCACGGTCAGCGGGTTGCCTCGTTCCAATGTGCTCGTGTCGCTGTTTCCGGCGTATTTGGGCCTGACCTCACGGGCTGCCGACGGGATGGATCGGTGCGCCGGGATCGTGGATTCGTACATCGACCTCATGAGACCGCATCGGGGAGTCGGACTCTTCGGCGGCTGGGCTGGGCTCGGCTGGCTGGTCCGGCATCTCGGAGGGGACGACGAGTTCGTGGAGGCCCAAGTGAGCCGACATCTCGGACCGGCGCTCGAGGCGTGGCCCCGGCGATTCGGGTACGACCTGATCAGCGGGCTCGTCGGCATCGGCGTCCACTTCACGGAGCGGTTGCTGAACGAAGGGGCGGAGACCGGGCTCGTTCGCATCCTGGACCTGTTGGAGGACTCCGCGGTCGAAGTCGGGGACGGGGTCACCTGGTTCACGGAGCCGGACCTGTTGCCGGAGTGGCAACGGGAGAGGGCGCCCGAGGGCTACTACAACCTGGGAGTAGCGCACGGCGTCCCGGGGGTGATGTGGCTTCTCGGCAAACTGTGCGTGCACGGTGTGGCGCCGGAGCGGGCTGCGGCCCTGCTGCGCGGCGCCCTGCGGTGGCTTCTTTCGGTCCATCCGGACCCCGGGACGCCGGATCTCCCGTCCTGGATCGCTCCCGGCGTCCGGCGGGAGCCGAACCGCCGGATGGCGTGGTGCTACGGGCCGCTGGGCGCCGCGGCGGTCGTCTGGCAGGCCGCGCGGGAAGGGGGCGACTCTGCCGGCGAAGAGTGGGGCCGAGAGTTGGCCTCCGCGTGCGCCGGGGTCGGGCCGGCGCAGAGCAACAACCGGGACGCCGGGCTCTGCCACGGGGCGGCCGGCAACACGCAGATCTTCCATCGGCTCTATCGTCGCACCGGGGACGAGCAGTTCCGCGAGGCGGCGCTCGTCTGGTTGGAGGAGGCGCTGACCTACCGGAAGCCCGGTATCGGAGTCGGCGGCTTCCAGACTTGGGCGGATGTGAACGGTGGACAGGGCTGGGTGGACGACGCGTCGTTCCTCGGCGGTTCCGCTGGCATCGGCCTGGCCCTGCTCGCCGCGATCACGGACACCGACCCCGCCTGGGACCGGCTGCTCCTGCTGTCCTGAAGGCGACGCGACTACGGGCCGTGTGTATCCGGGCGGATCACCGGTAACCTCTCCATCGCCTCATGGGAGAAGGGAGTCGGCGCGAGTCGCCGGAACGCGAATCGTTGATCGCCCGATTTCGGCCCTCACCGTTCTTCGTCCTCCGTTCGCCGTTGCTCCCGACATCGGCGTTTTTGGAGTGGCCCGATCGGGCGGTCGGGTCCGGTTCGGCCGGCGGCGGACCGGAGGAGGCGGCCCTGCGCCGGGAGTTGGAACGGGCGCTGGCTCCGCCCGCGGTTCGCGACGCGTTGCGGGTCGCGAGTCCGGGGTTGGACGACGCCCTGAACGCGGAGGCCGCGAACCGGTCGGCGCGGAAGCGGGCGCGGCTCGACCGGACGCTCGTCCAGTACTTCGCCCGCATGAGCGACCGGTGCACGCCCTTCGGGCTGTTCGCCGGCGTCTCCGTGGGGGAGGTGGGCGGGGAGACGCGGCTGCGGCTCGCCGGGGAGGCCGGTTGCCGGCGGCGCTCGACGCTCGACTTGGGGCAGTTGGCGGCGCTGGCCGAGTTGCTGCGCCGCGATCCCGAGGTTCGCCGGGAGGCGCGCTACCGGCCGAACGACACGCTGGCGACGGTCCCGGGCGGCTACCAGTATGTGGAGTTCCAGCAGAGCGGAGGCGAGATCCGCCACGAGGCGCAGTTCGTCGAACCGACGCCGGCCTTGGCCGCCTCGCTGCGCCGGGCGGAGGATGGCGCTCTTCTCTCGGAAATGGTCGAGGCGGTGTCGGCGGTCGTAACCGGTGCTACGAGCGAGGCCGTCTCAGGGTTCGTGGACGAATTGATCGAGTCGCAGGTGGTCGTTCCGGACTGGATGCCGGCGGCGGTCGGGGACGATCCGCTCGACCAGATGCTGGATCGGCTGCCTGCTCCCGGCGCGGCGCGGGTGCGGCCGCTGCGGGAGGCCATCCGCGAGTTGGACGCTTCGGGCGTCGGCGCGTCGAAGGCGGCCTGGGACGGCGTGGGGGCGGTCTGGACGAACGGGCTGGGGATGAAGGCCTCGGAGCAACTGCTCCAGGTGGACCTGTTCCGGGAGGCGCCCGACCTCCGGTTGGACGAGGCCCTCGTCGAGGAGGCGCTGCGGGCGGCCGAACCGCTGCGGCGGCTGGCGGGGGCGGCGGGGGACGGGCTGCGCGAGTTGAAGAACCGGTTCCGGGAACGCTACGAGTCCCGGGAAGTGCCCCTGACGGAGGCGTTCGACCCGGAGCGGGGGATCGGCCTGCCCGGTTCGGACCTGCGGCCCCGGCAGCCGGCGGCGCCGCTGGTCGCCGGGCTCGACCTCGGCGCCGGCCGGGGGCGCGACGGCGGGGGCGCGCCGCGGTCCGGGTTCGCCGACGCGATGTGGGAGCGGCTGCAGGCAGGGACGCTCGAGGCCGGGGGCGCGCTGCCGCCGACGCTCGAACTGGACGACGAGTTGCTGGCCCGGGTGGCGCCGGCGGAGTCCGCCGAGTTGCCGGACGCGGCCAGCCTGCAGTTCGAGATCTGGGCCGAATCCGAGGCGGCGGTGCGGCGGGGGGACTACCGGCTGTTCCTCCGGGGTCTGGCCGGGCCCTCCGGGGCGCGGATGCTGGGGCGGTTCTGCGATCTCGACGCGGGGTTGGAGGAACGGGTGCGGGAACACCTGCGCGAGGAGGAGGCGCTGGCGCCGGAAGTGGTCTTCGCCGAGGTCGTCCACACGCCCGAGGGCCGGGTGGGGAATGTGGTGCGGCGGCCGCACCTGCGGGAGGTGGAGTTGTCCTGCGCCGGGAACTCGCGCTTTCGCGGCGGCGCGCGGCTGACCGCCGGCGACCTGTTGCTGCGGCTGGAGGGGGGCCGGTTCCGGCTGCGTTCCCGGAGGGACGGGCGGGAGGTGCGGCCCCGGTTGACCTCGGCGCACAACTTCCGCCGCAGCCAGGGGCTCTACCGCTTCCTCTGCGCTCTGCAGGGCGAAGGCTGCCGGGAGGGCTTCGGCTGGGGTTGGGGGGCGTTGAACGGCCTTCCGTACCTGCCGCGGGTCGTGCGGGGCCGGGCGGTGTACTCGCTGGCCCGCTGGCAGGTGGGTCGCGGATCGGCGGGCTTCGAACGGGTCGGGAAAGGGAAGACGGCGGCGGACCGGGAACGGGCGGTCGGGGAGTTGGTGGAGGAGGTCGGGTTGCCGCGCTGGACGCGCCTGGTGGAGGGTGACCATCGGTTGCTGATGGATCTCGGGAACCCGTACTGCCGGCGGGTGCTGGCGGACTATGCCCGGCGGCGGCCGGCGGTCGTGCTGGAAGAGGTGTTGTCCGAGGATCTGGTTGGGTGCGTGGAGAGTCCCGAGGGGCGCCACCGGCACGAGATCATCCTGCCGCTGGTGCGGAGGGAGCCCCGGAAGGCGGTTGGCGAATCGGAGTCGGGGGAGGAGGAACGGTCCCGGCCTGCCGCGGCGCCCGACCTTGGCGCGGCGGAGTTCCGCCGGGTGTTCCCGCCGGGGGACGAATGGTTCTTCCTGAAGATCTACTGCGCCACGGTGTCCGCCGACCGGCTGCTGCGGCAGGTGGTGGCGCCGCTGGCCGCGCTGCACCGGGAACGGGAGCCGGACGAGCCCTGGTTCTTCCTCCGCTACTCGGACCCGGAGAACCATCTGCGGGCGCGGTTTCGGGGTGGTCCGGAGACGCTGCGTCTGCTGGACGAGCGGGCGGCGGCGTTGCTGCGGCCGTTCTTCCGCGAGGGGCTGGCGCACCGGCTGGCCGTGGACACCTATGTGCGCGAGACGGAGCGGTACGGCGGCGGGCGGGGGATGGAACTGGCCGAGCGCTGGTTCCGGCTGGACAGCGAGGCGGCGCTCCGGGTGGTGGAGGCGGTGGAGGGGGCCGGCGCGGAGGGGCTGCGCTGGCAGGCGACGCTGCTGGGGTTCGACCGGCTGCTCGGGGACTTCGGGCTCGCGCTCCCCGAACGGCGGGAGGTGATCGGGAAGGCGCGGGAGAACTTCGGGCGGGAGTTCTCCGTGGGGGCGCCGCTGCGGCGGCAGTTGGCCGGGCGGCTGCGGCGGGAGCTGCCGGGGGTGCTGCGGCTGTTGTCCGACGGCAGTGACTTGGGTGGGGGATCCGGAGGGGAATCCGGTGGGGGGTATGCCGGGGAGGCGGCGGACGACGGGCCGCTGGCGGCGGTGGACGCGGCGTTCCGGGAGCGTTCCGCCGGGTCGGCGGGTATCGTTCGGGAGTTCCGGGAGCGCGACGGGGCGGGGGAGTTGGGGCGTCCGCTGGCGGCGATCCTCCGGGACTTCACCCACATGCATGCGAACCGGCTCCTGCGGGTGGCGGCGCGGAAGCACGAGTTGGTGATCCACGACTTCCTGGGCCGCGCCTACCGGTCGCTCCTGGCGCGCCGCCGCGGGGGCCGATGACGACGACTCGGGCGCCGGTTCCCGGAGGAGGGCTTCGCCGGCGCGGCGCCCGGGGGGCGCGCGGGGCGGTTCGTCGGGGGGCCGGTTCGTCTCGGCGAGCGCGGCTCGGGGGCGTCGGTTCCCGCTTGCTCGGCGCGGCCAGGCGGCGACTGGTTCTTCCGGTCCTCGTCGCCGGCGCCGGCGTCGGCTGCGGGCCGGGGCCGGAGTCGCTCGGCGGGCCGCTTCCGGAGCGACGGCTCTCGGCGCCGGCGCTGCCCGAGGACCCGCTCGCGGCGCTCCTGGCCGAGCCCGAGGGTCACACCGGCGTCGTCGTCCGGGAGACGCAACTGCTCATCCCGGCGCCCTACGACGGGCGTTTGGTCGAACGCTTCGTGACCCCCGGCGAGAGCGTCCCGGTCGGCGCGCCTCTCGGCCGCTTCGAGACCGACGCCCTGCAGCGCCGCCTCGAAGTGGCGCTCGCCGATGTCCACGAGGCGGAGGCCTCCCGCGCCGCCGCCCGGGTCGAGTTGGAGCAGGCCCGCTCCCGCAACGAACGCCGCCAGGGTCGGCAGGAGTTGTTCTCCACCGAGCAACTGAACGACTTCCTCGCCGCCGTCGAAGTCGCCGACGCCCAACTCGAAGCGGCGGAGGCCCGGCTGGAACACGCGGTGTCCGTCGAGCAGGAGGCGCGGGCGGCCCTCTCGAAGGCCACCCTGCGCGCCCCGGTGGCCGGCGTGGTAACCGAGGTGCACGGACTCGGCGCCCACTACGCCCAGGGCGCCACCGTCTTCGCCGTCGGCGCCGGGGAATGGCGGGTGCGCTTCGCCGCCGAGCCGGAAGCGGTCTCCTCCCTGATCCCGGGGGCCGCGCTCCGCATCCAGCCGACGGAAGGGGGCGACCCGCGCCCGGGGATCGTGCTCGTGGTGTCCCCGGTCCTCGACGCCCGCTCGATGCTGGTCCATGCGGAAGCGACGCTCTGCGACGACCGGGTGCTTCCGGCGGGGCTGCCGGTGCGGGTTTCGGCGCCCCCGGACTGGGTGGCCGACGACCGGCAGTTCGTCGCCTGCCGGGAGTCGCACCGGGAGTTCCTCGACCTCCCGGAGCCCGCGGCGGCGGCGCCTGCGCCCGCTCCCGCGCCTTCGTCTTCGTCCCCGCCCTCGTCTTCGCCCTTCCCCTCGCCTTCGCCCTCGCCGGGGGACTGAGCCGTGCCCGCCCCCTGGCGCTTCTCGTTCGTCACCGACTCGGTCCAGCACCTGCGGAAACTGGGCGCGCTCCGCCGGCCGCGCTCCGTTCCCTACATCCAGCAGAACGCGGCGAACGAATGCGGCCTGGCCTGCCTGGCGGCCGCGCTGGCGCTCCACGGGCGCGACCTGCCGGTGCGGGTGCTGCGCGACCGCCTGGAGGCCGGGCGCGACGGGACGAACGCCGCCGACCTGCTGCATCTCGCCGAGCACAACGGCCTCGCCGGCCGGGGCCTCCGGGTGGACCGGGTGGAAGACCTGGCGCGGCTGTCGCAGGGGGCGATCCTCCACTGGCGGTTCAACCACTTCGTGGTGTTCGACCGGCCGGTGAAACGCGGCCTCCGGGTCATGGACCCGGCCAGCGGGCGCCGGCTGGTTCCCTGGGAGGAAGTGAGCCGCAGTTTCACCGGGGTGGCGGTGGAGTTGCGCCCGACGGACACCTTCTCCTCGGGGAAGACCGAGCGCGGGCGCAGCGGCGTGCTCCGCGACTACGCCCGGGTGATCCTGCGTTCCGGGCATGTCCCGCAACTGCTGGCGCTCTCGGCGACGATCCAGTTGCTGGGAACGGCGACGCCGCTCTTCACCGCGCTCCTGGTGGACCGCATCGTTCCCCGGAGGGACTACGGGCTGCTGCTGACTGTCGCGGCGGCGCTGGTTACCGTCGCCGCCTTCTCCACCCTGTTCACCTTCGTCCGCTCGCGGCTGATGGTGGAAGTGATGTCGCGGATAGACGCCCGGCTGACCGTGTCCTTCGTGGACCACCTGATGGAGTTGCCGTTCTCGTTCCTGCAGAACCGTTCGTCGGGCGACCTGATGCTGCGGATGAACAGCCATGTGCAGATCCGCAACGCGCTGACTTCGACCGCGTTCTCGGCGGTGCTCGACGGGCTGTTCGTCCTTTCCTACCTGGTCCTGATGCTGCTGACCGACCTGGTGCTCACCGGTCTGGTCGTCCTGCTCGGCGTCCTGCGCATCGCGGTGTTCTTCATCACGAGGGTGCGCCAGCGCGACCTGGTGACCAAGTCCATCCAGCGCCAGGCCGACGCCCGCAGTTACCAGGTGCGGATGCTCTCCGGGATGGAAGCGCTGAAGTCCATGGGCGCCGAACGGCAGGTGGCGCGCAAGTGGACCGACCTGTTCGTCCACGAGTTGAATGTGGGGATCGAACAGAACCGCCTGAACGCGGCGGTGGGCGCGGTGAACGGCGCGCTGAGCAGTTTCGGGATGATCCTGGTGCTGGTGGTCGGCGCCCAGCGGGTGCTCGACGGGCACCTGTCGCTGGGAATCATGCTGGCGATGAACGCCTTCGCCGCCGGCTTCCTGGGGCCGCTCTCGTCGCTGGTGGGGACGATCACCTCGATCTATCTGGTCGGGAGTTATGTGGACCGCATCGAGGACATCATCGAAACCGAACCGGAGCGGGCGGCGGTGTCTTCTTCTTCTTCTTCTTCTTCGGCCGCGGCCCCGGAGGCGCCCGACCTGGCGGAGATCGCGCTGGAGGAGGTTTCGTTCCGGTACAACGACAACAGTCCGTATGTGCTGAACGACCTCTCCCTGCGGATCACCTCCGGGGAGTTCGTGGCGTTCGTGGGGAGGTCCGGCGCCGGCAAGTCCACGGTGGCCAAGTTGCTGCTCGGGCTCTACGCGCCGACGAAAGGGCATGTGCTGTATTCGGGCACCGACCTGGGCAGTCTCGATGTGCGGGAAGTGCGGCGGCGGATCGGTACGGTTACCCAGACGCATTGGTATGCCGCGGACTCGGTGCGGGAGAACATCGCGCTGGGGAACCCGGACATGACCCTGGCCGAGGTGATGGACGCGGCGCGGCTGGCCGGCATCCACGAGGAGATCGCCAAGTTGCCGCTCGGCTACGACACGATGCTCTACGACGGGGGATTCCTGATGTCCGGCGGGCAGATGCAGCGGCTGGCGCTGGCCCGGGCGGTGGCGAACAACCCGCCGGTGCTGCTGCTGGACGAGGCGACGAGCCACCTGGATACCCGGCTGGAAGCGCAGATCCAGGAGCGGCTGTCGCGGCTGTCGTGTACGCGGATCGTGATCGCCCAGCGCCTGAACACGGTGCGCGAAGCCGACCGCATCATCGTCCTCCGCGACGGGGAGATCGCCGAGGAAGGCCGCCACGAGGACCTGCTGGCCCTGGAAGGGGAATACGCGGCGTTGGTGCGGGCCCGCGAGGCCCGCCCGGGCGCGGCGTCGGACGGGGAGTCGTCGTCGGTTTCGGTGCCGGTGTCGTCCCCGCCGGCAGGTTCGTCGCCGGAGGCGGGCGCGGCGCCGTGAGGAGGCCATCGGGCCCGACCCCGCTCTCTCGCGCCGGTTCGGCGTCGTCCGGGGCGGGCCTGGCGCCGCCCGACGGGCGTGGCGGCGGCGATGGGCGTTGCGGTGGCGACGGGCGTGGCGGCGGGAGCGGCCCCGATCGGCGCTGCGAGGCGTCCCCGGCGGAGTTCCGCCTCGGCCGGCGGACGGTCCCGGCGCTGCTCCGTGCCGTCGGCGCCCGCCGCGGCCGGCTCTCCCTGCGGGAAACCGACGCCCTCGCTGCCCGCGATGTTTCCGTCGAGGAAGCGGAGATCGCCGACCGGGCCCGGGGCGTGGCTACGGGCGATACCCGGATCGCCGGAACGGGGAGTACCGAGGCAGGGATCGCCGGAACGGGAGCCGCCGGGGCCGGTATGGACGGAGCGGGCAGGGGCGGGGCGGGGAGGGCCGCGCGGCCCGGCGACGCCGTGAACGACGACCGCCGGTTTCGTGGCGGCGACTTCCGCCGGAGCGCGACGCGCGGGGTTTCCTTCGAGGCGGTGTGGACGGCGGTCCTCACCGCGTCCGGCGACGCGGATCCGACGAGTTGCCGGGAGGCGTACGAGACGCCGCCGGGGGCGGGATCGTCGCCGGAGGGGGGTGTGACGCGGTGAGAAGTCCCGGTCTGCGCCGGGTGGCGGCGCCGGCGGAGTTCCGCCTCGGCGGGCGGACGGTCCCGGCGCTGCTGTACGCGGTCGGCGCCCGGCGGGTGTGGCTCTGCCTGCGGGAGGCCGACGCCATCGCCGGGCGGGATCTCTCCGCCGAGGGAGGGGAGATCGCCGTGCGGCCCCGGGGCGCGGCGGCGGACGACGGCTGGATTCGGGGGGCCGACCTCCGCCCGGGCCCGGCGCGCGGCGCTTCCTTCGAGGCCGTGCGGATGGCGGCTCTCACTCCGTTCGGCGACGCGGGTCCGACGAGCCGCTGGGCGGTGGACGCGATGCCGCCGGTGCGCCTCTTCGTGGACGACGAAGCGCCGCTGCCCGGTCTCCGCTCGAATCCGGCGCTCGCCGGGGTCGAAGTCCGCTCCGTCGCCGAGGCGCCCGGGTCGGAAGCTCTCGGGGCGCTGCTGCTCGGCTGCCGCCCGCCGCACGACCCCGACGAGGCCCCGGTCCGGGCGCTCCTCGACCGCCACCCGGGCCTGAGCGCGGTGCTCTGCGCCCGGTCCGGAGCCACCACCGGCTGGCGCGGCGACCTCGCCGGTTCCGGCGCGGTCCACTACGCCTGCTCCGGTTGGCCGCGTCCGGCGGAACTGGCCGCGCTGCTCCACTCGGCGCTGGAGTGCGCCGCTTTCCACCGCGCCTGGCGCCTCCTCTTCGGCGGCGCGGACGGAGACGGAGCGGAGGGGCCGGAATGGGCCTGGTACGACTCGGACAGCCGCACCCAGCGGCGTTCGGTGCAGCGGACGCTCCGCGACCTGGAGGTCCGGGTCGAGGAGCGCCTCCCGGGGGTGACGGCAAACCTGTATGCCTACGACGAATGGGCGGAATCGCTCGTCGGCTCGCGGCCGACCCAGGAAGGGCATTCCGTCGAGAGCGCCGCGGTGGGCGCGATCTCCTTCGTCGCCCGCACCGGCGTTTCCCTCCGCGAAGACCGCCCCGAGCGCAGCGTCTTCTTCGACCCCGACCTCGACGCGGCCCCCGGCGCCGGGTCGGCGCTCTTCGCCCTTCCGGTCCGCGACCACTCCGGCAGCGTCTTCGGCGTGCTCGCCGGCCATCCCGACGAACCCGGCGGTTCCTTCGCGCCCGAAGCCCCGGCGGAAGCGCGCCTGGTCGCCAGCGAGTTCGCCCCGGCGTTCGCGGGACTCCGCGAAGTGCGCCGCCCGGAGATCGGCAAGCAGTCCATCTTCCGCCCCGAAGCGCTGGCCGAACACCGCCGCCCGGAGAGCACCAGTTCCATCCTGAATGTGTCGGCGCGCTGGGGCGGCTGGATCGTCGGCGGCCTCGCCGCGCTGGTGGTCGGCTTCTTCGCCTTCCTGTTCTTCGGCCGCAGCACCGAATACGCCGAAGGCGCCGCGCTGGTGCGCAGCCGGGGGCAGGTCCCGGTGGTCGCGAACGCCCCGGGAACGGTGGCCGAAGTGCGCCTCTCCCCGGGCGCCGCGGTGAGCCCGGGAACCGTCGTGGGAACGCTCTACGACGCCGACGAACTGGCGCTGGCCGAACGCCTGGAACAGGAATACGAAGCCCAGTTGGTGAGTCTGCTCCGCTTCCCCGACGACCCCACGCTGGGCTCCGCGCTGCCGTCGCTCCGGGCCGGGAGCCGGGAAGCGCGTTCCGCCCTCCGGGAACGGGCGCTGCGGTCCCCGACGAGCGGCATCCTGACCGATGTGCGCGTCCGCGTGGGAACCGCGGTGACCCCGGGGCAGACCGTGGCCACGGTGGGGACGCCGGGCGCCGGGTTCGAACTGGTGGCCGAGGTGCCGGGCAACTACCGCCCGCTGCTGCGCGAGGGGCTGCCGGTGGTGGCCGAGTTGGCCCAGTTCCCCGGCGACCGCCTCCACCTGATCGCCAGCGCCGTCAGCCCGGAAGTGGTGGACGCCGCCGAAGCGGAGGCGATCCTCGGCCGGGGTTTCGCGGAGGAGGTGGGAACCGGTTCGGTGGCGCTGGTGTATGCGCGGGTGCCGGAGGAGACGGCGGAGGCCTTCGGCGACGGCCAGGGGCTCTACGACGGCATGACCGGCGCCGTCCGCATCCCCGTCCGCCGCGACCGCTTCATCGCCTCCCTCTGGCCCTCCCTCGGCAGTTCCACCCGCCGGTAACCCCGCGCCGCGGGGCGCTGGTTCCCCGGGGCGGCGAGGGGCGCGGTGTCTGCGGCCCGGCGCCCGGTTTCCTCCGCGCCGGAACCGTGCTCCGCCGGCCGGGAGATGGGCAGGACCGGGAGAGCGTCTCGCGCCCTGCGACCGAAGTTCCAGAGCGGTGAGGCCACAGAACCGTTGTAGTTCTTGGGGTGCGGGGCATTTCAGGAGTTCCGGCTCTGGCTACGACAGGGCGGAGACGCCGAGGAGGTCGAAGGCCCGGCTCTGGACCGGGGTGAGATCGGTGATCTGATCGAAGGTGTGCTCGGTGCCGGGGAAGCGCATGGTCAACCGGCTGAGGGCGCCGAGGTTCCGAAGCAGCGTGGCGTAGGAGTGCAGGGGCAGCCCGTCTTCGGTCTTGCGGGCGGCGGTCTTGGCCCGGGTCTGGGGCGAACGGACCGCGGGCGCCACCACCGAGGAACGGGCGGCCCGGGCGGCGGCCGGGTCTTCTTCCTGGAAGAGGAGCGGAGCCAGGCGGCGGCGAAGGTGCCATTCCAGGTGGTAGGCGAGCATTCGCAGGAAGAAGTGCGCCCGCACCCGGTCCGGGCGCCGGTGGTGGATGGGGCGTACCTGCAGGGAGAAGGTCTTGAAGCAGCGGAAGGCCGTTTCCACCACGCCCAGCCGCTTGTAGGCGGCCACTGCCCGGGGGCCGTCGAGGTCCGCTTCGGGCACATTGGTGCGCACCACATAGAAGCCGTCGAGGTCCGCTTCGGCAGCAATGCGCTCCTCGCGGCGCCGGTAGGCGAAGTGTCCGCGCCCGGTCTCGATCTCGAAGAACTTGCGCGTCCGGTAGCGGTCCAGGATGCGGGTGGAACGCTCGATGATGGCCCTTTCGCTGCGCAGCGGCGAACTGGCCCGCCGGGTAGCTTCGACCAGTTTCTCCAGGCCCGCCTCGGTGGCCGCCAACAACTCTTCCCGCCGGCGCCGGCGATCGCCCGCCGTCCGGGGGTTGCGGCAAACGACCAGTCGTTCTCCCGGGAACTCCGGCGACCGCACTTCCGCCAGATCCCGCTCCTCGAACAGCGACGGCTGCACCGTCCCGCTGCGGAACAACTCCCGGATGTCGGCGCGGCGCAGCGCGGTGATCCACGAAAGCCCTTCCAAACCGATCAGGTCCTCCCGGATCCGGGCGTCGGTCAGCATCCCCCGGTCCCCCACCAGCACCACCCGCCGCAGGCCGAAACGCTCCCGCACCTTCTCCACCTGCGCCGAGAGCGTCTTCGGATCGGCGGTGTTCCCCTCGAACACCTCCACCGCCACCGGGCACCCTTCTTCGGAGCACAGCACCCCGAACACCACCTGCAGCGTCCCGCGCTTGCCGTCCCGGCTGTAACCCCGCGCCGCCAGCGGGCAGCGGCGGCCGGTGAACCAGCTGGAGCTCACGTCGTAGAGGACGATCGAACCTTCGCTCAGGTGTTTGCGCGCCAGCCGGGTCTCGATGGCGGCCTGGCGCCGTCCCAGCCAGTCCAGGGCGGCGTAGAGGTCGTTCTCGTCCACGCGGCCCAGGTCGAGCAGCGAGCCCAGGGTGGAGGTGGCGGTCGGGGGATCCAGGGTTCGGGCGGTGGCCAGTTTGGGGAGCGGATCGAGGGCGCTGGCGACGATGAGGGCCACCGCAAGGTCGCGTTCCCGGGAGCGTCGGGCGGCGAGGGTCCGGTCGAGGCCCAACCGGCGCAGCGTTCCGAGGGCGGCGGCGGCGTGGCCGTGGGGGAGGGAGCGTTCGGAGCGCAGGGCCAAGCCGGCGGGGACCAAGTCTTCGCCGCGGAGGGCCCGGGCGATGACCTCGATGAGGTAGGGCGAGAGGTGGGTGATGTTGCCGAAGGTGCGGTGCTTGACCTTCGGGCCTTCGCGGAAGGAGCGTCGGAGGAGGACGGAGGTGTAGGTCTTCCCGTTCTGCTTGCTCTTGATCCTGGCCACATGTCCGGGGCTCTTCCTGCGGGGCATTTCGGGGGATTTTCGCAGGGAATGGGGGCGATGTCAAGCATATTACTGGCTACAAAATGACGCCGGGATCGGGCGGAAACCGATGGCGCCCAACGGCTTGAGGCCATTTCCCGGCTGGAACTTCGGC
Source organism: Candidatus Marinacidobacterium sp. (assembly GCA_965243415.1). Lineage (GTDB taxonomy): Bacteria > Acidobacteriota > Vicinamibacteria > Marinacidobacterales > Marinacidobacteraceae. Next base: position 54,020 of record OZ251549.1, on the reverse strand, counting down.
TGCGAAGGCCCCCCGATCCTGAAAACGGCGCGCCCTCTTCACATCCCCCAGATAGTGATCGGAGCGCCGGCGACTTCCGTTTCGCGCCGGTAGATCTTCTCCTTCCACGACCGCTTCTCGCTGCGGTCGAAGATGACCAGGTGCCCGGCCTTCGCGCCGCAGCGGTCCATGTAGGCCGCGGTCTGTTCGAGCCCCTTCCGCTCGGTCGTCTCCCGGCTCCCGTGGCGCATCTTGCACTCGATCACGAACCGCTCCCGGCGCTCGCCCCGGGGCCACACCAGCAGGAGGTCCGTTCGCATCCGGCCCAGGTGGTACTCCCGCTCGACGCGCCCGCCGCCGTTCACCACGCGCTGCAGGAACGCGTGGAGCAGCAGTTGGCTGCCGGCCTCGTGGTAAACGAACCGTTCGATCCAGTGCTCCGAGTGCTCCCGGAAGTAACTCTGGAAGTCCTCGAGGAGCAGCGAATGCCGCAGGCTGCCGTCCGCGGCGATGAACGGGGCGGGGTCGAAGTCCAACTCTTCCTGTGCGATCCGGGTGAGTTCCCGCGGAATGACTTCGCGGTAGATCGGGTTGGCGACCCGCACCGGAGTGCCGCGGGCGATCAATCCGAGGTCGCGCGCATAATCTATGTCCCGGGGCGTGGCTCGTCCGGCGGCGCCGATCAGGGAGGGTTCGATGACGCGACGGACTCGATCCTCGCGCAGTTTGTCGGCGAGTTGGTCGAGGTGGGTCTCGCGGCGCAGGATGAGAGCCTCCCGCGCGTCCAGGATCGCGTCCGTCGTGATCGCCCGGCGGCGGTCGCGTCCGGCCCGGTCGCGGAAACACGCTTGGTAGGCCAGCGCGTTCACCAGCCAGGGCTGGCCGAGCGTCTGTTCCCACACCGCCTCCACCGCTTCCGGTTCGAAGCGCTGTCCGGTCTCCTCGGTGTGCTGCGCCAGCAGGGCGTGCGTCTCCGTCTCGGTGAAGTCTCCGAGCCGCAGGGACTCGGCCAGGATGTTGAACGGGCTGCCGCCGGCGACGACCTGCTTCCCCGGGTCCAGATGCATCCGGTAGTCCCGAACATCCCGGAGTCCGCAGAGCGCCACGCTCTGGGGGAAGCCCCGCGGCTTCTTGTCGTAACCGCTGCGCAGTTGACGGAGCACCGAAACCAGGGTGTCCCCGACGAGCGCGTCCACTTCGTCCAGCAGCAGCACCAGCGGACGCGGGTCGGCGCCGGCCCAGTCGGTGAGCAGGGTGGTGAGCGCACCGTCCGGGCCGGCGCTCGCCAGGCACTCCTCGCTTGCCGATTTCGGGAACGAGTCGCCGAGCAGGGAAGCACGCCGCCCGATCTCGGCCAAGATCGCCCGCATCGCGCGCCCGGTGTCCTCCCGGGCGGCCTGCCCGATCTCCAGGTTCGCATAGACGCAGCGGAAGTTGCCGGCGGCGCCTTCGTTCAGTCGGTCCCGCACGGCCAGGAGGGCGGTCGTCTTGCCGGTCTGCCGGGGCGCGTGGAGAACGAAGTACTTCTTCTGCTGCACCAGGGAGAGGATCCCGTCGAGATCCATCCGTTCCAGCGGCGGCACCAGGTAGTGGTCCTCCGGAACCACCGGCCCGGCGGTGTTGAAGAAGCGCATCGGCGCCATTATCGCTCCCCGGTGTCTGTTCGTGGCCGGCCGGCGGATCGGTGTCGGCCTCCGGGGGTCGCGCCTCCGGGGGCTACATCCCCCAGATGGTGATCGGCGCGCCGGAGACTTCCGTTTCGCGCCGGTAGATCTTCTCCTTCCACGACCGCTTCTCGCTGCGGTCGAAGATGACCAGGTGCCCGGCCTTCGCGCCGCAACGGTCCATGTACGCCGCCGTCTGTTCGAGACCCTTCTGCTCGGTCGTCTTCCGGCTCCCGTGGCGCAACTTGCATTCGACCACGAATCGCTCCCAGCGCCCGCCCCGGGGCCACATCAGCAGGAGGTCCGTGCGCCCCCGGCCCAGCCCGTACTCCCGCTCGATACGGCCCCCGCCGTTCACGACCCGCTGCAGGAAGGCCTGCAGCAGGAGTTGGGCGCCGGCCTCTTGGTAGGCGAACCGCTCGATCCAGTGCTCCGAGTGCTCCCGGAAGAACTCCTGGAATCGGGACAGCATCTCCGGAACATCGAGTCCGCCGTCGTCGGCGACGTACCACTCCGTGTCCTGCGTCAACTTCGACTGCACCCGGCGCGTGAGTTCCCGGGGAATCACTTCCCGGTAGATCGGGTTCGCCACGCGCACGGGATCGTCGCGGGTGATCAGGCCGAGGTCGCGCGCATATTCCACATCGCGTTCGGTGGAGTCGTCGACGCTGGCGCCGCTCAGCAACGGTTCGATGACCCGATGCACGCGATCCTCGCGCAGTTTGTCGCCGAGTTGGTCGAGGTGGGTCTCGCGGCGCAGGATGAGGGATTCCCGAGCGTCCAGGATCGCGTCCACCGTGATCGCCCGGCGGCGGTCGCGGCCGGCCCGGTCGCGGAAACACGCTTGGTAGGCCAAGGCGTTCACCAGCCACGGCTGGCCGAGCGTCTGTTCCCACACCGCCTCCACCGCTTCCGGTTCGAAGCGCTGTCCGGTCTCCTCGGTGTGCTGCGCCAGCAGGGCGCGCGTCTCCGTCTCGGTGAAGTCTCCGAGACGCAGGGACTCGGCCCGGATGTTGAACGGGCTGCCGCCGGCGATGATCTGCTTCCCCGGCTCCAGGTGCATCCGGTAGTCCCGAACATCCCGGAGTCCGCAGAGCGCCACGCTCTGGGGAAAGCCCCGTGGACGTTCGTCGTAGCCGGCGCGCAACTGACGGAGGAACGACACCAGGGTGTCCCCGACGAGCGCGTCCACTTCGTCCAGCAGCAGCACCACCGGTCGTGAGGACGACTCGCACCATCGGTTCAGAGTCTCGGTGACCACTCCGCCCGGCCCCGCGTCGGCGAAAGCCTGCCGGGAGATTTTGCCCAGGGAGTCGTCCCCCAGCCGGCGCGCCCCGGCCGCGATCCGGGCGAGGATCGCCCGCATGGCGAGGTCGAGGTTCTCCCGCAGCGCCTGACCGGCCTCGATGTTCGCGTACACGCAGAAGAGGGGGCCGACGGCCCCTGCGTTCAGTTGATCCCGCAGTGCCAGCAGCGCCGTCGTCTTGCCGGTCTGCCGGGGCGCGTGGAGAACGAAGTACTTCTTCTGCTGCACCAGGGAGAGGATCCCGTCGAGATCCATCCGTTCCAGCGGCGGCACCAGGTAGTGGTCCTCCGGAACCACCGGCCCGGCGGTGTTGAAGAAGCGCATCGGCGCCATTATCGCTCCCCGGTGTCTGTTCGTGGCCGGCCGGCGGATCGGTGTCGGCCTCCGGGGGTCGCGCCTCCGGGGGCTACATCCCCCAGATGGTGATCGGCGCGCCGGAGACTTCCGTTTCGCGCCGGTAGATCTTCTCCTTCCACGACCGCTTCTCGCTGCGGTCGAAGATGACCAGGTGCCCGGCCTTCGCGCCGCACCGATCCATGTACGCCGCCGTCTGTTCGAGACCCTTCTGCTCGGTCGTCTTCCGGCTCCCGTGGCGCAACTTGCATTCGACCACGAACCGCTCCCAGCGCCCGCCCCGGGGCCACATCAGCAGGATGTCGGTGCGCCCCCGGCCGATTCCGTACTCCCGCTCGATACGGCCCCCGCCGTTCACCACGCGCTGCACGAAGGCATGCAGGAGCAGCTGGGCGCCCGCCTCCCGGTAGGCGAACCGCTCGATCCAGTGCTCCGAGTGCTCCCGGAAGTACTCCTGGAATCGGGACAGCATCTCCGGCACATCGAGTCCGCCATCGTCGGCGATGTACCACTCCGTGTCCTGCGTCAACTTCGACTGCACCCGCCGGGTCAGTTCCCGCGGAATCACTTCCCGGTAGATCGGGTTCGCCACGCGCACCGGATCGTCGCGGGTGATCAGGCCGAGGTCGCGCGCATACTCGACATCGCGTTCGGTGGAGTCGTCGACGCTGGCGCCGCTCAGCAGGGGTTCGATGACCCGATGCACGCGATCCTCCCGCAGTTTGTCGCCGAGTTGGTCGAGGTGGGTTTCGCGGCGCCGGATGAGAGCCTCCCGCGCGTCCAGGATCGCGTCCGCCGTGATCGCCCGGCTCCGGTCGCGCCCGGCCCGGTTCTCGAAACACGCTTCGTAAGCGAGCGCGTTCACCAGCCAGGGCTGGCCGAGCGTCTGTTCCCACACCGCTTCCACCGCTTCCGGTTCGAAGCACTGTCCGGTCTCCTCGGTGTGCTGCGCCAGCAGGGCGCGGGTCTCCGTCTCGGTGAAATCTCCGAGCCGCAGGGACTCGGCCAGGATGTTGAACGGGCTGCCGCCGGCGACGACCTGCTTCCCCGGGTCCAGGTGCATCCGGTAGTCCCGAACATCCCGCAACCCGCAGAGCGCCACGCTCTGGGGGAAGCCCCGCGGTCGTTGGTCGTAGCCCGCTCGCAACTGGCGAAGGAACGACACCAGCGTGTCCCCGACGAGCGCGTCCACTTCGTCCAGCAGCAGCACCAGCGGACGCGGGTCGGCGCCGGCCCAGCGGCTGAGCAGGATCGCGAGCGCCCCGTCCGGGCCGGCGGTGGCCAGACCCTCCTCGATCACCGTGTGCGGGAAGGGGTCCCCGAGGAGCGAGGCGCGTTCCGCGATCTCGGCCAGGATCGCCCGCATCGCCCGCCCGGTGTCCTCCCGGGCGGCCTGCCCGATCTCCAGGTTCGCATAGACGCAGCGGAAGTTGCCGGCGGCGCCCTCGTTCAGCCGGTCCCGCACGGCCAGCAGCGCCGTCGTCTTGCCGGTCTGTCGGGGCGCGTGGAGGACGAAGTACTTCTTCTGCTGCATCAGGGAGAGGATCCCGTCGAAATCCATCCGCTCCAGTGGCGGCACCAGGTAGTGGTCCTCCGGAACCACCGGCCCGGCGGTGTTGAAGAAGCGCATCGGGGCCATTATCGCTCCCTCCGGTCCCGGGGTTGGCGGGAGAGCCCGGACGCCCCGGCGTCTCCCGCGCCGCCGCACCCCCCGGATCGTGATCCGCGCGGCGTCGGTCTCCCGCTTCGCGCCGGTAGAAGTGCTCGTTCCGCGACCGCTTCCCGCCGCGGTCGCAGATGACCGATTTCCCGGCCTTTTCGCGCCGCAGCGATCCAGGTAGGCCGCTGTCCGGTCTACTCCTCTTCGCGCCGTAGGTTCCTGGCTCCGGTGGCGCACCGGCACTCGACCACGAATCGCTCCCACCGCTGCCCGGGCCGCCTCGGCCGGAGGAGTGCTGGACGATGCCCGGCCGGCGTGGAGGCGCGAGAGTGGCCGACGGTTCGGGTAGCGGCGAATTTCGTCGGAGCCCCCGCGTTGAACGGGAGCCGCGGGGGCCGCGCGGAGGAGGCCCCGCCCGGAGCCGGGGAGAGAGTGGTAGAGTCGGCTCTGCGAGTGAGCGGGGGAGCCGCGCTCCGGGAGGGTCTGGAATGTACGCAGGTGGAGCCGTTGACGGCGTCGGGGCCGGGAAGCGCTGACCGTGGCGGAATTTCGGCTGTTCGTGAGCAGCCCGCAGGAGGAGTTCTCCGAGGAGCGGAAGGCGATCGACGAACATCTCCGGAGCGACCCGCTGCTGCGACGGTACTGTGAGGCGTTCCTCTTCGAAAACCTGCCTGCCACTGACCAGCGCCCGGATGCGGTGTATCTCTCCGAGGTCGAGAAGTGTGATGTCTATGTCGGCCTGTTCGGACAGACCTACGGGAGTGTCGGGGACGACGTGTCGCCGACGGAGAGGGAATTCGATCACGCGACGAAGTTGGGGAAGAAACGACTCCTCTTCGTGAAGGTCGGCGAGAGCACCCCCGGTCATCCTCGGATGGAAGCCCTCATTCGCCGGGCGGAGCAGGAGGTCGTCCGAGCGGAGTTCAGGGATCCGGAGTCGCTCCGTGCCGCGTTGTCCGAGGCCATGGTCGGTTTCCTGCAGGATGAAGGATGGCTGCGGGTGGGGAGACTCGATGAGGGCGTGTGTCCCGGCGCGGACCTGGCGGATCTGGAACGGGCGTCGGTGGAGAAATTCCTCCGGCAGGCGAAGAAGGCGACGCGGGAGCACCTCGGTTCGGATGCCGAGACGCAGACCGTCGTTCGGCGCCTGGGCCTTCTCGACGCCGGGCGGCTGACCAATGCGGCGATTCTCCTGTTCGGCGCCTCCCCGGCTCGCTTCCTGCCGTCATCTGACCTCAGGTGTGTGCACTTCCACGGCGCCCGGCCGGTCCCGCCCCTGCTGGCGAACACCCTCTTCGACGGCTCGATCATGGACCTGATCGAGAAGGCGATGGAGTTCGTCATGAGCAGGCTCGAACTGCGAATCGGTCGTCGGTCGGGGAGTGGTCGGGCGCCCCACTCGTATGAGATCCCGAAGGAGGTCGTTCTGGAGGCGATCGTGAATGCCGTGGCGCATCGGGACTACGCCAGCGAGGCGAGGGCGCAGGTGAATGTGTTCCGTGATCGCGTCGAGATCTACAATCCGGGGCGCCTCCTGCCGCCGCTCACCTTGAGCAACCTCCGGGAAGCGCATTCGTCCACCGTGCGAAACCGGGAGATCGTGAGGGCCCTGCGCCGGACGCGGTACATGGAGGAGCCCGGGACGGGAATCCGGCGGATGATCGAGGGATGTCGGAACGAGAGATTGCCGGAGCCGAAGTTCGAGTTGACTTCGGGATTCGTGGTCACTCTCTCACGGCGGCGGATCGAGGACTCCCGGAAGGTCCAAGGCCGATACCAGAACCTGTCGGATGGGAGCCGGGAGTGGCAGGGCCGGATGGGCCAGGCCCTCGGCGTACTCCCGAAATCGCCCGGCGGCCCGGTAGCCGGTCGGGTGCTCGATCCGGAGTGAGGAATGCGCCGGCGCGGCGCGACGGGGTGCGGGCGCGCGGCCGGCCCGCCGCCCGTCAGGCGTGGAGACGGCGGCCGGTGATTCCGAGTTCTTCGGCGTGGGGGCGGAGGGCGGCGATGAGGAATTCGATGTGGTCGTTCAACTCCACCCCCAGCAGGTCGGCGCCGGCCAGGCACTCGGCTCGTTCCACCTTGGCGGCGAAGGCCTTGTCCTTGAGTTTCTTGCGGACGCTCTTCGGGGTCAGCGTCGAAACCCCTTCCGGGCGGACCAGGCAGCAGGCGACGATGAAGCCGGTGAGTTCGTCGCAGGCCAGGAGCGCCCGGTCCAGCGGGGACCGGAGGGGGACGCCCCATCGGGTGTAGTGGCCGGAGATGGCGTAGGCGATCGCCTCTTCGCCTCGTTCCCGGAGCCAGGCGACGATGCGGTTCGGATGGTCTTCCGGCCACTTCTCGTAGTCGGCGTCGTGGAGCATCCCGGCGATGCCCCAGACCTCCGGGTCGGCGTCCGGTTCGCCGTACCGGCCGGCGGCGGCGCGCATGGCGATCTCCACGGCGCGGGCGTGTTTGCGGAGGGACTCGGTTTCGCACCAGGCGGTGAGGTGCGCCCAGGCTTCGGCGCGGGTGAGGTTCGTTTCGGCGGCGGTCATGAGGCGTTCTCCGGGGCGTTCATTCCGAGGGCGGGAGGCCGAGCGCCACGAACTCGCCGGGGAAGTCCCGGGCGCCGACGGCGACGACGATGATCTGCCGGCCGGCGACGAGTCCGGACATCGGCGTGCCGGACTGGTTCGCCGGCAACTCGAACTCCCACCGGATTGCGCCGGTGGCCTTGTCGTGGGCGCGGAACCTCGGCCCGCCGGAGCCGTAGGCGGCGAAGAGGCCGCTGCCTTCGCCGGCGAAGAGCAGGGTCTTCGTGACCAGGAGGCCTCCTCGGTCGCGCTGGCCGGTGCGGCCGAGTTCCACGCCGGCGAGCGCCGGATGCTCGCGCACCCACTCGGGGGTGTCGCCGTTCGGCGTCCACCAGAGGATCTCGCCCCGGTTCAGGTCGATGGCGGTGATACGGCCCCACGGCGGCTTCAGCAGCGGCAGCCCCTGCGGGCCCCCGCCTTCGGGGAGCAGGCGGTCGGCGCGGCGTCCGATCACGAAGCGCATCGCGGAGCGCTCCGGGTCGTGGGCGAGTCCCAGCACATTCAGGTCGAGGCCGGAGGAGACATAGAGGATGCCGGTCTCCGGGTCGGCGGCGACGCTGGGCCAGTTCGCGCCGCCGAGCGCGCCGGGAACGGTGAGCGTGCCCCGGTTGCCGCCTTCTTCGATGACGGTGGGCGGCGTGAAGAGCGGGCCGAAGGTGTACCGCTCGGCGATCTCCTCCGCTTCGGCGCGGAGTTCCGGAGTGAAGTCGAGGAGGTCGTCCTTCGTGACGCCCTGGCGCTGGAACGGCGGCGGCTTCGTGGGGAACGGCTGCGTCGGCGCGGTGCGTTCCCCGGGGACTTCCGACTGCGCCACCGGGCGTTCCTCGATGGGCCAGACCGGTTCGCCGGTGCGGCGGTCGAAGACGAAGGTGAACCCCTGTTTCGTGACCTGCGCCAGCGCCGGGATCTCGCGTCCCTCGACGGTGAGGTCGAGCAGCACCGGGGCGGTGGGGAGGTCGTAGTCCCAGATGCCGTGGTGGACGGTCTGGAAGTGCCAGCGGCGCTGTCCGGTGCGGGCGTCGAGGGCGACGACGCTCTGGGTGAACAGGTTGTCGCCGAGGCGGTGGCCGCCGTAGTAGTCACCGGTGCCGGCCTCCGTCGGCAGGTACACCAGGCCGAGTTCCGGGTCGGCGCTCATCCAGGTCCAGACGCCGCCGTTGCCGGTGTATCGCCAACTGTCCGCTTCCCAGGTCTCCCAGCCGTACTCGCCGCGCCGGGGAATGGTGTGGAAAGTCCAGAGCAGTTCGCCGGTGCGGGCGTCGTAGCCGCGCACCGGCGCGGGCGGATTCTCCGGCGAGGGCGGCGCGCCGCCGCTCGGGAGCGCGGCCCCGACGACGACCACTCCGCCGACCACGGTGGGCGGCGCTCCGGCGCCGATGGGAGCGCGTTCGAGATCCACTTCGCGGCCCAGGTCCCGGCGGAGGTCCACCCGGCCGTCGAGACCGAAGTTCGGGATCGGCCGCCCGGTCTCCGCGTCGAGGGCGACGAGGTGGTACGCGGGCGTCACCAGGAACAGGCGCGCCCGTTCGCCGTCGGACCAGAACGACAGCCCGCGCCCGGAGGTCTGTCGGGGCGCCGACCGGCCCCGGCGGCCTTCGTCGAGGCGGTACATCCAGAGGGTTTCGCCGGTGGCGGCGTCTATGGCGACGGCCACCCGGCGCGCCCCGGCGGTGGCGTAGAGGACGCCGTCGATGAGCAGCGGCGTCGTCCGCAGGTTCCAGTCCGTCCGCGGCCCGAAGTTCCGCGAAGTCCACCGCCAGAGGATCTCCAGGTCGCCCACATTCCCGGCATGGATCTGGTCCAGCGGCGAATACCGCGTGGATGCCAGGTCGGCGGCGTAGTGCGCCCAGTCCCCCGTGTCGCGGTCCTGCGCCGCCGCCGTCACGGCCAGCGTCGGAAGCAGGAGGGCGCCGAGGAGGAACCCCGCTGCCCGCGGTCTCGGGTCAGGCGTCTTCATTCGCTCGGTCTCCGGCGCTCGGCTCCCGGAACAGCGCTTCCCGGAAGTGGTCCAGGACGACATGGGCGTGGAGGTAGTAGTCCCGGACTTCTTCCAGGGTCGGCGCCGGGCCTTCGGCGTGCGCGACGGCGTTGCGATTCCGGATCAGGCTGTCGTAGTGGTTCGTCGTGTCCTGATCGACTCGGCTCTGGAAATGCTTCCGCGCTTCCTCGTCGAAACGCCCGAGCAGACCGGAGAGCGCTCCGATGCCCAGGCTGCGGAAGACGCTGCCGACGCAATTCTCCACGAACCTCGAGACCGCGGCGTCGGGGATCCCGGTGCAGCGTTCGAGGAGTTGGGTCCGGATCACGCGCTCGAACTCCGCATAGACCAGAACGAGCAGGGACCGGGAGAGGAGGTCCTGGACATCGGGCCCGGACGAAGGCGACGACGAGCGGATCGCGTCGCAGTCGGCCAGTGCCTTCTCGACTCTCGGGATCCGCACCGTCGGTCCCCCGGGGCGTCAGTCGTCGAAGAGGACTCGCGCGGCCTCTCGAAAACGCCGCCGCAGGCGATCCGCATCGGTGGTTCGTTCCCCGGTGTCCCCCCGGAAGGAGTCACCGGCGGTCAGGCTCATCTTGGACAGTGTTTTGGCGTTTCGGAGCGTTGCCGGAGGGCAAGTCGTTGGGACTGTTGGGGTTCGGTCCGAGCAGAGGCTCGATCCCGAACGGCGTGTAGTGTCACGCCTATGGATTCGGACCCGCTTAGATACTCCGATATCACATTGATTTCATTGCCATACCGGGTGAGACGTGTGGTAGGATCGTGCTGTCCCGGCCCGGAACCCCTCCATGTACCCCCGCATCAAGCAGAGCGGCAACCGCCAGTACCTCCAGATCGTCGAGAGCCGCCGCGAAGGCCCGAAGGTCAAGCAGGATGTCCTGTGCACCCTGGGACGGCTGGACGAACTGCGGGAGTCCGGGCAACTCGACCGGCTGACCGCCTCGCTGGCCCGGCACTGCGACCAGTCGCTGGTGCTCTCGGCGGCCCGGGCGGAGTGGGCCGAGAACCCGGAGATCCATCTGCGCCACGTGGGGCCGGGCCTGGTGTTCAACCGCCTCTGGGAAGAGACCGGCTGCCGGGAAGCGGTGTCGGCCCTGGCCGCGGGGCGGCGCTTCGGCTTCGACCTGGAACGGGTGGTGTTCTTCAGCGTGCTGCATCGGTTGTTCGCGCCCGGGTCGGACCGGCAGGCGGAGCGCTGGGGCGCCACCCGCGCGGTGGCCGGACTGGCGCCGCCGGCGCTGCGGCAGCTGTACCGGGCGATGGCCTGGCTGGGCGAACCCTGCGGGGAGAAGGACCCCGACGGGCGGGAGCGGACGACGAAGGATCTCCTCGAAGAGCGGCTGTTCGCCGCGCGCCGCGGCCTGTTCGCCCGGCTGGACCTGGTGTTCTTCGACACCACTTCGCTGTACTTCCATGGAGCCGGCGGGGAGGAGTTGGGTCGCCGGGGCCACTCGAAGGACCACCGTCCGCAGTTGAAGCAGCTGGTGCTGGGGATGGTGCTGGACCAGACCGGGACGCCGTTGTGCTCGGAGATGTGGCCGGGGAACACCGCGGATGTGACCACCCTGCTTCCGGTGGCGGAGCGTCTGTCCCGGCGTTTCGGGATCGGTTCGGTGTGCGTGGTGGCGGACCGGGGGATGGTGAGCGCGGCGAACATGAAGGAGTTGGAGCGGCGCGGCTGGCGGTATGTGCTGGGGGCGAAGATGCGCACGGTGACGGAGATCCGGGATCAGGTGATCGCGGATCCGGGGCCCTGGGAGAAGGTGCCTCCGCCTCCGGGGACGGAACGGGAGCGGGAGCCGTTGTTCGTCAAGGAGGTGGTCCTCCGGGACGAGAAGGGGGAGCGTCGGTATCTGGTGTGCCGGAACGAAACGCAGGCGCGGCGCGACCGGGAGGCCCGGGCGAAGATGGTGGCGGACCTGAGGGAGAAGCTGCGCAGCGGGCCGAAGCAGTTGGTGGCGAACAAGGGCTATGCGCGGTATCTGCGCCCCGAGGGTCGGGGGTTCGAGATCGACGAAGAGAAGGCGGAGGCCGAGGCGAAGTACGACGGGATCTTCGTGCTGCGTTCCAACGCCGGGCTGTCGGCGGCGGAGACCGCCCTGCGCTACAAGGAGCTGTGGCGGGTGGAGCACACCTTTCGGAAGACGAAGTCGGACTTGAAGACGCGGGCGATCTACCACCAGAGCGACGCGGCGATCCGGGGGCATGTGTTCTGCTCGTTCCTGGCGCTGGTGCTGCGACACGAGCTGTTCCGGCGGCTGGGGGCGGCGGGGGTGGAGGCGGAGTGGAACGATGTGGTCCGGGACCTCGACCACCTGTGCGAAGGGGTGATCGAGAAGGACGGGAAGCGTTTCGTGGCGCGCACGGCGGCGGTGGGGGTCACCACGAAGGTGTTCCACAGCCTGCGGCTGCGGTTGCCCCCGGTGCTGCGCCGGGAAGGCGGTCCGACTCCGAGCGCCGCCTGAGGGGAACCCCGCCCGCGGCGGGGTTGTAGTGCCACGCCCGGTCTGCGGGGCTCCTTACCTCTTTTTCATCAACTACTTGCAATTTCAAACTGTCCAAGATGAGTCAGGGTTTCATAGCGGGCGCGGATGTCGTCCGGGACGGCAGCGAGATGGTGCGCGAAAGCGACCAGGACCGAGTCCAGTACCGCCACATTGAGGAGGCCCCGGCGGTGGAACGGGCGGTCGCCGAGAGACGCGACCACGGCGTCACAGGTGGTCGAGAAGGAGTTTCCGTTCGCCAGGAGGGTCGCCGTCGGCGCGTGGCGGTTCCGGGCCAGGTACTGCGAGAGGAACTGCTTCATCGGCTTCCGGTACTCGTCGGGAGAGCGCAGGGCGAAGAACCGGAGGATCAATTCGGTGTCCCGCCGCCGCCGGTCCGGCGTCTCCCGGCCGAGGATCGCTCTCCAGGAAGGGAGCCCGTTGAGGTCGTCCAGGAGGTCCACGAAGGGACCGCGGTAGATGCAGTGGCGGATCTCCTGGTTCTCGAGGCGGGTGCCCCCGGTGTTCAGTCGCTCGAACAGGTCGTAGAGACTGGTGTCGTCGTTCGGGTCCTCCGGTCGGACGATGTAGGCGCGGAGCACCCGGTTGCGGAGTCGCCGCTGATCCCAGTCCGGCAGCGCGTCGAAAGTGCAGCCCCGGAAGAGACTCGACGGGGAAAGACCGACCAGACGGAAGTCCGGACCGTTCGCCGGTTCCGCGCCGGGAGCCGCTCCGCCGCGTCGGGCGGGGAAGTGCCCCTCGAAATAGAAGAAAACGCTGCGGAGCCGCTGCTGGCCGTCTATGACCAGGTATCGGTCGCTGCCCCGCTCGTTGTAGAGGTAGATCGCCGGAACCGGAAGACCCAGCAGGAAGGACTCGACGAGGCGGCTCGCCTGGGTTCGATCCCAGACGAAGCCTCGCTGGAAGTCGGGAACCTCGATCTCCCCGTCCCGCCATTTCCGGTGCAGGGACTCCAGGGAGAAGTCCGCGGGATAGGTGGAGGCGCGGCTCGGGGAAAGGGAACTCCGCCGGTCGTCGTCCTCGGCGGCGATCGGATCGAGTGCGAGACCCTCCGGGACCGAAGCGTCCTCCGGCTCCTCCCGGCCGCCCGAGGGTTCCCCGTGCTCCAGTCGGTGCCTCCGTGGCCGCGGCTCCCCGGCGGCGGGCGCCGGCTCGATCCGACCGGCGGGCTCGGACATCAGTGCCCGGCCCAGGAGATCCGGTAGATCGCGTCGGCGCGGTCGTCGGAGAGGAGGAGGGAGCCGTCGGGGAGTTCCAGGAGGTCCACCGGGCGGCCCCAGGCGCGTTCGTCCGGTTCCCCGATCCAGCCGGTGGCAAAGTCCTCGTAGGCGGAGGCGCGCCCGTCCTCCACCCGGACGAGCGTCACCCGGTAGCCGATCCGTTCGCTGCGGTTCCAGGAGCCGTGTTCGGCGACGAACGCCTGCCCCCGGTACTCCTCGGGGAAGGCGTCGCCCCGGTAGAAGGTCATGCCGATGGCGGCCACATGCGGGCCCAGTTGCTGCGTCGGCGGGACGAACTCGGAGCAGTCGCGCTCCCGGCCGTACCAGGGGTCCGCGACTTCGCCGGCGTGGCAGTAGGGATAGCCGAAGTGCTGGCCGATCCCGGTGAGGATGTTCATCTCGCCGGGCGGGTTGTCGTCGCCGAGCCAGTCCGGGTTGTTGTCGGTGAACCACATCTCGCCGGTGTCCGGGTGCCAGTCGAAACCGACGGACATGCGGACGCCCCGGGCGGCGACTTCGAGGCCGCTGCCGTCGGGGCGCATCCGGGCGATGGAGGCGAAGAGCGGGTTCACCGAGTCGCAGCGGTTGCAGGGGGCGCCGACCGGCACATAGAGGTAGCCGTCGGGGCCGAAGGCGATGAACTTCCAGCCGTGGTGGCGCATGTCCGGCAGATCCGTCGTCACCACGGCGGGTTCGCCGGGGTTCTCCAGACGCCGTTCGATGTCGTCGAAGCGGAGGATGCGGTTCACTTCGGCCACATAGAGCGACCCGTCGCGGAAAGCGACGCCGTTCGGCATGAACAGCGGCCCGGCGAGGGTATGGACTTCGTCGGCGCGGTGGTCGCCGTTGTGGTCGGCGATGGCGTACACGCTGCCGTTCGCGTCCCGGGTGCCGACGAAGACCGTGCCGCCGTCGCCGAGGGTCAGCGAGCGGGCGCCGGGGATCCGGCCCCAGACCGAGATCTCGAAACCGGGCGGCAACTCCAGGCGTTCCAGCGGCAGCGGGGCGGCGGTGTCGGCGTTCTCGGGCTGCGCGGAAACGCCCGCCGCTCCCGCGAACAGCAGCGCGGCGGCGGCGGCGAACCGGGCCGCCGCGAGGGCGCGCAGTTCCGGGCGGCGCATCAGTTGCCGGCGGCGGCCGGCGGGATGGCCTCCATCAGCAGGCCGAGGGCGTTCTGGAGGGCGCGGTTGGCGCTGCCGTCGAGCGAGCCCTGGTAGAGGCCGAGGCGCGCGATGACCATTTCGTGCGTCGGCACCATGATCGTGCTCTGCCCGCCGGCGCCGGCCATGCTGTAGGCGCTGTTCGGGAGCGCCGGGAAGCGCTTTTCGCCGCCGCGGGGCGGGTTGTTGATCCAGAAGAGACCGCCGTAGATGGGCCGGCCGTCCGCTTCCCATGAAGGAGCGACGGTGCTCACGAACTCGGCGAAGCCTTCCGGCAGCACCCGTTCACCGGTGGGGGCGACGCCGTCGTCGAGATACAACTGGCCGAGGCGCGCCCAGGTGCGGCCGGCGCCGAAGCCGTAGCCGTTCAGCAGGAAGTTGCCGTAGGGATCGCCCTCGGCGACGAAACGGGCGGCGCCGATCTTGTCGAAGAGGTGGCGCTGCGGGAATTGGTGGTAGTTCTCCTCGAGTTCGCCTTCGACGCCCAGTCGGACCAGGTGGTTCGTGAGCACCGGGTCGCAGTTGCGGTAACGGCCCACGGTGTTCGGCGGCCACTGCGCCGGCCGGTCCACCGCCCAGAGGTGCGAATCCACGGTGCCGGTGTAGAGGTAGAGGTGGTCGGGATACCCCATCGTCGCTTCGTCGTACTCGGGGTCGCCGGCGTTCACGCAGCGGAGGCCGCTCGCCATCTGCAGGATGTCGCGGATGCGGATGGTGCCGCGCAGGTCCTCCGGGTCTTCGTGCCAGGCGGCGATGGGCGCGATCTGGTCGAGTTCATAGACGCCCTTCTGGATGAGGACGCCGAGGAGCGTCGCCGAGAGGCTCTTGTTCATGGACCAACTCTCGAGCGGCGTGTCCTTCGTGATCCCGTCCTCTTCGCGGTATCTCTCGGCGACGAGCCGGCCCCGGTGCAGCACCACGAAGGCCAGGGTCATCGCGCCTTCCTCGAACGCGGCGTCCACGGCAGCTTCGAGTTTGGCGCCGTCCACCTCGTCCGGCAGCGGCTCTTCGGGAAGGGCGTCGCCCATCGGCCAGGGGTCGTCCTGATCTACCGTCGTGGTAACCGGCACGGTCTCGTAGAAGGGGGCGTCCTCGCCCTTCGGGAGGGCGACGCAGCCCTGGTCGCCGTGGAGGACCGCGGTGCGGGTCACGCCGGTGTCCGTCGTGATGTGGACGCGCCGGTTCTCCAGGTCTATCTCGCGGCCGGTGAGTCGGTCGCGGTACCGGTAGCGGGCGGTGAAACCCCCGATCTGCTCCTGCGCGGCCTCGAAGTCCAGGCCGGTGAGGAAGACCGCGGAGCAGAGGACCTTGGCGAAACCGGCGGCTTCGTGCTCGATGAAGTCCCCGGGCGGGGGAATGCGCTCGGTGTCCAACTCGAACCCGGCGGCGCGGGCGACGAGGCTCTCTTCGAGCGTCATCTCCTCCATCTCCGTCGGGGTCTCCTCCGTGCCCCCGCCGCAGCCGGCGGTGAAGAGGAGGGCGAGCGCGGCGGCGGCGCACCCGGAAGCGGGAAGGCGGCGCTCCCGCGGTTCGTCGGCCCGGTTCCGGATCGAAGGAATGCTCATGACGATGGCTCCTCGTCGCTGGGCTCGGAGGCCCGCGGTCGTTGCCGCCCGACGGTTCCTCGCGGCGCGGCGAACCCCCGATTCTATGCGCCGCCGGGTGGGCGCTCCCCGGGCCGGAATTCCCGCGCCCCGGAGGGATGCGGAGCCGGGCGGCAGCGACGCGACCTCCGCGTCGCGACCATCGGCGGAGGGCAGGGTCGGTCCGCGCCCGGAGCACCCGGAGCGACGCCGACGACGCCGGCCGGCGCCCTCTTCGGGCCGGGATGGCGCCGACAGGGGAGGCACGGGCAGGGGACGGCGCCCGCGGGTCGTTGCCGCCCGACGGTTCCTCGCGGCGCGGCGAACCCTCGATTCCGGGCGCCGCCGGGAGGGCGCTCCCCGGGCCGGAACTCCCGCGCCCGGCGGACGCGGAGCCGTGCGCCGGCGACGCGGACTCCGCCTCGCGGTCATCGGCCAACGGCAGGTCGGTCCGCGCTCAGAGCACCCCGAAGCGACGCCGACGACGCCGGCCGGCGTCCTCTTCGGGCCGGGACAGCGCCGACAGGGGAGGCACGGGCAGGGGACGGCGCCCGCGGGTCGTTGCCGGCCGACGGTTCCTCGCGGCGCGGCGAACTCTCTATCCCGGGCGCCGCCGGGAGGGCGCTCCCCGGGCCGGAACTCCCGCGCCCCGGAGGACGTGGAGCCGTGCGCCGGCGACGCGGACTCCGTCTCGCGGTCATCGGCCAACGGCAGGTCGGTCCGCGCTCGGAGCACCCGGGAGCGGAGCCGACGACGCGGACCCACGCCCTCTTCGGGCCGGGACAGCGCCGACAGGGGAGGCACGGGCAGGGGACGGCGCCCGCGGGTCGTTGCCGCCCGACGGTTCCTCGCGGCGCGGCGAACCCTCGATTCCGGGCGCCGCCGGGAGGGCGCTCCCCGGCCGGAACTCCCGTGCCCGGGGGACGCGGAGCCGCGCGCCGGCGACGCGAACTCCGCCTCGCGGTCATCGGCCAACGGCAGGTCGGTCCGCGCTCGGAGCACCCGGAAGCGACGCCGACGACGCCGGCCGGCGCCCTCTTCGGGCCGGGACGGCGCCGACAGGGGAGGCACGGGCAGGGGACGGCGCCCGCGGGTCGTTGCCGCCCGACGGTTCCTCGCGGCGCGACGAACCCTCGATTCCGGGCGCCGCCGGGAGGGCGCTCCCCGGGCCGGAACTCCGGCGCCCGGGGGACGCGGAGCCGCGCGCCGGCGACGCAGACTCCGTCTCGCGGTCATCGGCCAACGGCAGGTCGGTCCGCGCGCGGAGCACCCCGAAGCGGCGCCGACGACGCCGGCCGGCGCCCTCTTCGGGCCGGGATGGCGCCGACAGGGGCCGGCGCCGGCGGGGATGGCGCCCGCGGGAGATGGCGCCGGCTGGAGACAGCGGCGGCGGGGACGGGGCCGGCAGAGGATGCGCCGGTGGGGGTCGGGCGCCGGCGGGGCGGTTCGGCGGACGGGCCGAGTCCGGCAGCGGCGCGTCGGGGGCGCGGTTCCCCGGCGACGGTTTCGAGTGGAACCGCGAAGGAGGGTCCGGCCCCGGCGCGCCGGTCGCGAAGCCGAGGCCTTCCCTTCGGGCCCGGTCCCGGCGCCGCCCGGGCGCGAAGCTCGATCCCGTTGCCCTCCGGGCCGGCGCTTCCGGTCCGGCCCCGGCGCCCCGGGCGCGAAGGAGCGGCGGCGCGCTGCCGCCCGAAGGCGCCCCGCGGCGACGCCGACCGGCGGGCGGGCGCGCCGGAACGGGGATCGCCCGCAGAAAAAGCCGCGCTCGACCGGTCGCACCCGCTCCCGGCGGGCCATCGCTGCCGCCCATGGAGCCGACCGGCCTCCACCGGTGGCGATACCCGCCGGTCGCACATACTCCCGGCGGCCCGCCGATGCCGCCTCCCGCCGCTGTCCCCGCCCGCCCCCGGGTGGTGCTCGTCGGCGGCGGCCACTCCCAGGTCCAGGTGCTGCGGGCGATGATGATGCGCCCCTGGCCGGAGGCGCGGGTCACCGTCGTGCTCGACACCCCGGTGGCGATCTACTCGGGGATGGTGCCGGGGTTCGTGGCGCGGCAGTACCGGGCCCCGGAGTTGGAGATCGATGTGGTCCCCCTCGCCCGGCTGGCCGGGGCCGAAGTGGTGCTCACGCCGGCCATCGGGGTGGACCCGCGCCGCCGCCGGGTGCTGCTCGAAGGCCGCGCGCCGCTGGCGTACGACTTCTGCTCCTTCGACATCGGCAGCACCGTGGCCGGGCTCGACCTGCCCGGGGTGCGCGCCCACGCCTGCGCCACCCGCCCCATCTCCCGGCTGGTCGCCGAGATCGAATCGGTCTCCGAGGCCTTCCTCGACGGCGACCCCGCCCGCCCCTTCGAGGTGGTCGTCGCCGGGGGCGGCGCCGGGGGCGTCGAACTGGCCTTCACCCTGCGCGAGCGGCTCCGGCGCGACGGGAAGGGAGTCTCCCAGCCGGCCCGGTCGCTCCGGGTCACGCTGCTCCAGGCCCAGGCGGAGATCCTGACCGGCTTCCCCGCCTCGCTCGCGGCCCGCGCCCGGCGGCAGGCGGCGGCCCGGGGGATCCGTATCCGCACCGGGGCGGAAGTGGCCGAGGCGGCGGCCGGCAGCGTCACGCTCCGGGGCGGGGAGACGCTGCCCGCCGACGCGCTGGTCTGGGCGGTCGGCGCCGGGAGCCGGGAGACGCTCCGGGAGTCCGGCCTGCCGCTCGACGACCGGGGTTTCGTCCTCACCCGCCCCACGCTGCAGACGGTCGGGGACGACCGGATCTTCGCGGTGGGCGACTGCGCCACCCTCGCCGACTGGCCGGACACGCCGAAGGCCGGGGTGTACGCGGTGCGCCAGGGGCCCTTCCTCTCCGAGAACCTGCGCCGGGCGGTGGCCGGGCGGCCGCTGACCCGCTACCGGCCCCAGCGCGATTTCCTGACGCTGCTCAACCTCGGGGACGGCGCGGCGCTCGGCGCCAAGTGGGGGCGGTCGTTCGAGGGGGAGTGGGTGATGCGCTGGAAGGACCGGATCGACCGCCGGTTCATGGAGAAGTTCCAGGTCCTCGACGAGGGAGACGCCACCGCCGCGGCGTTCTCCCGGATGGACACCGGGGCGATGGACGCGATGCTCTGCGGCGGCTGCGCGGCGAAGGCCGGGCAGACCACGCTGGACGAGGCGCTGGGGCGGCTGCGGGAGGAACTGGGCCCCGGGGCGCGGCCTTCGATGAGCGCGGCCGGCGGCGTGCGCCTGGGACTGGGCCAGCCGGACGACGCCGCCGCTTTCGTCACTCCCGGCGGGGACACGGTGGTGAGCAGCGTGGACTGGTTCCGGGCGTTCAGCGAAGACCGCTGGCTGGTGGGGAAGGCGGCGGCGGCGAACGCGCTCTCGGACCTCTTCGCCACCGGCGCGGCGCCGCGCTACGCCACCGCGCTGGTGTGTCTGCCGGAGGAGGAACCCCGGGAAGAGCGGGCGGAGTCGCTGTTCCAACTGCTCGCCGGGGCGCGGTCGCTCTTCGACGAACGGGGCGTGGCGCTGCTCGGCGGGCACACCACCGTCGGCCCGGAACTCACCGTCGGGTTCGCTGTCGAAGGCCACCCGCTGGGGGACGACCTGCTGACGCTCGACGGGGCCGCGCCGGGAGACGGGTTGTGGCTCACGAAGAGACTGGGCGTCGGCGTGGTGCTGCGGGGCGTGAGGCTCGGACGCGGGCGCGGGGCCTGGCTGGAGGCGGCGGCGGCGCAGATGGTGCGGCCGAACGAGGCGGCGGCCCGGGCGGCGGTCTCCTGCGGTCTCGGTGCGGCGACGGATGTCACCGGGTTCGGGCTGGCTTCGCACCTGGCGGAGATGCTGCGGGCCAGCGGGGTCTCGGCGGAGGTGTGGGTGTCGGAACTCCCGGCCCTCCCCGGGGCGGAGGCGCTGCTGGCGTCCGGCCTCCGCAGCACCGCCCACGCGGAGAACCGCCGGATCGTCCGCGGGATGCGGGTCGAGGACGGCGTGTCCGCGCATCCGCGGTACGAACTGCTCTTCGACCCGCAGACCGCCGGCGGGTTCCTGGCCGCCGTTCCCCCGGCCCGGGAGGAGGCGTTCCGCGCCGCGCTCGCCGAAGCCGGCGTCCCGGCGGCGCGGATCGGGGTCGTCACCCCGCCCCGGGACGACGGCGCCGCCGCGCTCCTCCGCCGCGACCGGCGCTGAACGACGACCGGTGCCCCCGAGGCGCCGCGGACAACGCGCCGCCGGCGCCCGGCCGGGCGCGATATCTTGCTTCCCCGCTTCCCCGTTCTGCCCGCCCCGAGGTGATCCCATGCCCGCGAAACTCCCTGCGAAACTTGCTGCCGAGAAGGAATCGGCCCTGCCGAAGAGCGTCCTCGGGGACTTCCCCGGGGTCGAGAACTTCGAGGTCGTACGGACGGAGGCCGGGATCCGGCTGAAGCCCCGGCGGCCGGTGGAGACCGAGAAGATCGACCGGATCCGGAAGAAGGTCGCGGAACGGGGCCTCACGGAATCCGAGGTCCGCGACGCCGTGGAGTGGGCGCGCCGCCGAGCCGACTGACGCCGGGCGCCTCGGCCCGGGGCTCAGGAGCAGGTGCGGCGGAGGGTTTCCAGGCCCGCCCATTGCCGGGACCCGCCTCGCTCACCGGGGGCGCGTGAGCGGGGCGGTGCGGGACTCCCGGTAGGCGGTGAGACCCGCTCGGGAGGGCCGACCGGGCACGACGCGTCCACCCGGCGCGTCCGCGACCGCCGCGCGGTTCCCGGTTCCGCGTCCGCCCGTTCCCGCGACCGGCGCCGCTCCGGATCGGCTCCCGGGGGGGGGCCGGACTCAGGAGCAGGTGCGGCGGAGGGTTTCCAGTCCGCTGTTCGCCGGGACCCGCCTCGCTCACCGGGGGCGCGTGAGCGGGGCGGTGCGGGACTCCAAGTAGGCGGTGAGACCCGCTCGGGAGGGCCGACCGGGCACGACGCGTCCACCCGGCGCGCCCGTGACCGCCGCGCGGTTCCCGGTTTCGCGACCGCCCGTTCCCGCGACCGGCGCCGCTCCGGATCGGCTCCCGGCGGGGGGCCGGTCGGCCCGGGCTCAGGAGCAGGCGCGGCGGAGGGTTTCCAGTCCGTCCTTCGCCGGGTCGCCCGCCTCGTCCACCGGGGGGGAGACGATGAGCGTCGTCGCGCCCGATTCGCGGTAGGCGGCGACGCGTTCGGCGATGCGGGAAGGAGGGCCGACCAGGCAGACCTCGTCCACCAGGGCGTCCGGGACCGCCGCGGCCGCTTCCCGCTTCCGGCCGTCCAGGTAGAGCGACTGGATCCGCTCCGCCGCCGCTTCGTAGCCGTAGCGGCGGGCCAGATCGTTGTAGAAGTTGCGCTCCTTCGCGCCCATGCCGCCGACATAGAGCGCGATTCCCGGGCGCAGGCGGTCGCGCAGGCGGGGCAGGTCCTCGCCCAGGGCGCAGTCGAGCATCGGCGCGACTTCGAGGGGCGCCGGGCGGTCCCGCTCCGCCGCGCCCTCGGCGAGCGCCGGGCCGAAGACCGCGCCGGCCCGTTCCGGCGAGTAGAGGATCGGCAGCCAGCCGTCGGCCATGGCGGCGGCGAGTCCCGTGTTCCTCGGGCCGATGGTGGCCAGGAAGATCGGGATCTCCGGGCGCGCCGGAGCCATCATCAACTTGAGCGGCTTGCCCAGTCCGGTCCCGCCGGGGAGGGGGAGGCGCTGGAGGTCGCCGTGGAACTCGAGGGGCGCCTCCCGCCGGAGAGCGCGGCGGATGATCCGCACCGTCTCCCAAGTTCGTTCGACCGGGTGGGCGAAGGGGACGCCGTGCCAGCCTTCCATCACCTGCGGGCCGGAGACGCCGAGGCCCAGCAGCAGCCGTTCGCCGCTGAGAAGGTCGAGGGTGGCGGCGGTCTGCGCCAGCAGCGCCGGCGTCCGGGAGCCGATCGGCAGGATCGCGGCGCCCAGGGCGACCCGCTCGGTGCGGGCGGCGAGGTAGCCGAGCAGACTGACGCCGTCGGAGCCCCAGGCCTCGGAGACCCAGACCGAGTCGAAGCCGACCGCTTCCGCCCGTTCGGCGAGCGCGATCGGCGGCGCCTGCCCGGTGGTGAGGAAGCCGAGTTCCAGTCCCAGTTTCATGCGTCCCTCCCGGGGCCGTTGTCCGCCGTTCCCGATGGCCGGCGCGAGGTTCAGGCCCGCCTCCGCGCCGGGCGGGGCGCCGGCGGGGCGATGGCGGCGTCCGGCACGCCGAGCCTCGGGCACAGCGCTTCCAGCGAGCACTCGCGGCACTTCGGGTTCCGGGCCAGGCACACCGCCCGCCCGTGGTGGATCACCCGGTGGCTGTAGTCGTTCCACTCCTTCCGGGGGAGGAGCGCCATGAGCCGCCGCTCGGTCTGCGCCGGGTTCTGCTTCGCCGTCAGCCCCAGCCGGTGCGAGATGCGGAAGACATGGGTGTCCACCACGACGCCCTCCGCCTTGCCGAACCAGGTGCCGAGCACCACATTGGCGGTCTTCCGGGCGACGCCGGGGAGGGTGAGCAGCGCTTCCATGGTGTCCGGCACCGCGCCGCCGTGCTCCTCCACGATCTTGCGGCAGGCGCCCCGGATGGATCTCGCCTTGTTGCGGAAGAAGCCGGTGGAGTGGATCAGGGTCTCCAACTCCTCCGGGTCGGACGCGGCGAAGGCGGCGGCGTCCGGGTAGCGGGCGAAGAGGCCGGGGGTCACCTGGTTCACCCGGCGGTCGGTGCACTGCGCCGAGAGGATGGTCGCGACCAGGAGTTCGAGCGCCGACCGGTGGGTCAGGGCGCACTCGGCGCCGGGGTACTCCCGGGACAGTCCGCGGACGACCCGCCCGGCCTGCCGTCGCAGCGCCGCTTCCTCCGCCGGGGAGACCTCCGGCGCGGCCGGTCCGGTCGCCGTTCGCCGCGCCGTCTTCTTCCGGACTGCCTGCTTCCGGACGACCTTCTTTCGGACGGACTTCTTCCGAAGGGTTTTCTTCCGAACCGCCTTCTTCCGCGCCGGCGTCCCGCGTCCGCCGGCGCCGCGGCCGTCGGCCCCGGGCCCGGCGGAGGGCAACGATCCTCCGGGAGCGGTCAGACCAGCGGGGCGTCCGCCGGGGGCGAGGAAGCGGTGGCGTAGCGGCGCCGGGGCATCCGGCCGGCGAGCCAGGAGAGGCGGCCGGCTTCCACCGCGAGCCGCATCGCCCGCGCCATCCGCAGCGGGTCGGCGGCGGCGGCCACCGCGGTGTTCAGCAGCACCCCGTCGGCGCCGAGTTCCATCGCCACCGCGGCGTCGGAGGCGGTCCCCACCCCGGCGTCCACGATGACCGGGACGGTGACCGCCTCCCGGATCAGGGCCAGGTTGTTCCGGTTCTGGATGCCGAGCCCGGAGCCGATGGGCGCTCCCAGCGGCATGACCGCCGCCGCTCCGGCTTCTTCCAGCCGCCGGGCCACCACCACATCGTCGCTGGTGTAGGGCAGCACCACGAAGCCTTCCGCGACCAGTTCCCGGGTCGCCGCCAGCAACTCGGCGGTGTCCGGGTAGAGGGTCTTCCGGTCGCCGATGACTTCCAGTTTGATCCACTCGGAGAGCCCGGCTTCCCGGGCCAGGCGCGCGGTCCGCACGGCTTCCGCCGCGGTGAAGCAGTCGGCGGTGTTCGGCAGCAGGGTGAGCCGGTCGCGGGGGATGAAGTCGAGGAGCGACTCCTTCGCGTCCAGGTCCACCCGCCGCACCGCCACCGTCACCATCTCGCAGCCGGAGGCGGCGTGGCACTCGCGCATGGACTCGAAGGTGGGGTACTTCCCGGTGCCCAGGATGAGCCGGGAACCGAAGGCGCGGCCGCCCAGGACGAGCGGTCGGTCTTCCCGCGCCGGTTCCGCCATCGCCGCTCAGCCGCCGCCCACGAAGGTGAGGACTTCCAGCCGGTCTCCCGCTCGCAGCGGCGTCTCCCCATGGGCGGCGCGGCGCACCAGGGCGCCGTTCACCTCCACCGCCACCGGGCCGTCGAGCCCGAGCGCCCGGAGGGCCCCGGCGACGGACGCCGGCGAGGGCAGCGGGGTCTCCCGCCCGTTCACCCGGATGGTCCCGGCGGGGGTCCCTGCCGGGGGCGGGGCCGGGTCGGGCGCTTCCGCCGGGGCGGCGGCAGGAGCGGCGGGTTCGGGAACCATCGAATCGGAAAGGTTAACCGGCGCCCCCGGCGGTAAGGGGGCCCTCCCGGAACACCCCGGGAAGCGTTGCCGGCCGCCCCGGCTATCCTCCGCCGCCGCTCGCGCCGGGCCCGCTTCCCCGGGTTCGCGCCTCGTCCTCGGCACGACCCTCCGCCGCCGCTCGCGCGGGGCCGGCCCCGGGGAGCCCGGTTCGCCGGCAGGGTTTACCGGCGGGGTTCGCCGGCCGGCGCCACGGGGCGAAACGGCCGGGAAGGCCGGGCGCTCGCGCCCCCCGGATCCGGTCGGCGACGATTCCCCCGGCCTCCCCCGAGCCCCGAGCGTTCCCGATGAATTCCGACCCGCACGGCGAGTCGTCCGACCGAGGGGCCGCCGCCGCGCCGGGAAGCGCCGGCGCCCCCGACCGGCCTGACCGGCCCGATCGGGCCCGGTTGCCGGCGGTGGGGCGGCTGCTGGAAACGCCTCCCTTCCGGGCGCTTTCGGAGGCGTCCGGGCGGCCGGCGGTCACCGACGCGCTGCGGGCGGAACTCGCCGCCGTCCGCCGCGCCCTCCGCGCCGGGGCGGTTCCGGCGGCCTGGGAGCGGGACCCGGAGGCCTGGCTCCGCGGCGCGGTGGAACGGCGACTGGAGCGCGCCGCCGGGCCCGACCTCCGCCGGGTGATCAACGCCACCGGGGTCGCGGCGCACACCAACCTGGGTCGGGCGCCGCTCTCCGCGGCCGCCGCCGCCCGGATGTTCGAGGCGGCGAGCGGCTACACCGACCTGGAATTCGACCGGGAGAGCGGCCGCCGGGGGAGCCGCCAGGAGCAGGTGGCCGGGCTCCTCGCCGCGCTGTTCCCGGGCCGGGCCTCGCTCACCGTGAACAACGCCGCCGCCGCGGTGCTGCTGGCGCTGGACTCGCTGGCCGCCGGGAAGCGGGTGGTCGTCTCCCGGGGCGAACTCCTCGAGATCGGCGACTCCTTCCGCATCCCGGAGATCATCGAGAAGAGCGGCGCGCGCCTGCTGGAAGTGGGGACCACGAACCGGACGCGCCTCGCCGACTACCGGCGCGCGGTCGAGAGCGCTCCCGGAGAGGTCGGCGCGCTCCTCCGGGTGCACCCCTCGAATTTCCGCATCGTCGGTTTCACCGAGTCCGCGGCCACCCGCGACCTGGCCGCCCTGGCGGCGGAGTTCGACCTTCCGCTCGTCGAGGACTTCGGTTCCGGCAACCTGCGTCCGCTCCGGGACTTCGGGGTGGCCCCCGGGGACGACGAACCCACGGTGGGCGACCGGCTCGGGGCGGGCGCGGACCTGGTGATCTTCTCCGGGGACAAACTCCTCGGCGGGCCCCAGGCCGGGATCCTGGTGGGCTCGGAAGGGGCGGTCGCGGCCTGCCGCCGGAACCCGCTGGCGCGGGCGGTGCGCGCCGACAAGACCTGCCTGGCGGCGCTGCAGGAGACGCTCCGGAGCCATGTCGCCGGGCGGGCGGCGGAGGAGATCCCGGTGCTCCGGGCGCTCTCCCGGACCGAGGCGGACCTCGCGGCGGCGGCGCGGGCCCTCCGGGAGGCGCTCCGGCCGGCGGCCGGCTGGACGGTCGAGGTGGTCCCGTCGTACTCCCGGGTCGGCGGCGGCGCGGCCCCCGGCGCCCGCCTCCCCACCAGGTGCCTGGCGCTCTCGCATCCCGATCGGAGCGCGGACGCGGTTCGCGCCGCCCTGCTGCGGGGCGCCCCGCCGGTGGTCGGGCGCATCCGGGAAGAGCGGGTGCTCCTCGACCTGCGCACCGTGATGGACGACGAGGCCGGGGAACTCGCCGCCGCGGTGCAGGCGGTGGTCGGGGAGTCGTCCGCCGACGCGGCGGCGCCTCCCGGGGAATCGGCCGGCCGGGGGTCGGGGGAGGGGGCGGATCGGCCTCCCGCCGCCGGGTAACATCCCCGCCGCCGCATGCGAGAGCCGGAGCCGACCGAACCCGAACCGGGGAGCGCCGCCCCGAAGCGGCGCGCGGTCCTCAGCGTCAGCCGGAAGGAGGGGCTGGCGGAATTCGGGCGCGGATTGCGGGAGCGGGGCTTCGAACTGGTCGCCAGCGGCGGCACCGCGCGATTCCTGGCCGAAGCCGGCATCCCGGTGGTCGAGGTCTCCGAGGTCACCGGCAGCCCGGAGATCCTGGAGGGGCGGGTCAAGACCCTCCATCCGGCGATCCACGGCGGCATCCTCGCCCGGAGGTCCCGCCCGGAGGATCTGGAGTCGCTCGACCGGCTGGGGATCCGCCCGGTGGAGGTGGTCGCGGTCAACTTCTACCCCTTCGCCGAGACCGTGGCGCGGGGCGCGGACGAGGCCGAGATCCGCGAGAACATCGACATCGGCGGCCCCTGCCTGGTGCGGGCGGCGGCCAAGAACTGGCCCGAAGTGGCCGTCGTGGTGGACCCCGCCGACTATCCCGGGGTGCTGGAGATCCTCGACGAGGCCGACCCGGCCCGCGCCGCCGGGGAGCGCCGCCGCCTGGCCGCGAAGGCCTTCCGGGCGACGGCGGCCTACGAGGCGGCCATCGCTGCGAAGTTCGGGGAAGCCGGGGAAGCCGGGGACGCGCCGGCAGAGGCGAACGGCGGCGGCTTCCCGGAACGGTTGTCGCTCTCCTTCGAGCGGGTCTCCACCCTCCGCTACGGGGAGAACCCGCACCAGACCGCGGCGCTCTACCGCGATCCCCCGAACCTCGCCGGCGGCCCCGGCCTCGGCATCCCCGGCGCCGGGCAACTCCACGGCAAGGAACTCTCCTACAACAACATCCTCGATCTCGACGCCGCCCTCCGGCTGACCGCGGACCTGACCGCCGCCCGGCCGGAGGCCGCCGCCGCGGTGGTCATCAAGCACCTGAACCCGGCCGGCGCGGCGGTGGCGGAGACGCTCGCCGAGGCCTACCGGCAGGCGCGGGCCACGGACCCGGTCTCCGCCTTCGGCGGCATCGTGGGTCTCGGCCGGCCGGTGGACCTCGCCACCGCCGAAGAACTGGCGGCCACCTTCCTGGAAGCGGTCGTCGCTCCCGGCTTCGACGACGACGCGCTGGCCCGGCTCCGCCGGAAGAAGAACCTGCGCCTGTTGGCCGCCGGGGACTTCGGCGCCTTCGCGCCGGCCGGGCGGTACCTGGCCCGGGTCGCCGGCGGACTCCTGGTGCAGGACTGGGACGGCGCCGCGCCGGGAGAAGGGGAGGGGCAGGGCCAGCAGGTCGCCACCCGGCGCGCTCCCGACCCGGCGGAGACCGAAGGGCTGCGGTTCGCCTGGCGGGTGGCGCGGCAGGTGCGGTCGAACGCCGTCGTGGTGGCCCGCGGCGGCCGGCTGCTGGGCGTCGGGGCCGGGCAGATGAGCCGGCTCGACTCCTGCCGGCTGGCCGTGGAGAAGGCGCGGGAGGATCTCGCCGGGGCGGTCGCCGCCTCGGACGCCTTCTTCCCGTTCCCGGACGGACTCCTGACCCTCGCCGACGCCGGCGTCACCGCGGTGATCCAGCCCGGCGGCTCGAAACGCGACCCCGAAGTGATCGCCGCCGCCGACGAACGGGATCTGGCGATGGTGTTCACCGGCCGCCGCCACTTCCGCCACTGAGGCCGCTGCGGCGGCCGGCTCCGGACCCCCCGGCCGCCCCGCCGGCGTTCCTATAATTTCGACCTCCGGTTCGACTTCCCCGACTGCCCTCCCCGCCCCTCCCCGACCTCCCCTTCGTGAGTCCCCGCCTGAGTCGCCGGCGGCCGGTCCGTGTCCGCCGGGCCCGCCGCGTGATGGCGGCGCTGGCGCTGCTCCCGGCCACCGCCTTCCCGGCGCCGGCAGCCCGGGAACCGTCGCCCCGACCGCCGCAGGAGTCGGAGCCCGCCGCCCTGGTTCCGCTCGACGGAGCCGCCGAGGCCTACCGCCTCTTCGCCGAAGGCCGGCTCGCCGAGTGGTCGCGGGATCCGGAAGCGGCCGCCGCCGCCTACCGCCGCGCCGCCGAACTGGACGCGGACGCCTCCGATCCCCTGGTGGCGCTGGCCCGGATCTACCTGTCGGGGGCGCTGCGGGGAGCGGCGGGCACGGACGCCGAAGCCGGGGAACGGGCGGCGCGGGAGGCGGCGGAGCGGGATCCGGGAGCGCCGGCGCCGCACCGGATCCTGGGCGACCACTACTTCCGCCAGTTGCGCTCCGGCGGCGACCCGGAAGCGGTCGAGCGCGCCATCGGGGCCTACGCCGAAGCGGTGCGGCTCGACGCCGACGACCTGGACAGCCGTTCGGCGCTCGCCCGGCTGCTCGCCTCCGCCCGCCGGGGCGAAGAGGCCGCGGAGCACTTCCGGGAACTGGTGCGCCGGGCGCCGGACGCCTACGAGGAACTCACCATGCTGGCCCGGCTGCGCCTCGCCGCCGGCGACCGGGAACAGGCGTTCGACTCGCTCCTGCGGTCGCTCCGCATCGAGCCGCGCCAGCCGGAAGCCCGGGAACTCCTCGACGAACTGCTGCTCGGTCCGGAGATCCCCGGCCGGACCGCCGCCGAGGCGTTCGCCGCAGCGGCGGACCTCTACGCGGCGGCCACCGCCGAGCATCCCGAAGACCACGACCTGCGGGTGGCGCACGCCGAGGCGCTGGCGCGCGTCGGGCGTCTCGGGGAGGCCGGGGAGGCCTTCGAGCGGGCGCTCGAGACCGACCCCGACAGCGAGTTCTCGCTCATGGGGCTCGCCGTGGTGCTCCGGCGCCAGCAGCGGCTCGAAGAAGCGGAGGAAGTCCTCGGACGGGTGCTGGCGCAGAACGACCGCCACCTCCCGGCGCGGGACGCCCTCGGCGGCGTGTTCCTCGCCCGCTGCGAGTACGAGCGCGCCGCCGGGGAGTTCCGGGCGCTGCTCGACCTGCCCGAAGACTCCTACGGGCTCGCCCGCCGCCGCGACTTCCTGGTGCGCTTCGCCCACGCCCGCCAGGAACTCGGCGACCACCGGGCGGCCCTCGACGCCCTCGCCGAAGCGGCCACGCTCTCCGAAGGGCGGAGCGACGCGCTGCGGTTCCAGGTGATGCGGATCCACGGCGCCCTCGCCGCCGGGGACGCGGCGGAGGCGGAACGGCTGCTGGCCCCCGTCGTCGCCTCGCACCCGGAGAACCCCGGCCTGAAAGCGCTCGAAGCGCGGGTGCGGTCCGCCGCCGGGCGTCCCGCCGAGGCCCTCGCCCTCCTGGAGGGCCTGGTCGAGGGGCATCCGGGCGAGCCGGGAATGCTCCACGAGTTGCTGCGCCACCGGGTGGAGCAGGGCGACTACGCCGCGGCGGAGACCCTGCTGCGGGAGTGGCTGGAGGCGCGGCCCGAGGACCTGGCCTTCCGCTTCCAACTGGCGGCGGTCCTCGAGCGGCAGCGCCGGCCGGCGGAGGCGGAGACCGAGTTCCGCGCCATCCTCGAACGCGCCCCCGACCACGCGCTCTCGCTGAACTATCTCGGCTACATGCTGGCCGGGGAGGACGACCGGCTGGAGGAATCGGAGGAATTGATCCGCCGGGCGCTGGAAGTCGATCCCTACAACGGGTCCTACCGGGACAGTCTGGGCTGGGTGCAGTTCCGCCGGGGGCAACTCGACCTGGCCGAGCCGAACCTGCTGCGCGCGGTCCGCTGCATGCCGGAGAACAGCGTGGTGCTGGACCACCTGGGCGATCTCTACCGGGCCAAGGGGAACCCGGAGGCGGCGGTCCGCTTCTGGCGGCAGGCGCTGGAGCACGACGGCGAGGAAGAACTCGAGCGCGACGCGGTGACGCGCAAGATCGAGGAGGCCGGCGACGACCCGAACCCGCCGGACCCGTTCTTCTGACGACTTCTTCCTGACGGATTCCGGACCGAAGGGGCCCTCCTGACCCGGTTCGACTCGGAACCGGGCAGCCCCGGCGTCGCGCCCGCCCCGCCGCCCGGGCGGCCGGAGTCCGCAGCGGCGCGGCCCGTCCCGGAGTCCGGAGGCTCCGGAGAGCGTTGCCGACGGCCTTCCCGGGACCCCGTCGAGCCTCGCGACGACCGCGGCCCTGCCCCCCGGCGGTGGATCTCGGGGCCGAGGCGCAGTTCCCGGTCGCCCGCGGCCGCAGCCGGCGCCGGCCTGCGGCGGCGATACCGGGGCCGGGGCGTTGTCGTTGCGGCGGGCGGATCTGACGCCCCGTCGGGGGCAGCGTCTCGATGGCGGCAGGGATCCGGGTGCCGGCGCGTTGTCGTTGCCGCGGGCCGGCCCGACGCTCCGTCGCGGGCCGCGGTTCGAGGGCGGCGGCGGTCCGGGGATCGCGGGGCGCGAGCCCGCGCCATCCGCCGGGCGGCGGTCTTCCTGCCGTCGGCCGTCCTCCCCCTGACTCTGGGAGTCGGGGTCTCCTGCGGCCGGCGGCCACCGGCCCCGCCCCGGGAACCCCTGGCGGCGGCCGAAGTCGCCCGGCTGCTGGCGGCGACGGCGGCCGAATCCGCCGGGATCCGCCGCTACCAGGCCCTGTTCTCGGTGCGGGGGGACTCGGCGCGGCGCGGCAACGAACGAACCGGCTTCTCCGGGCGGCTCCTCATCCTCTTCGAGCGGCCGGCGCCCGGCCCGCCCGGCGCCGGGGATCCGTCTGCGGTGGCGGCGCTACGGATCTCCGCCTACGCCCCGGTCGGCGGCGCGCGCTGGAGTCTGGTCGCCCGCCCGGACGGAGTGCGGGCCGTGGCCCCGGCGGCGCGGGTCTTCGCGGAGGGAGCGGATCTCCGGGCCTTCACCGA
Source organism: Candidatus Marinacidobacterium sp. (assembly GCA_965243415.1). Taxonomy (GTDB): domain Bacteria; phylum Acidobacteriota; class Vicinamibacteria; order Marinacidobacterales; family Marinacidobacteraceae. Next base: position 23,221 of record OZ251549.1, on the reverse strand, counting down.
GCCGCTCTTCGGCCTGCCGGTCGGACTCCGGGAGGTGGGGGCGATCGTCTCCGGCGTCGGTCTCCCGCTGTCCGGGACGGAGCCGCCCGGGGCGGAACCCACCCCCGACGGGGGAGCGCGGCTCCCGGCCGGCGGGAGGCTGTGGTGGGCGGAGTGGCCCGCCGGGGCCGGCAGCGCGCCTCCCGCCTCCCGGGTGACCCGGGCGGTCGGTGACGGCTACGAGGTGCGCTACCCGGAGGCGGCGGCTGCGGGGGCGCGACGCCCGCCCCGGAGCATCGAAGTCCGCGGCGACCGGGTGGGCGCCCGACTGACGGTGGAGGAGTTGGAAGTCAATGCCCGGCTCCACCCCGATTCCTTCCGGCTTCCGGCGGGGGAGGGATTCCGAAGGCGTTCCGTCCCGGAGTTCCTGGACGCGGTGCGCCGGAGGCCCCGATGACGACCGAAGGGGGCCGGCCAGTCGGCGGCGGGCAGACGGCCTCGGCCCGTGACCGGCGCTCGGCGGTCAACCCGTGGCCCGGCGGTGCGGCCGCCGCGGCCCCGACGGCCGACTCCGCCGGCGACAGCCTCCTGACGATCCGGACGCCGGCGAAGATCAACCTCGGCCTCCGCGTCCTCGGTCGGCGAGCGGACGGCTACCACCGGATCCGGACGCGACTGGCGGCGATCGCGCTGTGGGACACCCTGACCCTGGAGGTCGGCGGCACCGGCGTCCGCCTGGAGATCGAGGGGCCGGAGGCACCCGGGATCCCCGCCGGCCCGGAGAACCTGGTGCTCCGGGCGGCGGAGCGGATCGAGCGGGTCCGGCGGCGCCGGGCGGCGCCGGGGGCGCCCCGGCCCGGGGTTCGCCTCCGCCTGCGGAAGGAGATCCCCGCCGGGCGGGGGCTGGGCGGGGGCAGTTCCGACGCCGCGGCCACGCTGATCGGCCTCGACCGCCTGTTCCGCCTGGGCCTCTCCCGCGCGGCGCTCCACCGGATGGCCGCCGCGATCGGGATGGATGTCCCCTACTTCCTCTACGGCGGGCCGGCCCTCGCCGGGGGCCGGGGCGACGCGGTGTTCCCGCTCCGGGAGTCGCCGGGAGACGCGGCGCCGGACTTGGCCGTCGTCCTGCTGCTCCCGCCGTACGGGATCGTCACCGCCGACGCCTACCGCGGCCTCCCGCCGCGTTTCCGGTCGCGGAACGCGCTGTCCGGCGGCGCTGCGCCGGCTGGTAGAATCGCCGCCCCTTCCGGGGGTTTCGGCGGGCGCGGGGACCTTCGGGGGGCCCGTTCGTTTCCTTTCCCGCTGCACGACCTTCGGAACGATCTGGAGCAGTCGGCGGTGCTCGAAACGCTTCCGTCCGGGCCGACCGTCCCCGGAATGCGGCGGGCCGTCGAAGCCGAGGGAGCCGTCGTCTCCGCCCTGTCGGGCAGCGGGTCGGCGGTGTTCGGCGTCTTCGGGAGCCCGGCGGCGGCGCAGCGGGCGGCCCGGAACCTCGACGGCCAGCAGGTGGGCCGACCGGGGGGCCGACTTCCCGACGGGGACTGCCGGGCGCTCGCCACCCGTACCCTGTCCCGGGCGGAACAGCGCGCCGCCCGGAGCGGGTTCTCGCCGTGACCGCGGCTTCCCGCCGGCCGGCGACCCGACCGCCGGCGGAACCGGGTCGCTGCGGCGGGCGGCGCATGGGGCGTGGCCGAGGGGCTAGGCGCCGGATTTTGGTTCCGGTTTACGAGGGTTCGAATCCTTCCGCCCCAGCGCCCGCCGCCCGCTCCGGCACCCGGACCCCGCTCTCCCGCCGGCCGTCGTCCGTTCCCGTCCCCCTCTCCGGGACCGCCCCGAACCGGCGATGAACCGTCCCGCCGGGACCCGGTCCGGCAACGGCGACTGCGGCAGCACGGTGCACGGCTTCGCCGGGCAACTGCAGGTCTTCGGCGGCAGTTCGAACCCGGCCCTCGCCGGCGCGATCGCCGACCACCTGGGACTCCGGCTGGGTTCCGCCTCGCTGGGGCGGTTCCGCGACAGCGAAGTGCGGTTCCAGATCCACGACAACGTGCGCGGCGCCGATGTGTTCGTGGTGCAGTCCACCTCTCCCCCGGTGAACGAGAACCTGATGGAACTGCTCATCATGGTGGACGCCCTGAAGCGCGCTTCCGCGGCCCGGATCAACGCGGTGATCCCTTACTACGGCTACGCCCGCCAGGATCGCAAGGACCGCCCCCGGGTCCCCATCTCGGCGAAGTTGGTCGCCGACCTGCTCACCGTGGCCGGCGTCCACCGGGTCATCGCCATGGACCTCCATGTGGGCCAGATCCAGGGCTACTTCAACATCCCGGTGGACCACCTGTTCGCGGCGCCGGTGATGCTCGAGTTCCTCGAGAGCCTGGAACCGGAGCGCCCGATCGTGGTCTCGCCGGACGCCGGCGGCGTGGAACGGGCCCGCGCCTACGGCAAGAAGTTGGGCGTCGGCATCGCGGTCATGGACAAGCGCCGGGGCGCCGACAACGACATCGAGACCATGCATGTGGTCGGCGATGTGCGCGGGCGCACCGCGGTCCTGGTGGACGACATCGTGGACTCGGCGGGAACCCTGGTGCGGGCCGCGGCCTCGCTGCGGGAAGCGGGGGCGCGTTCGGTGATCGCCGTCTGCACCCATCCGGTCCTCTCCGGGTCCGCGGCGCGCCGCGTCGAGGAGGGGTCGCTCGAACGGTTGATCGTGGGGGACACCATCCCGCTCGACCCCGAGGTGCAGGCGTCGGCCTCCCGGCTCACGGTGCTCTCCGTCGCCCCCCTCTTCGCCCGCGCCATCGAGAGCGTCCACGGCGAGACCTCGGTGAGTTCCCTCTTCGTCTGAGAGTTCCTCCGAACCGGGGATTCCGAACCGCCGCGGCGCGCCCGGCGGGGGCGGCCCCGCGGGGATCGGATCCGGGACGATCGGGCGCTCCCCGGACTGTTAGACTCCGCGCCCGATTTTCCGGGAGGACACGGCGGCTCGCCTCGCGTCCCGGCGAGCGTCGGCGCCGGAGGGTCTGCCGAGCGGTCGTTCCGTTGGAAGACCCGTTGCGCGCGCCCCACCGCGGCTTCCCGGAACCGGACTTCCCCGGTCGCCGGATCCTCCGCCTCGGGGGAGTTCGCTGCGGCCCGCCCGAATCGCGGGGCCGGTCGTCCCTGCCGGAGATCGCCTGCCGGTGGTCGTCCCTCCCCGTTCCTCCGGCCCACCCCCCCTTCTCTCCCCTCCTGACCCGCCGCCGCCGACAGACCCCGATCCTCTCCGGAGACCCCCGACCACCCCCCGATGTCCGACACCACCGTTTCCGCGAAGTCCCGCAGCCAGGTCGGGAAAGGCCCCAATCGCCGGCTCCGCGCCGCGGGCCTGATCCCGGCGGTGGTGTACGGCCGCGCCGCGCCGCCGCGGGCCCTCTCCCTGCCTCCCGGCCGGCTCGTCGAAATCATCCGCTCGCCCCGGGGGGTGAACACCATCTTCTCCCTCGAAGTCGAAGGCGACGCCGAGGCCGAGCAGGTGATGATCCACGACTACCAACTGCACCCGCTCGACCACGCGCTGCTCCACGCGGACCTCCTCCGGGTGGACCTGGAGAAGGAAGCGGTCTGGCAGGTGGGCGTCCACCTCGAAGGCGACTCGGTGGGCGTGAAGCGCGGCGGCAACCTGGACTTCGTGACCCGTTCGCTGTCGGTGGTCTGCCGGCCCCGGGACATCCCGGTGAACCTCCCGCTGGTCGTAGACCGCCTCGACTACGGCGACACCGTCCGCGCTTCCGACATCGAACTGCCGGAGGGATTGCGGCTCCTGACCGAGCCGGAAGTGGTCGTGGTGCATGTCTCGGCGCCGAAGGTCACCGAGGAGACGGAAGAGGAGAAGCCCGCCGGCGAGACTCCCGCCGAGGCGCCGGCCACGGACGAGGCGGCCTCCGAGTGAAGGACGCTTCCACCGGCCTTCCCCGGGCCGGCCGTCTTCCGCAGCGCGGGACCGACCGGGGCGGCGCCGATTGCCGGGTCTGAGTCCGGCAGAGGGGCGTCCGACGGTGCCGATGGAAATCCCCGCCGCGGCGTTCCGCGCCGGGCCTCCTGCCGCGGGGTCGGCGACGGTCGGGAACGACCCGGGCCGGACGCCGGCGGAGGCGCCGACCCCGGCGCCCATCCGCGTCGTCGTCGGCTTGGGGAATCCCGGCGCCCGCTACCAGGGCACCCGGCACAACATCGGGTTCGAGGCCCTGGCGGCGCTCCTCGAAGGCCGGGAGAGCCGCCGCCGCCACTTCGACGGCGGGGAACTGGTGGAAGCGGAGATCGCCGGCCGACCGGTGGCGTTCCTCCGGCCCACCACCTACATGAACCGCAGCGGCGGCCCGGTGCGGCGCTGCCTGGCCTCCGACTCGGTCCAGCCCGGGGCGGCTCTCGTCGTCTGCGACGACACCGCCCTGCCGCTCGGCGCCATCCGCACCCGGAGGCGCGGCAGCGACGGCGGGCACAACGGGCTGGCCTCCATCTTCGGGGCGCTCGGGACCACCGAAGTGCCGCGGATGCGGCTCGGCGTCGGCGCCCCGCCCCCGGGGGAAGACCCGGCGGACCATGTCCTCGCCCCGTTCGCCGCCGGCGAAGAGGAGCAGGTGGAAGACCTGCTCGTCCGGGCGGCGGCCGCGATCGGCGCCGCGCTCGAAGAGGGACTCGACGCCGCCATGAACCGGTTCAACCGCACCCCGGCCTGAGGATGCGGGAGAGGGCCGCCATCGCGCCGCGCCGCGGCGCAGGAGACATTCGGGAATGAACGGTTACGAGTTCATGTTCATCCTCGACCCGACGCTCGACTCGGCGGCTTCGCTGGCCGTGGTCGAGCGGGTCGAGGGAATCGTGAAAGGGCAGGGCGGGCAGATCGTGAGCCTGAAGGCCTGGGAGCGGCGGCGGCTGGCCTACCCGGTGGGTGGGCGCCACGAAGGCCTCTACATGCTCTGCTACTTCGACGCGCCGCCGGAGGCGATCGGCGGGATCGAGAGCCGGGTGCGTCTCGCCGAGGGCGTCCTCCGGTTCATCGTGCTGCGGACCGACAAGGAGACCCGGGAGGCCGACCAGGCCGCCGAGATCCGCCGCCGGGAGGAGCGCGCCGCCCGCGCCGCCGCGAAGGCCCAGCGGGAGCAGGAGGCGGCCGCCGCCGCTGCGGCCGCCGCGGCCGAGGCCGAGGCCCGCTCGGCGGCGTCCGCTTCGGGATCCTCGTCGGGTTCCGGGGCCCGCTCCGGGAAGCGTTCCGGCGAGTCCGCCGCTTCCCCGGCGGCGGCCTCCGGTTCCGACTCCGGCGGAGGGGCGGCCGGGTCCGCGCCCGCCGCCGCGGACGACGCGCCCGCCCCCGGGCCCGAGCCGGCGAAGGCCGCCGACACCGAGAAGCAGAAGGAGAACGCTTCGTGAGCGAAACGAGCAACCCCCCGCGCCGCCGCCGCCGCGGCAGTCGGCGGGTGCGGGTGAACCCGGCCCTGAACGGGGTCGAGCGCGTGGACTGGAAGGATGTGGACTTCCTCCGCGAGTTCATCGGCGACCGGGGCAAGATCGTGCCCCGGCGCGTCTCCCGCGCCTCGGCGCGCCTGCAGCGCAAGATCCGCGTCGCCATCAAGCGGGCGCGGCAGATGGCGCTCCTGCCCTACGAGTGACGCCATGCGCCTGCTGCTGAGGAAGCCGGTGGAGACGCTCGGCGAACCGGGCGACGAAGTGAATGTCCGGGCCGGCTACGCCCGCAACTTCCTGCTGCCCCGGGGCCTCGCGCTCCCGGTCACCGAGGAGAACCGCCGCGAAGTCGCCGAGGCGCGGAAGGCCTGGGCGGTGCAGCGCGTCGAGGAACTCGAAGCCGCGAAGGCGCTCGCCGGCGAACTCGAAAGCCGCGTCCTGCGCTTCGAACGCCGGGTCAAGACCGACACCGACGAGTTGTACGGCTCGGTGTCCGTCCTCGACCTCAGCCGCAGCCTCGAGGAGCAGGGGTTCACCATCGCCCGGAACCGGATCATCCTCGGCGGCCCGATCCGCCGGCTCGGGGAGTCGTCGGTGACGATCCGGGTGCATCCCGAGGTGCAGGTGGTCCTCGCGGTGGAGGTGACCGCCCTCGCGGTGGAGAGCCTCGGCGACCGGGCGGAAGTGCTCACCCCGCCGACCGCGGAGGCCCCGGCCGAGGCGGCGGAGTCCCCGGATGAGTCCCCGGATGAGTCCCCGGCCGAGTCCGCTGCCGAGTCCGCTGCCGAATCCCCGAACGAGTCCGCTGCCGAATCCGCCGACGGAGCCGCCGGGGGATCCTCCGTCGCGGACTCCCCGGAGAGCGACGCCGCCGAAGCCCCGGCCGGCGCCGAACCCGCCCCCCCGGCGGAGTAGCGCCCCGCGCGGCGGCCCGTGCCGGAGCGGCCACCCCACGCTTCGCCGGCCCCGGCCGCCCCGCGCGGAACCGCCCGCCGGTCCCGCCTCCGGGGCGGTCGCGGCCCCTTCGGCAGCGGCCCGCTTCCGGTGCGCGCCGCTCTTCGCCCGCCGCCGGGCCCGCGGTCTCCGTCCCGCGAGCCGCTGCCGGCGCTGACGCCCCCGTTCCCCCGGCTTCCGACCGGGCCTCCGGTGCGGTTTCCGACCCGGCTCCCGATCACCGGGGGGCCGGCCAAGACTCCCCTGCCGCCGCCTCCCGCGGTCGCCTCCGCCCCCTGAGAACCCGCCGGTGGCCGACGAACCCCTCGCTCTTCCGCACGACCTCGCCGCCGAGCGCGCGGTGCTGGGCGCGGTCCTCCTCGACCGCCAGCAACTCGACCGGGTCCTCCAGGTCCTGACCGCCGAGGACTTCTTCGATGCGCGCCACCGGAAGGTCTTCGAGGCCGTCTGCCATCTCGACCGGGAGAACGAGTCGGTGGACGCGATCACCGTCCGCTCCCGCCTCGACCGCAGCGGCTCGCTGGCCGCCGCCGGGGGCGCCGGCTACCTCGCCGAGTTGTACGACGCGCTGGCGCTGTCGACGAACGCCGCCGAGTACGCCGGGATCGTCCGCGGCCACGCCCTCTCCCGCCAGTTGTACCGCTACGGCGCCGGGATCACCCGGGAAGTCGCCGGCCGGGAACCGCGGGCGTTGCTCGAGGACGCGGAACGCCAACTGTTCCAGATCGCCGAGCGGTCGCAGTCGGCGGCCCCGGTCCCGATCGGCGAGGCCACCGACCCGATCGCCGCCGAGGCCGACCGGCTGCGGGAGGACTTCGGCGGCATCCGCAGCGGTCTCGACCCCCTCGACGCCCTCATGGGCGGGCTGCGCCGCTCGGACCTGATCCTCCTCGGCGCGCGGCCGGGAGAAGGCAAGACCAGTCTGGCGCTGAACATCACCCTGGCCGCCGCTCTCCAGGGGAAACGGGTGCTCGTCTTCAGCCTGGAGATGCCGGTCAAACAGATCGCGATCCGCCTGCTGTTCTCCCACGCCCGGGTGGACGCCCGCCAACTCTCGCTCCCGGGGATGCTCTCCCAGTCCGACCGGCAGCGCATCCAGAACGCGAACCGGCAGGTCCGGGAGATGCCCATCCGGGTGGACGACTCCACCGTCACCCCCATCGAGATCCGCTCCAAGTCCCGGCAGCAGCGCCGCGACCCGGGGCTCGACCTCATCGTGGTGGACTACCTGCAGTTGATGCACGCCGACGACGGCCGGCGCCGGTTCGAGAACCGGAACCTGGAGATCGCCGACATCAGCCGCTCCCTGAAACTGCTCGCCAAGGAACTCGAGGTCCCGGTGCTGGCGCTCTCCCAACTGAGCCGCGCCCCCGAGCAGCGCGACTTCACCGAGCCCCGGCTCTCCGACCTCCGCGAGTCGGGCGCCCTCGAGCAGGACGCGGACATCGTCCTCTTCATCCACCGCGAGCGCCGGAAAGCGGCCCGGGGCGAGGGCGAGGACGCGCCGGCGGCCCCGCCCCAGGAGGTCCGACGGGTGCTGGTGGCCAAGAACCGGAACGGGCCCACCGGCGTGGTGCGCCTGGCCTGGCTCGACCGGTTCACCCGCTTCGAGGCGATCGACGAGTCGGCGTTCTCCGGGGACGCCGGGGGGCCCGGCGAGTACCCGCCGGAAGAGGTCGGGATGCCCCCGGACCCGGACAGCGATCCCGGGTTCTGAGCCGGGAGGGGCCGAACCGCCGTGCCCAAGGCGCCGCCGGAGCGCTTCTTCTGCTCGGAGTGCGGTCACGAGCGCACCGGCTGGCTCGGCTACTGCCCGGCCTGCCGCGCCCGGAAGCCGCTGGTGAAGGCGCCCCCGGCGGCCGCGGCGCCCGCTGCCGCCGGGAAGGGGACCTGGCGCGGCGCGGCGGCGGCGTTCGGCGGCAACGAAGCCGCCCCGACCCCCTGGGGGGAGGTGGCCGCGGACCTCGGCCCCCGGCCCTCCTCCGGGATCGGGGAACTCGACCGGGTCCTCGGCGGCGGCGTGACCCCGGGGTCGGCGGTGCTGGTGGCCGGCGAACCGGGCGCCGGGAAGAGCACCCTCCTGCTCCAGGTCGCCGCCGCCGCCGCCCGCGGCCGGGCCCCGGTGCTCTATGTGAGCGGCGAGGAGTCGGAGCAGCAGTTGCGGATCCGGGGCGACCGGCTGGGCGTCGCGCCGGAGAGCCTGTTCCTCTACTCCGCCACCGAGATCCCGAAGATCCTGGAAGCGGCGGAGAAGCTGCAGCCGCGCCTGGTCGTCCTGGACTCGGTGCAGTGCGTCTATTCGCCGGGGATCAGCGGGGCGCCGGGGACGATCACCCAGGTCCGGGAAGCGGCGTCGGCGCTGGTGCTCTACGGCAAGCGCACCACGACCCCGGTCTGGCTGGTGGGCCAGGTCAACAAGGACGGCGGCGTCGCCGGCCCCCGGGCGCTCGAGCACATCGTGGACACCGTCCTCTACTTCGAGGGCGACCGCCGGGAGTCGCACCGACTGCTGCGGGCGGTGAAGAACCGGTTCGGCCCGGCCGGGGAACTGGGCGTCTTCGAGATGACCGACCGGGGGCTGGTCCCGGTGGAGAACCCCTCGCAGTTGTTCCTCTCCGGCGACGCCGGTCCCAAGCCCGGTTCGGCGGTGGTCTGCACCCTCGAAGGGCAGCGTCCGATCCTCGCCGAGGTGCAGGCGCTGCTGGCGGAGAGCCCGCTCGCCTATCCGCGCCGGGTGACCGTCGGCTTCGACAGCGGCCGCCTCTCGGTGCTGCTCGCGGTGCTCGAGTCGAACGGCGCCGGCGGGCTCGCCAAGAGCGATGTGTATGTCTCGGTGACCGGGGGCCTGGCAGTGACCGAACCGGCGGCCGACCTGGGACTGCTTGCCGCGGTCGTTTCGCGGCGGAAGGGGCGGGCGCTCCCCGAAGGGGCGGTCTTCCTGGGCGAGATCGGTCTCTCCGGGGAGATTCGCCCGGTGCGCCAGGCCGCGCTGCGCCTCAAGGAGGCCTACCGGCTGGGGTTCCGCCGGGCGCTGCTGAATCCCGGGAAACTGCGCCGCGCCGAGCGGCCGCAGGGCATCGAGATCCTCCCGGTGACCCGGCTCGACGGGGCGCTCGCCGCCTCCTTCTAGTGGCGCTCCCGCTCTCCGGCGCGGCGCCCCGCGCCGACGCGGTGGTGGTGGCCGCCGGCGCCGGCGCCCGGTTCTCGGCGGCGTCGGCGTCATCGTCGTCGTCCGGGAGCGATCTCCCCAAGCAGTTCCTCCCCCTCGGCGGGCGTCCGCTGCTGACCCGGGCCGCCGAGGCGCTGCTCGCGGCGCCGGGGATCGAGCGCGTCGCGGTGGCGCTCCCGGCGGCGGGCTTCGCGGCCTGGCGCGAGCGCGTGGCGCCGTTCCTCGCTTTCGCCGGCGACCGGCTCCGCTTCTGCCCCGGCGGCGCCACCCGGCAGGAGTCGGTGCGGCTCGCCCTCCGGACGCTCGCCGCCGCGCCGGCGATGGGGAGGGCCGAGGCGTCCCCACCGGAACTGCCGGAATTGGTCGCCGTCCACGACGGCGCCCGGCCGGCGCCGCCGCCCGACCTGATCCGGCGGGTGCTCCGGGCGGGGGCGGAATTCGGCGCCGCGGCCCCGGTGACGCCGCCGACGGACACCCTGTGGCGCCTGGGGCCGGAGGGGCGCCTCGGGGAAGTCCTGCCCCGGGAAGCGATCGGCGCCGCGCAGACGCCGCAGTGCTTCCGCCGCGGCCTCCTCACCGAGGCCCTCGAAGCGGCGGCGGCAAGGGGATTCACCGGGACCGACGAGGCGTCCCTGGTCCGGGCCGCCGGTCACCCGGTGGCGGCGGTCCCCGGCAGTCCCCGGAACCTCAAGGTGACGACGCCCGCGGATCTCGACGCCCTCCGCGCGGCGCTCCCGGCCGGCCCGGGCGGCGAGGGGCGGGGCGCGGGGCCGGCCCGCCTGGGATTCGGCTTCGACGCCCACCGCTTCGGGACGACGGGGGCCTGCGTCCTCGGCGGGGTGCCGTTCCCGGAGGCGCCGGCGCTCCTCGGCCATTCGGACGGCGACGCGCTCTTCCACGCGCTCGCCGACGCGGTCCTCGGCGCCATGGCCGCGCCGGACCTGGGTTCCCTCTTCCCTTCCGGCGACGAGAGCCTCCGCGGCGCGGCGAGCGGCCGATTCCTCCGCCGGGCGGTGGAGATCGCCGCGGCCGGCGGTTACGCGCCGGGCCAGGCGGACCTGATCGTCATCGGCGAGAAACCCCGCCTGGCCCCCCGGCGCCAGGAGGTCCGCGAGTCGGTGGCCGCCGTGCTGGGGACCCTGCCGGGCGCTGTCGGCCTCAAGGCCACCACCACCGACGGCCTGGGATTCCCGGGCCGGGGTGAGGGCTTGGCGGTCCAGGCTCTCGTCCGCCTCGATCCTCTCCCCGATCCCCTCTCCGATCCCCTCTCCGATCGCGATCCGGCCCCACTCCCGGATTCCCGGCCCGACAAGGGGGAGGACGCCCCCGGGGCGGGGCCCCCGGTTCCATGAGCGACCGCTCCCGGACGCCCTCCCGCCGGCGCGGGAACGGCGAGACCGACGCGAAGGACGGGAAGGTCCGGAGGGAGAGGGGACCCCGAAGGGAGGGGCCGGCCCGGAAAGAGGAGAAGGCGCGGCGGGCGGAGAAGCCGCGCCGGGAGGACGAGGTCCGGAAGCCGGAGAATCTCCGGAAGGAGGAGAAGCCCCGCAAGGACGGGAAGCGCCGGAGCGACGAGAAGGCCCGCAACGACGGGAAGCCCCGCAAGGCCGAAGAGGCCCGGAGCGACGGGAAGCCCCGGAAGGACGGGAGGCCCCGGAGCAGGGAGCAGGGGTGGAAGGACCGGAATCCCCGCAGGGACGGGAAGGCCCGGAGCGAGGAGAAGGGACGGAAGGACGGGAAGCCCGGCAAGGGCGGGAAGCCCCGGAGCGAGGAGCAGGGGTGGAAGGACGGGAATCCCCGCAGGGGCGGGAAGCCCCGGAGCGAGGAGAAGGCGCGCAGGGACGGGAATCCCCGGAAGGACGGGAGACCCCGGAGCGAGGAAAAGCCCCGCAAGGACGGGAAGCCCCGGAGCGGGGAGCCGGCGCGGACGGAACCGGCGCCCGGCGGCGGCGCGACCGAGCCGACCTGGGTCTTCGGCCCGGCCCGGGTGGCGGAGACCCTGCAGACCGTCCCGGAGCAGGTTCGCCGGGTGCTCCTCCGCACCGGGCGGTTGGAGCCCCGGCACCAGGCCCTGCTCAAGATCGCCCGCGCCCGCGGTGTCCCGGTGCACCGGCTCCCCAACGACCGTCTCGACCGCCTCGCCGCCCGGCTGGCCGCGGAAGCGTCCGGAGGCGCCGCCGGTCCGCCACTCCGCCACCAGGGCGCCGCCGCCGAGGTCTCCCCGGTGCGCTGGGGCACGCTCCCCGACCTCCTGGCCTCCGACCCGACCCCGGACCTCCTCCTGCTGCTCGACCGGATCGAGGACCCCCGGAACTTCGGCGCGCTGGTCCGCACCGCCGACGGGGCCGGCGTGGACGCAGTACTCGTCCCCCGCCGGGGCGCGGCGCCGCCCTCCCCGGTGGCGGTCGCCGCTTCCGCGGGATCGCTCGCCTCCGCCCGCCTGGTGCGCGTCTCCGGGGCCGGGGCGGCTCTGCTGGCGCTCCGTCGGGCCGGGTTCTGGACCGTGGGGCTGACCCCGAAGGGCGCGGCGCCCTGGCACGAGTTCGACTGGACCCAGCCGGTGGCGCTGGTGGTCGGTTCCGAGGGCCGCGGCCTGCGTCCGGGGGTCTCGGCGCGCTGCGATCTCCTGCTCTCGCTGCCGCAGGCGGGAAGCGCCCGCTCGCTGAATGTGTCCGTCGCCGCCGGCATCGCCCTCTACGAAGCCGTCCGCCAGCGCGCCGCCGCCCGCGCTGCGGGTTCCGGTGGCCCCGGGCGCTCCGCGACCGCCCCGGAGCGGCCCGCCGGGGACCCTCGCCCGGAAGTCCCCGGAATCGCGCCCCCGGCCCGGCCTCCCGCCGATTCCGCCTGAGGCGCCCGCCGATTCGGCCGGCGGCGCCCGCCGGCGAGGGTTTCGGAATGCTCGCGCGGCGTCCGACCTGCCGCTGACGGGCGGCCCCGCCGGGGCGCGGGGATCCGATGAACGAAGACGCCCGGCGCTGCCCGGCCCGCCCGGCTTCCGCGAGCACCACGGCCCGGTGACGCCCGGAGCCCCCGGAATCCGGTCCCCCCGGCCCGGGTTCCGGCAGACTCATCCTGAAGTGCCCGCCGGCGAGGGTGTCGGGCCGTTCTCCCGGGTTCCGGCCGGCCGGTGACCGTTGGCCCGTCCGGGCGCAGGGTCTCGATGAACGAAGAAGTCCGGTGCCGCCCCGGCCCGCTCGGCTTCCGCGAGCACTTCGGCCCGGTAACGGCCGAAGCCCGCGGAGTCCCGCCCCCGGCCCGGGCTCCGGCAGATTCGTCCTGAAGCGCGCCGGCGAGGGTGCCGGGCCGCTCTCCCGGCTTCCGACCCGCCGGTGACAGTTGGCCCGTCCGGGCGCAGGGTCTCGATGAACGAAGACGCCCGGCGCCGCCCGGACTGCTCGGCTTCGCCGACCATCACGGCTCGGTAACGGCCGCGAACCCCGGCCGCGCCTCGATCCGGCCGCCGCCTCGCCGCTGTCCGGCCGGTCGGCGGTCGGGGAGCGAGGGGTCCGGCTCCGGGCCCCCGCCGTTCGGCCCACGCCCGGAACGCGGGAGTAGCCGCCGCCCGTTCCCGATGGGATCCGGCCTCTTCGCAAGTCCGCGCCGGGGCGTACCGGAACCCGGGGAAGCGGAAGATCCGTCCCTGCCTCCGCCACTCCCCCCGGAGCGGGCGGCGCGCCGGCCGGGCGCCCCTCGGGCGCCGACCGACCGACGCCGGCGGAGTGCCGCCGCCGCCGTGCCCGGCTCCTCGCGGTCGCGACGGATGGAGGGCCCCGCGCCCCGAACCGCACCCGCCCGCAGGAGGGCCGCCCGCAGCGCCCCGGGGAAGTCCCGACCCCGGGACACCGCGAGGGTCCTCCGGGACCGATCGGCCCCGCTCGAGTCGGTCACCCCGAACGACCCGGCCGGTTCGCCCCGGCGACGGGATACCGGGTCCTCCTCCGGGCGTCCCGACCGATTTCTCCGGGAACTCGAGAGCGCCGGCCCGGGGCCCGCACCGCCGGGTTTCGGCACCGGAGGCGCGCCCGCCGACCTGTGAAAAACTTGGAGCGCGGCGCCGGCCCGGGGCGCCGTTGCGACCCCGCCCTTGTCTTCTCCCCCGTCCGCCGAGGGCTCCGGTCGCCGGGCCCCGATCGGTCGTCGGATCGGACACTGGATCGGCCGCCATTTCGGTCGTCGGATCGGCGGCCATATCGGTCGCCGGATCGGCCGCCGAGCCCTTCACGCCGCGCAGGTGGCGGCGGCGGTGGCCCTGGTCACCGTTCCCTTCGGCTGGGCGACGACCGCGGCCCCCGACCGGGTGGCCCTCGGCGCGGTCTCCGGCCTGGCGGTCGGCCTCGGCCTCTGCCTGCGGCTCGGTGACCGGAACGGGCGGCTGATCGGCATCCTCGTCGGCGTCCTGGTCGGGGTCGCCACGACGCTCATCGCCGCCGGGTACTCCGCGAACCCGGGGCCGCTCATCCCGCCGGTGCTGGCCCTCGCTGTCGGCCTCATGGAGGGACTCGGCCCCTCCCGCAGCGCCGGATACCGGGAGGCGGCCCGGGAGTCGCTCCTGGTCTCCGGCCTCCTCGGCTTCGGCCTGCTCCTCGGGCCGCTCGGCGTCCTCGGCGCCGTCGGGGCGCTGGTGGTGGTTCCGGCGACCACCTTCTACGCCGGCTTCTTCGGCCGGGACGCTTCCGGTCGGGGATTCCCGCGTCCGCCGCTCCTCCTGCTCGCGGCCTTCCTGGCGATGTTCGTCCTGGTGACGCTCATCAGCGTCCTGGAAGCCCGCCCGGACCGCCCGCTCCCGGAGGCGGCGCTCCGGGCGGCGTCCACGCTGATCCTGGTCCCGCTGCCGGTGTTCCTCGGCGCCCGCGCCCTCGCCGGCTTCCTCCGCCCGAGGCTCCGGGTGTACCTGGACCTCGCCGAGTACCTGCGGGTGATGTGGATCCCCATCGGCGGCTTCGCCATCGGCTACCTGGCGATCATCGTGGTCTTCGCCGGCTTCTCCGGGATGCTGGAGCGGTTCCACCCCGGCTCCTTCTCGGGGGCCGCCGGCGCCGGCGTCGGCGACTGGATCCTGTTCTCGTTCTATGCGGCGATCGCCGAGCCCTACTCCCCCATCACTCCCGCCTCCGGCGCCGCCCGGCTGCTCACCGGCGCCCAACTGGTGCTCTCGGTGGGCTGGGCGCTGGTGGTCTTCGCCGCGGTGATGTCCGCCATCCAGCCCCAACTCGACCGCATCGCCCGCCGGCGCACCTCCGACCGCGACCCGGAATCCCGGTAGCGGACCCTTCCCCGGCCTCCGGGCGGGCCCGGCGGTTACCGTTCGGGGAATGAGCCGATCCTCCTTCGCCCCTTCCCGTTCCACCGTCGCCGCCCTCGGTTTCGCGCTCGGAATCGCCGCCGCCGCCGCGCTCGGCCTCCACCGTTCGCCCCCCGCTGCCGAAGCGGCCGCCCCGCAGGACGCATCCGCCGCCGACCTCGGCTCCTTCCGGAGCGCGAGCGGCACCGAGATCCGCCTCCTCCTCTCCGAGTCGAACCTCGGCGGCGGCGAATTGCAGGTCGGGGAGATCACCTTCCCGCCGGGCACGGACTCCGGCGACCACCGCCACGGCGCCACCGAAGTCTTCTATGTCCTCTCCGGCGCGTTGGAACATGTCGTGGACGGCGTCTCCGAGACCCTCGGCCCCGGCGACCTCGGCTTCGTCCGCCCCCCGTCGCAGGTGAACCACCGAACCGACCCCGACGGCCCCCCGGTGAAGGCCCTCGTCATCTGGGCCCCCGGCGGCGAGGGAACCCGAATCGTCGAAACCTGGCGCCACCCCTGACCATGCCTTTTTCGGGTGGGTGCTCCGACTCTTCCCGCCGCTGCTGCCCGACCCCGGTGGCGGGAACCACGGGTCGGACGGTGCGGACCGGCGGTCGGCGCAGAGGCCGCGATGTGCCTCGGCTTTTTCCGGTAGAATCCACGCCGAGGGGTCGGCCGTATCGGACTCAGGAAGACGGCAGCGGGAGGGAGTGCGAGTTCGTCCGCGGGACTGACCGATGAAGAGTTCGAGGCGATCCTCGCCGATAAGTCCAAGACGGTCCGGGGGGACGTGGTCTGGACGCCGGACCCGGGCCGGTCTCGAACCGTGAAGTTTCGAGTGTCCGTCGGGTCCGACGCCGACCATCCGCTCATCGTCGTGGGGCGCTACAACCCGGACGCGGGAACGTTGTCCTATCTCCTCGTGCATGGCTCCGCGGGTCGCATCTACGCTCTGGATCTCGGCGCCGATCATCGAAATCCCGATGGTCGTCTCGTCGGTGGGCCGCACAAGCACGCCTGGAGCGAGAAGTACCAGGACCGGCAGGCGTATATGCCGGACGACATCACGGAGTCCTGGGATCGACCCATAGAAGTGTGGAGGCAGTTCTGCGGGGAGGCGCGTCTGCGCCACGAAGGAGTCATGCAGACGCCCTTGGTCCCACAGGAGTTGTGGGCATGAATGTCGACGAGTTGTACCGGCAGGTCGCCCGCGCGGTGCCGGCGTTGTTTTCGTGCCGGCCCGCGCCCCGCGGGCGAGTGCGCGTAACGACCCCGATGCTGTACCCGGACGGTGGCGTGGTGGATGTGTTCGTCGCCGAACGCGGCGACTCTTGGTACGTGACCGACTTCGGCGAGGCCTTGGGATGGCTGCAGATGAAGTCGGATGCAGACCAGCGCTCGCCGAAGCAGATGCAGTTGATCCATGGCATCTGTCGAACTCTCCGCATCGAGTTGCGGGCGGGTCAGTTGGAACTGCCGGCGAACGCACTGGAACAGATCGGAGAGGCCGTCCTCCGACTGGCCCAAGCCATCGTTCAGGTCGCTGGCGTTTCCTTCACCATGAGAACACCCGACGCCGGCAGCATGCGTGACGAGGTGGGAGAGTGGCTCTCCGAGAGAGATATCGGATACGAGCGGGGCATTCGTCTGAACGGATTCTCCGGGAGGAAGTGGACCATCGACTACCGGACTGCAGCGAACGGCCGGACATCGCTCGTTTTCCTCCTGAGCACCGGGTCGAAGAGCGGAGCGATGCGTCAGACCGAGCATGTCGTCACAGGGTGGCTCGACCTGCGCCATCTGCGCGAAAAGGAGTCCGAACTGGCGATGCTGTCCGTTTTCGACGACACCCACGATGTGTGGAAGGATGAGCACTTCTGCTTGGTGGGGCACGTGTCGGGAGTGGTGCTCTGGTCGCAGAGGGACCGGTTCGAGCAGATGCTCGTCCAATCGACTACAGACTGACACCGGACG
Source organism: Candidatus Marinacidobacterium sp. (assembly GCA_965243415.1). Taxonomy (GTDB): domain Bacteria; phylum Acidobacteriota; class Vicinamibacteria; order Marinacidobacterales; family Marinacidobacteraceae. Next base: position 6,416 of record OZ251549.1, on the reverse strand, counting down.
GTCGGCGCGTGAATCGGCGACGGTTCCCGAATTGTGACGAAGAGGACGCGGCGAGGCTGCCGGGTCGGCAACGAGGATGCCGCGTCCGATGAGTCCGAAAGAGCCCCCGACTCCGTGCGGCTCGAATCGCTGCGGATCCGGAACTTTCGGGTCCTGCGTCGGGTGGAATTCCGAAACCTGACTCCGCTCACGGTGCTGGTGGGGCCGAACGGGTGCGGCAAGTCCACCGTCGGGGACGCGGTGGCGTTCCTCGGGGAGTGTTTCCGTACCGGACTCGCGCGCGCCTGGGCCGGCTGCGGGGGAGCCGAGGGAATCCGGACGCGCGGCTCCGATGGGCCGATCGTCTTCGAACTGGCGTACCGCGAACGGAAGCGGGCGCCGGCCATTACCTACCACCTGGAGATCGAAGAGCAGGGCAGGGGGCCGATCGTGGCTCGTGAATGGCTTCGCTGGAAGCCGCGGCCGCGGGAAGCGCCGCTCCGTTTTCTCGATTGCGACCGCGGCCGGGGTCGCGTGATCGGGGGCGAGACGCCCACCGCCGACGCCGAACCTCGAGACTTCCACCTCTCGTCGCCGGATCTGCTCGCCGCCGCCGCGTTCGGCCAGTTCCGCGATCACCCCCGCGCCGCGGCGCTCCGGGAGTTCCTCCGCGGGTGGCGGGTATCGCGTGACGCGACGCCCGGTCCGTCGCCGCCGGGGCCCGGGGGATCCGACGCCGACCTGGCGCAGGTCGTTCAGCGACTGAGCGCCCGGGACCCGGAGCGGTTCCGACGATTCATGGCTCCGCTCCGGCGCTGGATTCCCCGCTTCGGGCGGCTGGTGTCGGAGACCGCCGCGACGGGTCGTCCCTGCCTCCGGATCGAGGAAACCTCGTTTCCGGAACCCCTCCCCGCGCGCCTCGCCTCCGGCGGGACCACGAAAGTTCTCGCCACGCTGTGCCGGCTCCATGACGCCGAGTCCGCGCGTCTTCTCGCCCTGGACACGCCGGAGGCCTCCCTCCATCCGCGCCTGCTGCCCGAGTTGGCCGAAGAGTGCCGGGGCGCCGTGGGGCAGATCCAACTGCTTGCGGCGACCCACTCCCCGTTCTTCCTCGGCGTGCTCCGCCCCCGGGAAGTGCGCGTCCTCTGGCGCAACGAAGCCGGGACCACCGAGACCTGCCGAGCCGCCGAAGTGGCCGGCGTCGTCGAGTCCGTCGAAGCCGGGGGGCACCTCGGCCTCCTGTGGGCCGAAGGACATCTCGACGGCCCGTTCGACTCGACTCGAAGCGGCGCCCCGATCTCCCGTCTCGCCGGCAGCCGAGTCTGACTGCCGGCGCGTTCTCGCCGGGCTCCGCCGGCGCGGCGTTCCCCGAAGTCGCCCTGCTCGAACCTACACGAAGTCCGTCGTCTTGCCGCGGCGGAGGAGGTAGTCGGGGCTGACCAGTTTCAACTGGACGCGGGCCATCGGGAGTTTCGGGTAGGAACGCTCCTCGGCGGGAGTGATCACGATCCCCTCGCGCACATGGGCGTCGGTGAGCGTCGAGCGGCCGTCGCGCCACTTCTCCGCTTCCGCCAGCGAGAACGGCCCCCGGTAGAGCACCGGCACCGACTCGATCCCCCAGTCCGCCAACTGCGCGAACAGCGCGGTCCGGGACTCGAACCGACCCACCCGGGGAGCGCCCCGGTAGAGGTCGAAGGCGCGGAACGCCGGCGTCGTCTGGCCGTACTCCAGATCCTGGACCTTGCGCCCGAAGGTCTCCCCGAGCAGGTAGAGGGGCTCGCCCGCCGAGCGCGCCGCCTCCACGATCCGCGTCCAGAGACCGGTGTCGAGCAGCAGTTTCCGGAAGATGCGGACATACAGGTTCTCCGCGTTGGCCTCGTTCCACTTGAAGACCAGGCCGGTGCTGCTGAGCCCCTTCGAGGAGATGATCGTCCCGCCCTCGAGCAACTCGTCGTGCTCGAGGCCGGGGTCGAACCCGAAGCAGGTCCAGGTCCCGTGGAGTTTCTCGGAGAAGACCACCTCTTCCCCGTCCTCCAGGATCCCCGGGAACTTCTGCAGCGACTCGATGTCGTAGTCCAGCGTGTGGCCGCGCACATTCGCCACCTCGCCGGACATGTGGACCGGGATCGGCGGCTCGTACTTGGTGATGCCGAGCGCCCCGGCGACATCGGCCCCGACCGCGACGCCGACCCCGCCGCTGTCCGGGCCGCCGCCGTCGGGAACCTCGGCCGCCGGATAGAGCAGCCCCTGGCTCACGACGCCGCGCAGCCGGATCGCCTTGACCCGGTTCCCCTGTTTCCCGGCGCAACGCCCCTTGCCCCGGGCCTCGTCCCAGAGACCGATCCGGCGCAGCACCGCTTCCGGAACCACCGAGTCCTCCGGGATGTAGGCCACCCGGTCGCCGGCGCGGTACTCGCCGATCTTGACGATGCTCCGGTAGCCGCCGATCCGGGCGATCTCCAGGGCGTCCGCGTCCGGGTGATCCTCGATCGCCTCGATCTCGACGATCCGCACTTCCAGCGCGCTCATTTCCGGGCCTCCTTCCGTTACCGGTGTCGCAACCCGCTCAGCCTACCGCACCGCTGCCCGCCGCGCCGGCCCCCCGGAGGAGCGCGAACGACCCCGGCGGCTGACGAAACGAGAGAAAGGTCGAGCAGCACGATCTCGCGATCGTGAGGAACCCGTCACCGATCGTCCCGGCGCCGCCGGCCGGTCCCCCGGCCTCCCGGAAGTGGGGCCGTGCTCAGCCCCGAGAGTTTCGCCGGGGGCGCAGAAATACGAGGAATCCTGAGTAATAATGCACAGTGCATTGAGTAATCGGGAGACCTTCCGCCGGCCGCAGGTCGAGGAACTCGTCACCCGGCTGGCGGAGCCGCGCCGGTTCCTCCAAGTCGTTTCCGGCCCCCGGCAGGTCGGGGAAGACGACCGCGGCCCGGCAGGCGGCGCGGGAGGCGGCGCAGCGTTCGGGCCGGCCCTTCCGCTACGCCAGCGCCGACCAGCCGACGCTGCGGGCCACTTCCTGGATCGAGCAGCAGTGGGAGGCGGCGCGCGTGCTGGCGGCGCGGCCCGCTCCCTCGTCTCCGGACCACGCCGGCGCCCTGCTGGTGCTGGACGAAGTCCAGAAGGTCGAGGGTTGGTCCGAAGCGGTGAAGCGGCTCTGGGACGAGGACACCCGCAGCGGGCTGCCCCTCCGGGTGCTGGTCCTCGGTTCGGCGCCGCTGCTCGTCGGGCGCGGACTCACCGAGAGTCTCGCCGGGCGGTTCGAGATCGTCCGCTTCCCGCACTGGAGTTACCCGGAGATGCGGGAGGCGTTCGGCTTCTCGCTCGACGAGTTCCTCTGCTTCGGCGGCTATCCGGGGGCGGCGGTGCTCCGGCGCCGTCCGGAGCGGTGGGCGGCATACCTGCGGGACGCGATCGTCGAGCCGGTCCTCTCCCGCGATGTGCTGCTCCTCACCCGGGTGGACAAGCCGGCGCTGCTCCGTCGGCTCCTGCGCCTCGGCTGCGAGTTCTCCGGGCAGATCGTCTCCTACACCAAGATGCTGGGGCAGTTGCAGGACGCCGGCAACACCACCACGCTCGCCCACTATCTCGACCTGCTCTCCGGCGCCGGCCTGCTGACCGGGCTGCAGAAGTACGCCGGGAACGCCCTCCGGCGGCGGGGATCGAGTCCCAAACTGCGGGTGCTGAGCACCGCCCTGATGACGGCCCCGGCGGCGACCACCCCGCGCCGCCTCGCCGCCGACCCGGAGTTCCGGGGCCGCCTGGTCGAATCGGCGGTCGGCGCCCACCTGGTCGCCGCCGCCGCGAGCGGGGCTCTGGAGGTCTTCTACTGGCGGGAGCGCGACCGGGAAGTGGACTTCGTGGTGCGCCGCGGCGACTCGCTGACCGCCATCGAGGTGAAGAGCGGGCGCTCCCCCGGGGCGTTGCCGGGACTCGCCGCCTTCCGGCGCGCCTTCGACTCCGCCGCTCGTTCCCCGCGCCTGCTGCTCGTCGGCGGTGACGGGATCCCGCTCGGGACCTTCCTGGAGACCCCGGTCGAGCGCTGGCTCGGGGCCTGACTCCGCGCCGTACTCCCTGCGCCCGCCTTTTCTCAGCGGCCGAAGCGGTACGCGGCGGAGAGGCGCAGGCTCCGGCCCGGCTGCGGCACCACCGCCGGGAAGACCGCGTAGTACTCGTCGGTGGCGTTGTTCAGCGCCAGCGTCCAGTCCATCCCGGCCAGCGGGCCGTTCTCCGGCGCGTAGCGGGCGAAGAAGTCCACCACCCGGTAGCCGCCGGATTCCTCGATGCCCTCCGGGAGTTGCCGGCGCTCCCCGGCGACCAGGATCCGCGCGCCCGCTTCCAGGCCCAGCGAGGGCGCCCGGGCGCCGGCGAGCAGGTAGAGCGAGTTCGCCGGGGCGTTCGCCAGCGTGGTCTCCCCGTCCCGGTCGAGCGTGTCCAGCAGCGAGCCGTTCAGCCGGATCCGGAAGCGCGGGCGTTCCAGCAGCGCGCCGGCCTCGCAGCCGCGAAGGAGAGCGGACACCGACCGGTTGTAGGTCGAACCGGTCAGCAGTTCCGCGCCGGTCACCGGGTCCACCGTCAGCGGGTAGAGCCGGTCCACCAGCAGCACTTCCTGGGCGATGTAGTTGGCGACGGTCTGCCGGAAGCAGGCGCCCTCGAAGGAGAGCGCTCCCCGGCCGCCCCGGACCCCGGTCTCCCACGAAGTCCCCCGCTCGGCGGCCAGGTCCGGCGAAGGCCGGAACCAGTTCAGGACCTCCACCGGCCCGACGGGGAACTGGAAGTGGAGCCCGTCGGCGTACATCTCGGTGAGGCTCGGCGCCCGGAAGCCCCGGGCGGCCCCGGCCCAGAGGAAGCCGTGGTCGCCCAGCCGGAGACCGACCGTCGCCTGCGGGGAGAGCTGCCCCTCGGCCCGCTCCCCGAAGCGGTCGGCGCGCACCCGCCAGGCGTCGCGCCGCACTCCCCCGGACAACCGCAGGTGGTCGCCGACCTCCGCGTCCCCGTGGACGAAGGCGGCGAAGTAGCCGACCTCGGCGTCCGGGAACTGCAGCCGGGGGGCTCCGTCCCGGGTCCCCGACTGCCGGTCCCGGTAGGTCTCGACCCCGGCGCTCAGCGAAAGCCGCGCCCGGCTCCCCCGGCGGAAGCGGGCCGTGTTCGCCGCTTCGAACCCCAGGGTCTCGAACGAGGAGAGGTCGTGCCGGGTCTCGACCACCATCCGTTCGTCCACCGCCACCGTGTTGCGGTAGGCGAGCAGGTTCAGGTCGAGATGGTCGGACTCCGGCGGACGGAACCGCAGCCGGGCGCGCAGTCCGCCGAACCCGGTGTCCCGGTCCACCAGCGTCCCCAGGAGCGAGTTCGCGTTCGTCGGCTCGGTCCCGTCGCTGTCGAACCCCTGGTAGGAGAGTTCCAGCCGGGACGCCGCCGAGGGGGTCCAGCCCAGTTTCAGCAGGGTGGAGCGGACGCGGTCTTCGGTGTTGGGGATCGCGTCTCCATTCCCGTCCCGGATCGCCTCCCGCGTCCCGCCGAGGGTCAGGTTGGCGAGGCCCTCCACGGCGTCGGTCGCCCCGAACAGCGCGAAGGACTGCGAGCGGTCGCGCCCGTTGGACTGGTAGCCGACCCGGTACCGGCCCCCGAACCGTTGCCCCCCTTCCAGGAAACTCCGGGCGCTGCGGGTGGTGAGCGCCACCACCCCGCCCAGCGCGCCGCTCCCGTAGAGCGCCGAAGCCGCGCCCCGCCGCACTTCGACCCGCTCGACCAGGTCGGGATCGGTGAAGAACCGGCCGGCGTGGGCGCCGTTGAAGTTCTGCCGGCCCCCGTCCTGGCGCACCACCACCTGTTCGTCGGAGAAGCCCCGGATGTTCGGGGTCTCGGTGATCCGACGGGCGTTCCCCTGGATGGAGACCCCGGGAATCCCTTCGAACAGGTCGGCGAAGGCCCGGGGCGCTTCGGCGGCGGCCTCCCGCGCGGTGCGTACCGTGACTGCGGCGGGGACCGTCAGCAGCGGCGTCTCCGTCCGGGAAGCGGTGACGACCACCGTCTCGGAGAACCCGGGCAGGGTGTCCGCCGGCGTTTCCTCCTCCCCGGTTGCTTCCTGCGGCGCTTCCTCCTTCTCGACCGGCGGCGCTTCCGGTTCCGGCTGGCCCGACTCCTCCGGCTGCGGCGCTTCCTCCGGCCGGGCCGCTTCCTCCGGCTGGGCCGCCGCGCCCGCTACCCCGACGAGAAGCAGGATCGCGGCGGCGCCGGCCAGACCGCGTCCCCGACCCGGCCGGCTTCCCGCTGCGCGCTTCATCTTGAAATCCGGTTTCAACTTCGCTGCCGGGAAGGGTAGTCAGGCGCGCTGCCGGCGGCAAGACCGGGCCGGGAGCGGGCGGGGAGACCGACCGGCCTCACCAGCCCAGCGCCGCCCCGTCCTTGCGGGGGTCGGAACCGCCGAGCAGCACTCC